>JAAXID010000121.1 GCA_012270545.1 Anaerolineae bacterium | reverse complement strand
GCGAAAGTATCCGACCGCGCCGATGACCAGGCTAATCAGCAAAGCGGCGATCAGCGAGCGCGGCACCGTCCGCGAAAGCAGCCGCCATTCGTAGCGCTGCTCCCAGCGATCGAGAATCAGCTCGAGTTCTGTCGCTTTATTCTTGTGCGGTGACGCGTTTTCCATCTCAAATATCCGCCTGCTGCCCGCCATGCATTCGTCGATTCAGTCAACATGGAATACGTAGTTGATGGTGTTCATAATTTCTTCTGCTGAATGAACCGCATGGACAAAGCGCAAGTACTTAACCCAATCGCCAATTGAGTGCTTGTCCTGCTCGCCCCAGATGATGCCCGCATGTTCTATGCCCTGTGCCGCCAGCTTGAGGAAGTCGTCGTCTGCCGTACAGACGACTCGTCCCATGTCGGTGGCGCGTTCCAAGTGGACCGGATCATCAACCCCTAACGGTCCACGAATGATGTCGATGCCTTGCATGCTCAACTGTGTGACAATCTCAGGTGAAAGACTCTCGTCGAGATAGAAGCTCACGCGACTTGTCGCCATAAGGGGATTCCACCATCTGCTTGCCATTTATGCTGGAAAGCTTGTTGCAAACATCAATGTACTGCTTGTGATCAGCGTAATAGTTCAACGCGTTCTGCACCATATCCAGCTCAAGCCACAAGTGGTCGGCGATTTGCTGCGCATCCATATTATGATGATTTTGCAAACTGGCGATATTCGCCACCATAATGCCCGTGCCTTCAATGCAAGGGCGCCCGCTGCGGACGAGCGGATGCGTCGTGATGCCTTTCGCCAGCTTGTGAAACTTGACACCTTTGATATGCTCGCGGATGTTCGGCTTCCGGCGCTTTATCTCTTTATCGCCGCGCTTCTCTGCCATTGCATTACCCTCCACATGCCGAGCATCGCGCCCGCTGCGCAATTATTATAACCCAATCTACCCGCAATTTAACTGTGCGGCTAAAATCCGCAGCCAACTGCAAACGAGGAAACCCATGCCACAAACCTTCGTCGTGACCGGCGCCGCCGGCTTCATCGGTTCGCACATCGCCGAACGATTGCTGCGCGATGGTCAGCGCGTACGCGTCATCGACAATCTCCTCACCGGCAAACAAGCGCATCTGGACTTCCTGGCGTCACTCGATGGCGACCTGTCTGTCACCATCGGCAGCATCACCGAGCGCGAGACGTTGTGCGCCGTCTTTCAAGAGGCCGACTACGTGCTGCATCAAGCGGCGCTGCCCTCCGTTCCCCGCAGCATCGCCGACCCGCTCGAAACCCATCACCATTGCGTCACTGGCACGCTGAATGTGCTAATCACCGCCCGCGACGCCGGCGTCAAGCGCGTCGTTTACGCCGCCTCAAGCTCAGCCTATGGCGATCAAGCGGGCGCCGCCAAAGTAGAATCGATGAATCCGGCGCCAATATCGCCCTACGGCGTCGCCAAGCTGGCCGGCGAATACTACGCCGCCGCCTTCAGCCACAGCTACAGCTTGGAGACGGTCTCGCTGCGTTATTTCAACGTCTTTGGTCCGCGGCAGGATCCGACATCGACCTACGCCGCCGCCATCCCCAAATTCATCACGGCGATGATGCGTGGCGAATCTCCAACGATCTACGGCGACGGGACGCAAACCCGCGACTTCACTTATGTTGACAACATCGTGCGGGGAAACCTGCTTGCCTGCGCAGCGCCGCGAGCCGTCGGCGAGACGATCAACCTGGCAAGCGGCGGACGAATCGTCATCAAGGAGCTGGCAGCGCAGTTGAACGCGATCCTGGAAACCGACCTGGCGCCGATCTACACCGACGAACGCCCGGGCGATATCAAGCACTCCAGAGCCGACATCGCCAAAGCGCGCGATCTGCTCGGCTTCGAGCCAATCGTCAGCTTCGCCGAAGGACTGCGCCGCACTGTGAACTGGTATCGCGAGTCACATTTGCATTAGCCGGCCTTTGACTTTGGCGCATCCATGTGCTACGCTGTCAGCAACGACGGAGAACGACATGGCAACCGAGACAATCCCGCAAGATTTTCACCAGCTTGACCGGCGCGTTTCCCGGCTGGAAGGCGCATACCCGCACTTGGCGACCAAAGCCGACCTGAAAGAATTGGAAACGACGATGATCAAGTGGCTTGTTGGCATCGCTATATCGCTCACGGCTGTCATCATCGCTGCTGCGGGACTTGCCCTCGCCTCCATGATACCTCTGCTTGAGCAAATCATCACCCGCCTACCTTAAAGAAGACCTTCCAGCAATCGCATATTAAGCGCAGTCCTTCACTTTTGTTCTTAACCCCACATTCGCTATAATGCTCTCAATCATCCAGACCTGTCGGAGATATCGCATGTACACCGACATAAGCAGCGAAGATTATCGGGAGCAATTCGCCAGTGGCGCGGGGGGCGACTACCAATTCATTGATGTGCGCGAAGACGAAGAACACGCCGAAGTCCACATCCCCGGCACAATCAACATTCCGCTGAGCGAGTTCCCCGCCCGCCTCGACGAAATCAGCGAAGACACGCCCGTCATTCTCGTCTGCAATACCGGCGTCCGCTCGTCGCAGGCGGCGCTATTCCTGGCCGGCATGGGCTACGACCAGCTCTACAATCTGGAAGACGGCACCAAAGGCTGGATGAAGAAAGGCTACGCGATCGAAGGTGAAATGGCGGAGTAGCGCTCCTTCGGGCGGCCGCTCCAAATCCGCTTATTGCGTTCATAGAATACGAAGGAGTTTTCCCAATGGTTTTACGCTCACTGGTAGGCGCAAGCGTCAAACGCAAAGAGGATCCTGGTCTCATCACCGGCGCCGGCAAGTACGTCGGCGATATCAAGCTGCCCGGCATGGGCCACGTGGCATTCGTGCGCAGTCCCTATGCCCACGCCAAAATCCTCAGCATCGACACCGCAGCGGCAGCAGCGCGCGCTGGCGTGGTGGCGGTGGTTACCGGCGCTGACCTGCGCGATCAATACGAACCCGTGCCAGTCGCCGGTGGCGATCACGCCTTGGAGCATTACAGCCATCTGGCTTTGTCGGTCGATCGCGTGCGGCATGTTGGCGAAGTCGTAGCGGCTGTCATCGCGACCACAGCCGAAATCGCCGAAGACGCGCTCGACGATGTCGCGGTCGATTGGGAAGAGCTGCCCGCCGCCGCCGATCTGCTCAGCGCCTACAGCGGCGACGCCCCGCCCGTCTTCGACGGCTTGGACAGCAACATCATCGACGAGGGCGAGAAGAAGACGGACGATATTGACGACGTATTCGCCAGTGCGCCCCACACGCTCAGCCAGCGCATGCTGAGCCAGCGCGTCGCCGGCGTGCCGATGGAAGTGCGCGCGGTCGTGGCTGCACCCGATGCCGTCACCGGCGGCCTCACCCTCTGGTCGAGCACACAGATCCCGCACGGCGTCCGCACTGCTTTGGCCGGCGTGCTGCGCCTGCCCGAAAGCACGCTGCGCGTTATCGCGCCCAATGTCGGCGGCGGCTTCGGCGTAAAGAATCAACTCTATCCGGAAGAGATCGTGGTGGCCAAGCTGGCGCAGATCCACAACATGCCTTTGAAATGGGCGGGCACCCGCGTCGAGCATTTCATCTCGACCACGCATGGCCGCTCGCAGATCGCCGATATCGCGGTCGCCTTCAACGGCGAGGGCCGAATCCTCGGTTTGCGTCTGCACGTCATCGGCGAATTAGGCGCCTACCCGCCCTTCTACGACATCGCCCATCTAACCGGCTTGATGGCGACCGGCAATTACGATATCCAGTCGGTGCACTTCAAAGCGAGCAACGTCTTCACCAATACCGTATCCGTGGCCGCTTATCGCGGAGCCGGTCGGCCCGAAGCGATCTATTACATCGAGCGCGCCATCGAGCTGATCGCCGACGAGCTCGGCATTGACGCCGCCGATGTACGCCGCCGCAACTACGTTCAGCCGGAGCAGTTCCCTTACAAGACACCAACCGGCTCCACCTACGACACCGGCGACTACGAAGCGAATCTGGAGACGGCGCTGGAAACATCGAATTACGCCGCCCTCCGCGCCGAGCAAGCCCAACGCCGCGCCGATGGATCGGACAAGCTGCTAGGCATCGGTCTGGCGACCTATGTCGAAATGTGCGGCTTCGGTCCCTACGAGAGCGGTCAGGTACGCGTCGAACCCAGCGGCACTGTCACCGTCTACACCGGCACCTCGCCACACGGACAGGGCCTGCAAACGACCTTCGCCCAGATGGTCGCCGACGAAATCGGCGCCGACTACGCAGATATCGTCGTCCGGCACGGCGATACCGGTTCTCAGCCGGTCGGCGTCGGCACCTTTGGCAGCCGCAGCCTGGCGGTCGGCGGCTCCGCCATCGTCCGCGCTTCCGAAAAAGTGCGCGAAAAAGCGATTCAAATCGCCGCCCACATGCTGGAAGCTTCGCCCGGCGATATCGAATTCGCCGATGGCGAATACCGCGTCAAGGGCGTACCGAGCCGCAGCCTGGCTCTCGGTGAGATCGCCGCGCGCGCCTACTCGGACAACCTGCCCGATGACATCGACACCGGCTTGGAAGCGACCGATTTCTTCCGCCCGCCCGATTTCATCTACCCCTTCGGCACCCACGTCGCTGTGGTCGAGGTTGAGAAGGACACCGGTGTCATTAGCCTGCGCGAGTTCTATTCTGTCGACGACTGCGGTCCGCGCATCAGCCCGCTGCTAGTCGAGGGGCAGATCCACGGCGGCCTGGCGCAGGGCATCGGCCAGGCGCTGCTGGAAGAGATCGTATTCGACGAGCAGGGTCAGCTTTTGACCGGCACGATGATGGATTACACCCTGCCGCGCGCCGACAACTTCCCGACCTTCACCATCGCCAAAACGGTCACCGAGACCACGCTCAATCCGCTGGGCGCCAAGGG
>JAAXID010000042.1 GCA_012270545.1 Anaerolineae bacterium | reverse complement strand
TCTTGCTCATCGGCGCCGCTTCTCGCCTATAGAGGCTGATCTGGCGGGCGAAATCTTGCGCGTAGCGGGTCGCCTTGTCGACCGCGCTGATGAATCCGCCATCGCCACGGATGTTCACGGTGGCGATCAGCTTGCCAGTGGGCGCGATGTCTTCGGCCAGATCTTCCGCGGTCATGCCTTCTTCCTTGAAATGGTCAATGATGACGACGGCGCCGACATTCGGGTTCATCGCTGTCCCCGCCAGAAAGCGCCGTGTCACACGCAGATCAGGCGCCACTTGACAGCGTCCGTTGGCGTGTGTGATCGGCAGCGCGCCGTGAATGGCATCGGCAACGCGCTCGCATACACCATTGGCATAAACCGTGCCGGACAAAATCAAAAGATGGTTACGGATGCCGACATCGCCATTCGGACGATGGAAACCTAAGAAATCAGCCATTTTGCGTCTCCTTGCCTTATTCGGCTGTCACTGCGCCGCGGTCGGCGAGATCGCCGCGTCCGCGATTGCTCTCGACATTATGCGCGTGCACGTGTTCTCCTTCTTTGATGTCATGACTCGCCGAGCCGATGCTCAGCCCGTATTTGAGGACGGTGTCCCCCGCGGCGATATCCATCAGCGCGATCTTGTGCCCATAGGCGATATCGTCCAGCGCGATCACTTCGAGGTCGCTGCGTTCGCCGTTGCAGCCGACGTGATCGCCGGTTTGGATGGGCTCGAGCACGGCGGTGCCCACGTTGTCGGTGGCGTAGACGACGAATACTTTTTTCATTCCGTTGCCTTTCTTTGTCCTGTTTGTTCATTGCTTTCCCGTCATAGCGGGAAACTCAAGGCGAAAAAGCCGCCGTTGAAGGGGTGGTGGATGATGCATTCCTCACCTTTTGCCAGTTCAGATATCGAAAGCGCTTGGCGCAAATGTCGCTTTCGTTGCGCGATGTCAGCGGCTGGATAATTGGGAACAACGAAGTTCAGGGTATTATCTCGTATCGCCGGATATATCTTCGAGTTGAAGACGTTCCCTTCCTTCTTTACTTCCGTCATTATCCTGAATCGAAGCTTAACCGACGCATTTTCAACATGCCTCACTTTGCTAAAGCTATCTTGCGTCGAAAATATACGAAGCATGAGGTCGTGCAATTCTGAGCTAATCGCGTGATCTTCTGCTTCGAGCCGTTCGTCAAGGACTTGTCCGAATGCCTGCTGAATCAACTGCTCGACTTTTATCGTCTCAAAGAAGCTGCCATGCACTAAGCAGATCTTGGTATTTCCCGTCTTTGGATCTTTTCCCCGAAGCAAATAGTAAACCTCCCGTAAAGGGACAGCAAAGATATCATCCCCCGTAGCTTCCATTTGCTCGCGAACTACACTACTTTTTCCTTGAATAAGGGACACGATTGACTTGTTGCCTGTGGGAATTGTGGAGTTGAACGACGGCACTGAATACGATTTACTATCTTTTGCTTCAATAAGCTCGCCACCCGATGGATTGCCGCCTGGATTCACGCGAATAGCGAAATCGGGGAATTTTCCTCTGCCCTTGTATGACAGCAATTCAATGTCGAAGGGAAAGTCTTCAAGCTTAGGAACCCACTCCAGTCGATTGCGATTACGGAATAGATGGGCGAAAAAGTGGTAGATTGAGTACACTCTGTTTTCCACGTTCTATATCATAGCCCCAAATCTCGCCCAAATTCTCTGTATAGCGATAGTCGTCGCGGAAACGCTGAACGTCGTCGGACGGGCGGATCTCGCGCAGACGCTCGCGAATGCAATCCGCATTATCGGGGTCAATTTCAACCCCAAGCCCCCGCCGACCCAACTGCTGCGCCACCACTAGGGTCGTCCCCGTCCCCGCGAATGGATCGAACACGCGGTCCCCAACCTGCGACGAACTCAGGACAATTCGCAGCAGCAGAGCAATCGGCGCTTGCTGCTTGTGAAAACGCAAACCATCCCGGTTTCGCAGAGCCTCATCGCCAGCAAAATAGCCCGCTGTCAATTCGCGGATGTCATCCCAAATATCAGTTACGAACATACCGTTGGAACGCTTATGTTTGTAGTTGGCGGGCAAGGGCGGGTCAATGCGCAGACGGTTGAAGACCCGCGCTTTGCTGCCTTTGGTGGCATAAGCGATGATCTGATACTGCTTGCCAAAGCGCCGGCTCATTGGCACAGCGGACGTCAGCTTCTTCCATACAATGAGGTTTTGCAGCGTCCAGCCAGCTTCCCGCAGGCAGCGCAGAACCTGCTCGCTATTCTTTTCCCGCTGCATGAAATAGATTGCGCCGCCTTTAGAGGTTTGGGTGTACACCGCGCCGCAGACCCGCTGCATCCAATCCCAGTATTCGCCTTCGGGCATATCGTCATCATGCGAGGAGTAGTCCTTGGCTTGATTGAATGGCGGATCGAGGAATGTTAAGTCAAGTTCATATTCGGCAAATTCTTGGGAAGCCAAGAAATCGTTTACATCACTTTGAAAAACGCGGCTATTCTCAATCATCATTTAGCAAGTTTCGACCACCCAATTCTTCCCCAGCAAATCATGGGCGATAGCGCGCCTTCTGTCAATATCAATGACTGGCTTGCGCGAATTGCTACTTGCAATCACACGGCCGCGTGGTAGGTCACTGTAATCGCTTCTGACGCGTTTGAAAACGCATTTCTGTAGAGAAGGGTAATATGCCCCAATCAGGACGGAAACAATTGCAATGGGACAAGAAGGGCGTAGAGCGCTTGGAATACTTCATGGCGAAGGAATTGCGTACTATGTTCTCGAAGAGGTGCTGCAAGACTGGAGCGATCGCATAGACAACTTGATCGATGAACTCCGTTGCGTACAAGGCAAGCGCATCG
>JAAXID010000229.1 GCA_012270545.1 Anaerolineae bacterium | reverse complement strand
GCGATGGCTGGCGCCAGCGGAAGAAAGGGCATCTCGGCCATGCCCCTAACCCCCCAGGGACCGATCGGATCGGGATGCTCCAAGATGACGGACTTGATCCGCGGGGGCACATCGAGGGATGTTGGAATCAGGTAAGTCGAAAGGTAGGGATTGAGAATCTTGCCTGCTTCTGAGACCAGGTATTCCATAAGCGCGTATCCCTGTGCCTGCACGATCGCGCCTTCGATTTGTCCCTGCAGCTGCTGTGGATTGATGACCTTACCCACATCGTTGGCGCAAACGACTTCCAGCAATTGCACCTGACCGGTCTCAATATCAACTTCCACCTCAACCGCTTCGGCCACGTAACCGTAGGCAAAATTCGGCTCGGCTCGGCCAGTTTGCGGATCGAAGGGCGTGGTCGCCGGCGGATGGTACATAAACTCGCCCAGTGCCGGGCGCTCTTCGTCACCCCACTTGCGCAATGCGATTTCGGCGGCGCCGCGAATAGCATTTCCGGACATGAAGGAAAGGCGCGAAGCCGATGCGCTGCCGGAGGAACCGGATGAAGCCGTATCGGAGGCGATGAGCTCCACCATATCGAAGGGCACGCCGATGGCGTCGGCCGCCATCTGACAGAGAGCGGTGTGCGCCCCTTGCCCGACATCGGCGCCGGCATGGTAAAGGATCACTCTCTCGATTGCAGCACGCCCCTGCAATTCTATGCCGGCCCAGCAATGTTCGGGAAAACCAAAGCTGAAGCCGACATTCTTAAAACCCCCAGCGATGCCGCGACCGCGACGCTTGCTTTGATCGGCCGGTTGCGCCACTCGTTTGAGCCGCCAGCGCTCGCCTACAAGCTCCCACCACGATTCGCGGCCGCAAGCCTCGAATACCTGCGGCATAGTGACGCCGGCGGGAAAAGGCGTATCCACGGAACCGATGCTGCCTTCGCGAATGCTGTTCTTCAGACGTAATTCCAGCGGGTCTATGTTCAGCGCAGCCGCAAGCCGATTCATTTGCCCTTCGGCCGCGAACAGCGCCTGTGGCGCGCCAAAGCCGCGAAAGGCGCCCGAGGGTATGTTGTTGGTGTATACCGTGTAGGTATCGACATGGATGTTGGGAATCTCGTAGGGACCGGCGACCGTCAGCTGAGCGTTGCCCAGCACCTTGTTTGAAGTGTAGTTGTATGCGCCGGCATCGCCGATTACCTCGGCTGTGACCGCCGTCAGCATCCCGGCCTTGGTAGCGCCCCATTTGGCTCGAACTTTGATCGGATGACGCTTGTGGTGATAAAGGATCGACTCCTCGCGATTCCATTGAATCTTGATTGGAACCCGCAGCTTCCAAGCGGCCAGCGCCAGAATGATCTGTACCGACATATCTTCGCGTCCACCAAAGGCGCCGCCGATGGCCGGATAGATGACGCGCACCCGCTCCGGGGGCAGATCCAGGGCATGGTAGATCTGCTCTTGATCTTCGTGCGTCCATTGGCCCGCAACCACGACGGCAACCCGGTCTGCTTCATCGATGTACGCCAATCCCGCTTCCGGCTGCAGGTAGGCGTGTTCCTGCCAAGTCGTCTCGTATTCGCCCGCCACCACGACTTCAGCGTCCCTCCAGCCAGCCGTCATATCGCCCCTGCGAATTCGGTAGCGCGCCACCAAATTGCCGGGACTGTCGGGATGCAGCTGTGGCGCCGTCGCCGCCATCGCCTCTTCCGGATCGAAGACGGCGGGCAGGTCTTCATATTGCACCTCGATCAACTCGAGCGCCTCGAGGGCGATCGCGTCCGTCTCCGCCACAACGGTCGCCACCATGTCCATATAGCAGCGCACGACATCGGTACCGTCCTTCGCCCCGCCCGGACCACAGAGCACCGGCTGATCCTTCATCACAAGCCCGTATTCGTTGACCGGCACATCACGGCTGGTGAAGACCCGGCTGACACCCGGCAGCGCCTCAGCCTTGCCGGTATCAACGTTCACGACGCGGGCGTGAGCGCGCTCGCTGAATTTAATGCGCATCCACAGCTGACCGTCGATATCAATATCGCCGGGATAGCGCGTCTCGCCGGTTACCTTGCCACGAGCGTCAATGCGCTTAACAGATTCGCTGATGACGCTGGTATTTTCATTCAACACGGCGGATATCCCCGTTCGATTGGCTACAGGCGGGCAATAAACTCAGAATGAAGGCAGAGCCTCGAAGGTAGTTTCGATCAGTTTTTCCGTTTCGTTGTAGAAGACGCGGCGCAAGATGGCGATGGCGGCGGCATAGGTTGGTTCGACGCCGCCGTAGCTCAGGCTGCCGGCGCCCAGATTCTGACCCGTTTTCATCGGCTTGTCCGATGCGTAATGGAGGAAGCCGATATCGAACTTGACCGAATGCAGATTCACGATCTCGTTCATCGGATGCCGCTGAGGGCGAAAGGCTTCGTATACCGCTGAAAGATAGGGTCCCCCCTCCATCTCAATATCGGTGTAGCCTTCCTTATAAAAGACGCTCATATAATTGGGATTCTGTAAAAATGTGCCCAGCACCGTCACCGCCTTTTGATTATCAAGCACATTGCCATGCTGCATATAGGCGCGCACGTGCCGAGCGGTGAAACAGTTTCTGAACAGATAGGTGTTCTGCGAATGTTCGTCATGAATCACATTGGGGATCATCATATCGCCGATGCGCCCGTTCAAGGTGGCCGCCTTGCCCATGACATAGACGCCATCCAGCCGGCCGGCGCCTTGAGAGATGCGGCTCAGCAATTCATACGATGCCATGCCCAGGGGGTAATCGATATTGATGATGATGGCGTTGCTGTGGCGCAAGGGTGCCAGATCATCGGCTCGTCCCAGCCGCGGATCGAACCAGCGCGCCTCGAGCTTGCCCAGTTCGATGACTTGCGTTTCCATCTCGAAACCATGCCGACTGGGTATGCGATGAATACCCAAGCGCGTTTCTTCTTTGGCTAAAACGCTTCGCGCCCGATTGCCCTTCTCCGAGAGGTATTGCCGCAAGACGAAATAAAGGAAGTTATCGGTGCTCTTGTGATAACTCTCTTTGATGTCTTCGTATTCAGTGAGCAAGGATTTCTCTTCAAATTTCTCAATGTAGTCGATCAGGCTTTCTTCAAAGCGGCGGGCGAAACCGGCCAGCAGATTGACTAAGGAGTGGGTATTGCTCGAAACAAAATAGACCGGGCGTTCAGCCGGATCAATGCCGGCCGCCGACAATTCCTCGCAAAGATCATTCCACCAGGAAGCAGTCGCGCGGCGATAATCAGACAAGGAGCCGGCAATGAGACGCAGCGTCATGCTCTTGCGATGCTCACGAATGTATAACAGGTTGTTGACGAAGTCCTCCTGCCACAGCAGATGGAGTCGCTTCAGGTCGCTAAGCGCCATGCGCAAACCGGCGGCGAGGACGGCGAAATCGGCGGCCGGCAAATCGCCCACACCGGCGAATGACCGCAACAGGTCGGAAAGATCGGGATTCTGCAGCAAATTGTGCAGTTTATTCCATTCGATTTGAAAGGCGGTCAAGATTGGCACCAGATCATCGATATCGGAACGGCTGAGGACATAGACCGCCATAATGCTAGCGCCATCGAAATGCGTGCGCCGGCGGCGACCAGTCGCATAAACCCGCTCCCAAGCCCCGATATCCCTGTATCCGGCAGCGATGAAGGAGCGGTTCATCTGCCCGATCAAGACTTCTTCCGTCTGTATGATACACGGCGGCAAACGCAGCGCGCTGTACATCA
>JAAXID010000188.1 GCA_012270545.1 Anaerolineae bacterium | reverse complement strand
ATGATTGTCCAATCAGATTCATTTCTGACGCATATATTATAGCCAGCGCGCCGCGATTCGGCAAAAAACTCACGCGGGCGGTCAATCAATAAGAGCGTCCGCGTTTGCGGACGCTCTTATTTGGATGACATAGGTCAAAATTTCATTCTGCAATAACTGTCGTGGATTGCAACAGAGCTTTGTGTATTTCGCACGATAATGTTACCAAATATATCTTTAATAACGCACAAAGTGTTTCTTGTGATAACCTGTAAGTAGGCTCGAATAGGTACTGATGCAGGAGAAACAATGAACTATTGAGTGGTGTTTAGAAGCAGGAGGACAACGATGAAATACAAACCAGTCTCCAACACGAATCGACTCTTGTGCTTCAGCGCAATTTGCCTGCTGCCGCTATCTGGCTTGCTGATTTGGCTGGCATTCGACGCCACAATCGGTATCTATCTGGCGCTCAACTTCAACCGCGTCTTGATGTACGGCGTCACAGTATTCGTTTTCGCCGCTGTGCAGCAGCGCCTCGCGTCGCGCTACCTAAGTCTTGAGTTGCGGCATTGGCTGCGCTGGACTGTTCTTGGCCTCATTGGCAGCGCCATCTGCTACCAGGTTTTCACCGCTGTTGTGCCAGCCCCGTCGGAGTTCTGGTGGCATCGACGCATCAGCCCGCTTCCGGCGCTGGAACATCGGTTCGTCGAAAACCTTTATCATGCCATCCGCTGGTTCTTCCGCTTTGGGTTGGTGGCTTTCTTCCAGTATTTCGCCTTGCCATCTATGCCGCAAGGACGGCGTCTTTGGCTATTGGCTGCTATCATCGCCGCTCCGTTTTGGCATGCGCATAGCTGGGTTGCCGTAATCATTCTCGCGCTGGCCTTGGATCGCATCGCTCTCCGGAGCTCGCGGTTTCACTTTGATGCACTGCCCCAGAAGCGCAGCCAGCCTACCATTCAGATCGCGCAAGCTTAAGGGCTGTGCTTAGTCACCCAGCTCCCCAACGCCAGCCTGAAGGCTTCCAGCTCTTCGCCATTCTCCAGAGCTGCCTTGAGCGCCGGGCCATCGGGAAAAACATACCAACGAATCTCAAGCGACAACTCGCCCTCTCCCGCCGCATCCGCCGGAATCCCCAGGATATAATCGTCGCGGTAGTCCCTTCCCAATGTCATCCAGGGATGCGGCATCGTCCCCCAGCCGGGCCAGGTCTCGATCCTGCTGAGCACATCGCCGGCGCCATCGACGAGGCTGAGCACAAGCGCGTATGCCAGCGGCGATTGCGCTTCCGCCCGCCAATAGAAAGTCAGCGGGATCTCATCGCCGGCTCGCCACGCCTGTCGCGCCGGAATCTCGTAGGCGCTCAAGCGGAGGTCGCCCCAGCGCGCATCAGCAAGTGCCGCCGACTCCGGCAGCTGCTCCACCGCCGGCGGATGATCGTAATTGGGGATGATGTAGGCAAAGGGCGCGATCAGACTGAAAGCCAGCATAGGAAGTACGATCAGCAGCTTGGGGATGCGCGTGGCGTGGATGCCCAGCGCCAGCAGCAGGCTCGCCGATGTGATATAGGGGAAGAGCAGCCGACCCGTGCTGGCCCAAGTCTGGGTGCTCCACCACGTGAGCATTGCCGCGCCAAGCGCCAGCAAGAGGCTGAGAAAACAAAATGCCGTCATAAAATGCGTCGAGTTCCGCTGCCGCTTCACGAAGAGGATCAGACCGAGCGCGCCAAACAGGCTCAGCAGATCCATCAGAAGATAGAAGCGCTCGTGGACGACGATGTTGAAAGCGCCGAAGACCGCCCAGTAGCTGACGCGCAATCCTTGAAACTCCTCGGCAATCAGCTGCCCGACCGTGATAGACCGCCTGCCAAAATAATCCAGCATCGTTGAAGTGCCGAAGGGCTCGCCATATAGCGTCAGGTTGCGCGCGTACCACCAGCCGGCGATCAGCAACCAACACAGGAGCATGGCGCCGATCATGATGGCGAATCCCCGTCGGTCGCGCCTGCGAAGCAAGAGCCAGACAGCCGCCAAACCAACAGCCGCGCCGAGCACCAGCCCGCTCAGTTTCGCCAGCGACGCCAGCGCGATCAGGAGCGCCAGCGCCAGGCTCCGCCGCGTATCAAAGCCATCTCGCAGCATGACCAACATCCGCCAGGTAATCAGCGCCGCCAGCATATTGACCAGCGTGTCGTTGCTCACGGAAGCGCTGATGAAAAGAAACTGCGGATTGAAAGCGGTGAGTGCGCTGGCCAGCAGCGCGATACCCGTCTCGCCTGGCACCAGGACGCGCGCCGAGCGATAAACCGCCCAGACGGTGGCGGCGCCCATGCTCAAACTCAGCAGGCGAATGATATACAGCGCCAGCGATGAGCCGCTTAAATCTGGCGGATACGGCTGCTTGTAAATGACCAGATTGCGATTGCCATGACCGGAGGTGTCGCCGATGACGGTAAAGGGACTCGGCAGATAGCGCTCGGCGAAATCCGCTGTATCGAAAGCATTCCAAACCGCCGCCATGACCAGGTAGTAGAGCGGCGGCTGGCTGGCTTCCTGACCGTAGAGCTCTTCGTGGTCGCCGGATTGGACCGGCAGCGTGCCCGTCTCGGCGATCCACTTGATCATGCCCACATGCTGGACAGTGTCGGACGCTTCGAAGTTGGGCACGGCGTAGAGGTAGACCAAACCAACCAGAAAGAACATCAAGGGCAAAAGCCAGTGAAATGGAAGGCGGGGCAAATTCAATCCGACAGCCTTATGCAATAATACCCGCCAATCATTCTAGCACTTCCTCTGCGCCAGTTGAGACTAATTGACGCTGCCTGAGTAGTGAATTGCGTGGATATAATCCTCGGCCGCCCCTACATCTACCATTTCCTGAGATAGGGTTTTGGATTGCCATATCCTCGATATTTACCACTCCCAACGCTGCTTCCCAACCTCTGAGTTCTATTCCGACTGTTTTCTTCACGCTCTTTATGGATATGGTATCCTTGTCACAAACACAATCGAAGGTGCCCTCGTTATGAAGCTGATTATTGATACCGACGCCGGTGTGGATGACGCGCAAGCGATCATGCTTGCCCTGACGCATCCCGGCGTCGATGTGCTCGCGATCACCACCTTGACCGGCAACGTGCATATCCGTCAAGTCAATCCCAACGTTTTGACCATCCTCGAAATCATGAAGCGCGCTGTCCCCGTCTACGCCGGCATCGACCGGCCGCTGATCGCCGAGTGGGAAGACGCCGCCGAGTTTCACGGTGGCGATGGGCTGGGCAACTACCGCGACCGTCCCGCCCTCACCCAATCGATAGAAGATGAACACGCTGTGCTGGCGCTGCTGCGTCTCGCGCGCGAGCACGCAGGCGAGCTGACGCTGATCGCGCTCGGTCCCCTGACCAATATCGCCGCCGCCGTCCGTCTCGACCCCGATTTTCCGGGGCGGATCAAACAATTCGTCTTCATGGGCGGCACGATCGCGGCGCGGGGCAATACGCCCACCGTCACCGCCGAATACAATATCTGGACCGACCCGGAAGCCGCCTGCATCACGCTGGCCGCCTTTGACGACGCCACCATGCTCAGCTGGGAGACGACTCTCGCCCACGGCTTCCCCTGGGACAAGTTCAATCGGCTCTGCGCCATCGACACAGCCGGGGGCCGTTTTTTCCGCGCGATTTCGCATGAGAGCGCCGAGCGGCTGCGAAGGATCTATAGACGGCCCGCCTATCTGCTGCCCGATCCGCTGGCGATGGCGATTACCTTGCGCCCCGAACTGATTCGCCGCAGCGGCAAGTTCTACACCACGGTCGAGCTCAGTGGGACGCACACGCGCGGCCAGACCGTCATCGATTACAATCACATGAGCGGGCGCGCGCCCAATGTCAACGTGATTCAGGCCCTGGATACCGACGGCGTTTATGAGCTCTTCGTCGCTGCCCTCTCCCAATCCTGACTGGAATCTCTGTGTCATCAGTGAAACCAAGTTAATCATGCGAAAAAGTGA
>JAAXID010000086.1 GCA_012270545.1 Anaerolineae bacterium | reverse complement strand
GCCCCTCCTCGCCATCTCTATGGCGAACATCCCAGCTAGCTAGGGAAGGGGAACTAAATGCGCGCGAACACACAGTTTAGGTCGGGGAAACCCCACGCTGACAGGGCTTGACAAGAGCAATTGGGCACAGATTGGACGGCAGACAGATAATACCAATCAAGTCTTATAGGGCGGCTCGGCGAGTCGCCCAAAAATGAATACAATGCATCTGCGGGGGCGGCACAAGCGTCGCCCCTACACCGCTAGTACCGGCTGGGGTGATTCTCCTGAAACGCGCGCGCCTCCGCCATCGTCGGCAGGGACGGAATCGCGCCCTTGCCCAAACAGGTCAGCGCGCCGACCGCATTGGCGAAGTCGAGAATCGCCGGCAGCCGCGCTTGCCAGTCCCTGCGATTCTCCAAGATACCGATCAGCAGCGCCGCCACAAACGCATCACCCGCCCCGGTCGTATCAGTCGCCTTGACTACATAGCCGCCCTGCTCGATTCTGCTCCCGTCCTTGAGATGCGCGACCGCGCCTTTCGCTCCGTAAGTCACGCAGATCAGCTCCATGTGCTCGCGCCAAAGCGGTCCGACATCATCGCCACCGGTCAGAAAAGTCAATTCCTCATCGCTGATCTTCAGCAGATTGGCGCTATGCAGGCCCGCGAGCATGCCAGCCCGGGCCGCTTCTTCGCTGTCCCAGAGCGGCAGGCGCAGGTTGGGATCGTATGAGATGAACTTGCCCGCCACGCTCGCGTGCTCCAGCGCCATACGCAGCGCCGTTGCGGCCGGCTCGCGGATGAAGGTGATGCTGCCATAATGAAAGACATCGCAGGCGTCGATCAAGGCGGTATTCACATCCGCGGGACCCATCAGCATATCGGCCGAGGGATGCCGGTAGAACATGAAGCTGCGGTCGCCATCAGGCGTGTTGGAGACGAAAGCCAGCGCCGTCCGCGCCTCACTCGAATAAGTGAGTCCAGTGATGTCGACGCGCTCCGCCGCCAGCACACCAGCCAGATGGCGGCCGAAGGGATCATCGCCCACCTGCCCTATGAAGGCGCTCGGATAACCCAGGCGAGCAACCGCGGCGGCGACGTTGGCGGGCGCGCCACCAGGCGCCTTGACGAAGCCGGAAGCATCGCCGACGGTCACGCCCATTTCCAGCGCGACGAAATCGATCAGGAGTTCGCCGAATGACAGAACGGACATGGCTTGGAGCTTATCAAGGGTGACAAGAATGCGCCACTAATTGGCAGCATCCACATGGTCGCGCGCGACAAAATCGCCGATGAAACCGCCGCAATCGCTGGCGACCAAGGCGCCGACAGCGAGGTTGATCTCCAGCTTGCCCAGCAACTGCAGCAGTTGGGTCATTTGCTGCCGCATGATCAGCATCATATCATCCCAGCTGACATCGTCGGGCAGGCCCCCCTGCCGCAGCTCGCGCATGCTGTCGAGGTATTCCAGCACCGGCTCGACATCGTCGAATATGAGCTGGGAAGGCAAGTCATGACGGACGACGGCGTAGAAATGCCGCGCGAGAATTCGCGTGCCGTTCTCCAGGGCGAAGCCATCGCAGGGCAGCGTCGGCGGATTCACCCGGGCGCCGTTCTTGCTCAACAGCACAATGGCGCGGCGGATGAGCACCTGCAATTCGGGGGTGGTCTGCAAGCTGTCGGTCGCCGCCAGCACGCGACCATCGGGCTTGAGTACCCGTTTGATTTCCGCCAGGCCCCCATCGATATCGGCGAGGTGATAAAGCATGTGATTTGCCATCACGATGTCGAAGCTGTCGTCGCTGAAGGGCAGCCGCATCGCATCGCCCAGCGCCAGGCGGTCGGCAGCGCAGGGGTGATTCAGCAGCAGATTCGGCGAAAGATCCAGCGCGAAATAGGTGATATCCGGCTGCTCTTGAATCAGACAGGCGTAATGGCTGCCGCGGCCGGCGCCAATATCGAGGATGACTTCAGCGCCCGTCCAGTCGATGGTATCCAGCGTCCAACGGACGAAATCGATGTTGGGAACGGCGTATTTGGCCTGCGTCTCTTCATGTATGCGCAGGTTTCGGTCGGTCGCGTAATAGCGGCGGATCGCGTCTGCTTCAGCCATCGCCAATCCAGGCAGTTTAGCGTAGGTTTATTTGCCAATAATCTTACTATACAGCCGAATCAGCGAACTGCAAGCATTCCACGTCCGCCGCCGAAATCACGCGCTTGGGAGCGGATTCCTACGTGGAACCCGAAGGGCTGTCTCTAGGCGCCCCAAGATTCCCAATAGGTAAGCGTCTTGGCGGGCACGCGGTCGGCCTTCTGGAAGGTCTCGCCGGTGAAATAGGCGGCCGGCAGTAGGGCTGCCGTCGTGACATCGGCGGGAATGCCCAGGATTTCGTTGCACTCTTTCTCGTAGCTGAGGTGCAAGGTCGTCCAGGCCGAGCCGATGCCGCGCGCCCGCAGCGCCAGCATCAGCGACCAGGCAGCCGGGATGATCGAGCCGTACATACCGGCGTTGGCGGCCGGGCTGGCATCATGCGCCCGACCTTGCACGGTTGGAAAGATCATCATCGGCACCTCGTGCATGTGGTCGGCCAGGTAGCGCGCCGAGCTGACGACCCGCTGCATCTGCGGCGATGGCTCTTCGCCGGGCGCCGAGCGCGCCGCCACGCCGGCGTAGGTGTACCAGGAGTCCTTGTAGTATTCGCCGATCTTCGCTTTCACCTCGGCGTCAGTCACGATCAGCCACTTCCAGCCCTGCCGATTGCTGCCGGTCGGCGCCTGAATCGCGATTTCCAGGCAGCGCTCCACCGTCGCGCGATCAACCGGGCGCGTCAAGTCCAGGCGCTTGCGAACGCTACGCGTCGTCTCCAGGATGTAATCTACCGATGCCAGATCGAAATTCATCTTCCATTCCTTTCTCGTTAAATCGCTGTCAACGCATTACTCGACTTCAGTTGCAAAGAGTTCGTCCAGCCAGCCCAAAATCAAGCGACTGACGCTTTCATATTCCGAATCGAAGAACCGCGTGCCATGGGCGCGTCCACGATACATGCGGACGGTGACATCGCCTTTGGCCTTGAGAAACATCTGGCGGATGGCGCTTGCGCTGCTGGCGTCATTCTGCGCCGCGACCAGCAGAGCCATGCGGTCGGCCAAGCCATCGACCAGCGCCGACTCCGGTTTGACGCCGCGGTAATCCAGCCCGGGCGACAGGGCAATAGCGCCGCGGCAGATCTCAACCTCGGCGCAGCTAATCAACGCAACATTGGCGCCGATGCTGGCGCCTATGATCGCCAGCCCACTTTCGCCAACGCGCTCGCCTACAGCGAGCCAGCCCGCCCAGCCGACATCCACATCATTGATCGTTTCGTCCCAATCGCGCGTCCCGCCGGACTCGCCGTGCCCGCGCATGTCGATGTTGAGCACGGCGTAACCGGCCGCGAGCAGATCGGGGATCAGCGGCTCCCAGGCGGCGCGATTGCTGTTGAGCATGTGCAG
>JAAXID010000103.1 GCA_012270545.1 Anaerolineae bacterium | reverse complement strand
GACCGCGTCGACCAGCGCCCGTCCCAGGCCTGGATAGTTAAAGACGACCTCGACAACGAAAGTTCCGCCGAGCAGGCCGCTGAGCATCAAAGCCATAATGTTGATCGTCGGCAATAGAATATTCGGCAGGGCGTGACGGAATACGACGCGCGCGCGCGGCAAGCCCTTCAAAGTCGCCATTTCGACATACTCGCTGGTCAGCACGTTGATCGTGATCGTGCGAACCATGCGCAAGAGGTACGCGGTCGAGGCAATCGTCAGGGTGATGGTCGGCATCACGACGTTGGGCAGCAAGTCCGCGATCGGCGCGTCCGGGTTGCCCAGGGTCATCGAGGGAAAGAGCCCCAAGCCGACGCTAAGAGCCCAGATGAGCAGGGTGCCGATTACGAATTCCGGCGTGCTCATCCCCACGATCGAACCGGTCGAGATAATTGCATCCGGCGCGCGGTCGCGCCTTAAGCCGGCGGTGATGCCCAACAGGGTCGCCAAGGGTATGGTGACCAGTGAAGCCAGCCCGCCCAAGAGCAGGGAATTGCGCAGCCGAAAGCGGATTAACTCGACAACTGGCTTTTTGCGCGTCAGCGAGTCGCCAAAATCACCGCGCAGGGCATTGCCGACCCATTCGGCAAAGCGCTCCGTCGCCGGACGATTGAGGCCGTACTCTTCCCGCATGGCGGCCAAACCTTCTGGCGTCGCCCACTTGCCAAAGTAGGCGGTTGCCCAGTCACCCGGCAAAAGGTCGGTCATCGCAAAGACGACAACCGCGACGATTGTCAGCGTGATAACTGAGAATACCAGCCGCTGAACAATGAGCTTTAGCATCGCGTCAAAACGCTTTCTACCCCATCCCCCGGCTCTGTGCCCCCTCGGTCCCCCGCCTCACGGGGGAAGTTTCCCGAAGCATCAGGGAACGGGAGAATCCCTAACGAGGATGACCTTGGTTACGACAAACCTGCATCAGCTTTTTTATTTGGAAACCTCCCATTACCAGCTATCTAGTGATAAATCCACAGCCGGCAAAGGGAGGCTGAGTGGCCCCTCACCCCCGCTTGCGTGCTTGGGGGCGAAGGGCATGCGAAATGGGGACCAGCCCAGCAAGCACTGGTTCTAGTCTTCCTCGATATAGAAGAGATGGATGTACTCGGTGAAGTTTCTGGTCACGCCCTTGACGCGGGAACGGAATACGTCAACGGCGGTGAAGAAGACCGGGTTCATCGTGCCGCTCTCTTGCGCGACCAATACCTGAGCCTGCCCCAAAAGCTCCTTGCGCTTGTCAAAGTCAAGCTCGGCGCCCGCGTCGATCAGCAGCTGTTCGAATTCCTCGCTGCACCATTTGGACATGTTGTTGCCCGACCCGCAGCCAAAGAGCTCTTTCATCCCGGATGACGCCTGGCGCTGGCCCCACCAATCAATGTAGAAAGCGTTCTTGCCAAAATGATCGGGGTAGTAGGTGTCGGCCGGCACTTGGTTGATCTCGATCCGGATGCCGGCTTCGGCCGCTTGTTCCTTGTAGGCGACAGCCAGCGGGATCACCGTGGGATAGACATCGCCAACCGTCAGCACAACATCTATGCCGTCGGGGTAACCCGCTTCAGCCAGCAGTTCTACCGCTCTCTCGACATCCCGCTGGCAATCCTGCTCAAGGAAATAGGGGTCTTTCTTCCAGACGGAGGTATCACAGGCGATGTCGCCTTGTCCGGCATAGACCACCTCAAGCGTCTCCTGGCGATCCTGAGCCAGCTTAAACGCCTGGCGCACGCGCAGGTCATCGAAGGGCGGCTGCGTGACATCCATCGCAATCTGGGTAAAACCGCCAGAGTCCTGAATCAGGAAGGTGAAATCATCGTTCCCCTCGAATAGGGCGAAATTCTCAGCCTTAATCTGACCGATTCCCACGTAATCAAGTTGATCCGTGAGCAGCGCCTGAGCAATGCCAGCTGAGCCAGAGACGTGGTGGAGTTCAATGCCGGCCAACCCTGGCGGTCCCTCCCAGTAATCGTCGAAAGCCGCCAACACCGTCAGCCCTACCGGATTCTGCTCCACGACATAGAAGGCGTCCGTGCCGATGCCGGTTTCGGCAATGGTGTCGCCACTGCCTTCGGGGATCATTACCAGGCGCTTTTCCGACACTCTGAGGGGGAATTCAACGTCAACCTGATGCAGCGGTATCACGATGGTGTAGTCGTCCGGCGCCGTCATATTCGCCTCGTCGATGATCAGGTATTTGTCTCTGACAGGCGAGCCCGTGTCCGGGTCCAAGACACGCCGAATGCTGTAAAGCGCGTCGGCCGAAGTGAAATCCGACCCGTCATGAAACTTCACACCCTCTTCGAGATGGAAGGTCCATACCTGGCCCGTTTCGTCCGATTCCCAGGATGAAGCCAAGTCGGGGACGACGAAGGTCGCGCCCGTGTCCAAGCGAGTCAGCTGATTCCAGACATACTGCAGGACGAGTCCTTCTGCATTCGGTCCATGAGGATCGAGGTTGCTGGCGGGCGTAGTGCCGGCCTTCAAATGCCGCAATATGCCGCGGGTGTCCTCCTGTGCGCCGACGGTCGCCGTCAGCGCCAGCACAAGCGCTAAAACTAATATCACTCCGATTAGGGAGCGGAACCTGGATTGTGCGTACATGAGTCTTTTTCCTCTCAATACTATTCTTTTGGAAAAATCTTCCATCTGTGATTGTATCGCGTGGGGGGGGGATTGCAAACTTTGGCCGCTATGGCGACGGGTCAGCCACCGTCTGACCCCTACAGCCAAAATTAATGTGAAACCTTGTAGGGGCGAGACGGTGGCTCGCCCGAAAACGCACGATTTTTCCCCCATCCCCCGGCCCCTTCCCCCACGAGGAGGGAAGGGGAGCTAGAGAATGCGGCATTGGCGAAGTACCTGCGAAATAGTGACCAGCCCAGCAAGCGCTGGTTTTAGTCCTCCTCGATATAGAAGAGATGGATGTAGGCGGTGAACATTCTGGTCACGCCCTTGACGCGGGAATTGAACAGGTCAACGGCGGTGAAGAAGACCGGGTTTAACCAGCCGCCGCCTTCGCTCGCCAAGATCTGCGCCTGCCCCAAAAGCTCTTTCCGCTTGTCAAAGTCAAGCTCGGCGCTCGCGTCCTCCAGCAGTTGGTCAAATTCCTCATTGCACCAGCCGGGGTAGTTGTTGGGCGAGCCGCAACTAAAGAGCTCCTTCATCCCGGGTCCGGCCATGCGCTGGCCCCACCACGTTAGGTAGAAAGGCACCTTCTTCCAATAGTCGGAGTAGTAGGTATCGTTTGGCACCTGGTTGATCTCGACGCGGATGCCGGCGTCGGCCGCCTGTTCCTTGAAGGCGACAGCCAGCGGGACATAGCTTGGATAGACATCCGCGACAAAGAGCTCGACATCCAAGCCGTCCGGATAGCCCGCTTCAGCCAGCAGTTCCTTTGCCCGCTCGACGTCGCGCGGGCAATCCTGCTCGAGATAATAGGGATCGTTTTTCCAAACGGAATTGTCGCAGGCGATGTCGCCTTGTCCGGCATATACCACTTCAAGAATTTCCTGGCGATCCAGGACCAGTTTGAAAGCCTGGCGCACGCGAATGTCATCATAGGGCGCCACGGTGGCGTCCATCACCAGGTTGGTCTGCCCGCCCGACGCTTGAATCAGGAAAGTGAAATCATCATTGCCCTCAAACAGGGGGAAATTCTCAGCGCGGATCGAGCCGATACCCACGTAATCGAGCTGGTCGGTGAGCAGCGCCTGCGCAACGCCAGCTGCGTCACCGATGTGGTAGAGTTCGATGCCGGCCAAGCCGGGCGGTCCATCCCAGTAATCGTCGAAGGCCTCCAGCACCGTTACCCCAACCGGATCCTGCGACACTAGGCGGAAGGCGTCAGTGCCGATGCCGGTCTGCGCAATGGTGTCGCCGCTGCCTTCGGGTATCATCGCCAAACGCCTGTCCGCTACTATAGTGGGGAATTCAACGTTGACCGAATGCAGCGGTATCACGATGGTGTAGTCGTCCGGCGCGGCCAGATTCGCCTCGTCGATGATCGCGTACTTGTCCTTGATAGGCGAGCCCGTGTCCGGGTCCAAGACACGCCGAATGCTGTAAAGGGCGTCGGCCGAAGTGAAATCCGACCCGTCATGAAACGTTACCCCCTGGCGGAGATGGAAAGTCCATACCTGGCCCGTGTCGTCCGATTCCCATGACTCGGCCAAATCGGGAACGACATAGGTCGCGCCCGTATCCAGGCGAGTCAGCTGGCTGTATATATACTGCATGGTGAGCCCTTCCGGATTGGGCCCATGCGGATCGACGTCATTGGCGGCCGAAGCGCCGGCCTTCGAATGCCGCAATACGCCCCGTGTGTCCTGCGCCCCCACGGCGGACGACAGCGCCATCACAAGCGCTGCAAGAACGATCACTGCTAAAATGGAGCGACTCCTGAATTGCGTGAACATAAGTCTTTTCCCTCCCAATTTTTTTTTATTTCCGGAAAATCTCCCGGACATTCCAGTCTATCGCGCTGGTTTTTTTTTGCAAATTTTGGCGTCGTATTATTTCTATTCTCGAAGACTATCTCGTAGGAACTCGGACATCTGACGACATTTCCAGAAGCAAACAGACAGGGATAATGACAGCAAAATCGTCCAAAGCCGCTACCAATATGCACTGTTTGCTTCACGGAAGGGGGCTTTCCTGAAGCATATTGACGTACCGATTTCCGGGGGACGAACGCCATTTGGTGCCGCCTATATCGACGCTGGTTGTCAATTCTTCTGACATGAGAAAACCTTAGAGGCTTTCGCCGATCACATTCATTGGTTGAAATAGCGGCTCGTCACGATGACCAAGACAAGCAGAGCTGACCCGACACCAATCGACAGCACGGTCACGACGAACTCAGCCGTGTTTGGCTTGACAACGAAGAGCAAGGCGATCGACACACCCAGAACGAAAACCGCGATTCGGTAAAACCCCTTGAGCAATTCAGGCGTCATAAAGCTCCAACTCCCGGCCTCGCTGAAGTGGCAAGCAGGCAACTTCTACATCGGCAATGGCATTCACGGGGATGGACAGCTCAGGCACTTCCCGATCACAGATATCGTGCACATACCACGGGCAGCGCGGATGGAACGAACAGCCCGGGGGCAATTCAGTCAGACGCGGAATATCTTCGCTCCGCAGCTGAATGTGCTGCTTGCTGCGGGTCTTTTCCGGATCGGGTTCGGGTATGGCCGAGAGCAGGACCTTGGTGTACGGGTGTTGCGGATTGCGAATGATCTCTTGGGTGGGGCCAATTTCTACCAACCTGCCCAAATACATGACACCGATCCGGCCATCCCAGGCGAAGTATTTGGCCAGCGCCAAATCGTGCGTGATGAACACGATCGTCACATCGAGCCGATCGCGCAGGTCCATCATCATTTGCAGGAGACCAATGCGAATGGAGACATCCACCATGCTGACGGACTCGTCGGCGACGATGACAGACGGTTGGGTGGTGAGCGCCCGCGCGATGCTGACGCGCTGCCGCTGGCCACCGCTAAGTTGATGCGGATACTTGTCGATGAAGTCTTCGACTGGGGTCAGATCGACCAAATCGAGCAGTTCACGCACGCGGTGCAGAACGCCGCGGCGATGGGGCGGAAATTTATGCCTGAGCAGGGGATAACTGAGCATTTCGGAGACGGTCTGCGTCGGATTCAGCGAGGCATACGGATCCTGATGAATGATCTGCACGGATCGGCGAAAGCGCCGGTAGCTTTCGCCGCGCATAGAGACGATTTCCGCGCCTTCAAAATCGACGGTGCCAGCGCTTGGCGGCAGCAGGCCGCAGATGATCTTGCCGGTGGTTGTCTTGCCACAGCCGCTCTCGCCAACCAGACAAAGGAACTCCAGTCGGTTCACCGAGATATTGATATCTTGCAGGACGGGTACGATCTCCCGCCCGGACTTGAAATTGCGATAGACGTGCTTCAGTTCAATGATGGGCGACGACACTAGACCGTTGCCTTTCGGCTTTCGAGCAGGCGATCTTTGTGCCAGCAGGCTGCCAGATGCCCGCCAACATCAACCGTTAGCGGCGGGCTATCCTCCATGCAAACATCGTCAGCGAATGCGCAACGCGGATGAAACTTGCACCCGTCGGGCGGCCTGATCAGGTTGGGCGGCGATCCCGGGATGCTTTGCAGCAGGTCTTGCGTATGCTCGAGCGTCGGCACAGATGTCAGCAAGCCCTGCGTGTATGGATGGAGCGATTGATAGAAAACATCGTTGACGCCGCCAAGCTCCACGATTTCCCCGGCGTATACGGTAGCGACATGATCCGCCATTTCCGCTGCCAGAGACAGATCGTGACTGATGAATATGATGCTGAAATTCAGTTGACGCTGCATGTCGTTCAATACGTCAATGATTGCCCGCTGCGTCAAGATATCGAGCGCGGTTGTTGGTTCATCGAGAATGACGACTTGCGGACTGAGTAAAACGCCGAGGGCGAGCAAGGTGCGCTGTTTCATGCCGCCACTCAGTTCATGTGGATAGGCGTCGTAAACGCGCTCGGGGTCGAGGCGAACCAGTTGGAGAAGGCTGAGCGCCCGCTCGCGCACGGCCGCCTTGTCCGTCCAACCGTGTGACTGGGCGGTGTCCTCAAACTGTCTGCGGATCTTCAGCACCGGATTGAAGGCGTTCTGCGCTCCCTGAAACACCATCGCGCACTCGTTCCAGCGAAATTCGCGCAGTTGTCTGCTATTTAATTTCAGTACATCTTGGACTTCTTGATTGCGCTGATAGAGGATCTGGCCGCTAGTGATTAAAGCGTTCCTGGGCAGTTTGCGGATCAGCGCCAGACTGATGGTCGTCTTGCCGCTGCCGCTCTCGCCGATAAGCGCCATTGCCTCGCCGCTTCTAAGCGCGAAAGATACATTGGCTGTCGCCTTGACCTCGCCTCGATCGGTGCGATACACGACGGACAGATCGTCGACTTTGAGAACTACATCGGGCGGCAGTATCTGCGACATGATGGCAACTTCTAAACCGCGGCCCGCAGACGCGGATCAAAGATCTCTTCGAGCGCCCGCGCGAAAAGCACCAGGCAAACCTGGAAGAAAGCGATCGCCAGCACCGGCGAGAGCGCCATACTGGCGCCATCGGGATTGTACAAAGTTCCGCGCGACCGACCGAAATACAGCATCACACCCCAGGTGTAGTCATTGATCGGCGCCAATCCCAGCACGACGAGTCCAATCTGTTCATACATGGCAAAGGTGATGGAAAAGATAAAGTTGATCATGACGTAGCTAATCATGTTGGGCAGGATTTCGCGGAACATGATGTGGTTGGTGCTCAAGCCGAGCGAGCGAGCCGCTTCCACGAAGTCACGTTCGCGCAAGCTGAGGACCTGTGACCGAATGGCTCGCATCAAGGGAGGCCAGCCCAGCAATCCGATCAGCACGCCGAGGTAGAGCGTATTATCGAAGCGGATCAAGCCCGCCATCACGACCAACAGGGGAAAACGCGGTATCGCCAGAATCAGATTCGTCAAGGCGGTCAAAGCGCTGTCGAGGACGCCGCCCGTCAGCGCGGCGATGGAGCCGAGGAAGAGCGCGACTGACGTCGATATGACGCCTCCAATCAGCGCTGTAAGAATTAGCACGCGCCCGCCATGCACGACGTGCGTTGCGATGTCGCGCCCTTGCGTGTCCGTGCCTAGCAGATGAGGCGGACCTAGCGCCGAATTCGATATCACGATGTTCTCGGCGAAAAGCGCCTGTAATTCCGGATCTTCCTGGTTGTCAATCAATTCCGTCACCGTTTTGGAGAATACGAGCAGCGCGTCGATCTCCTTATTGGCGAGGTCGATCAGGGACGCTTCCAGGCCGGGGCCGGCGCGACGGCTGGTCCAGCGGTACTCTTCGGTGGTCAGGGTATCGGCGTAAGGCGCGATGAGGTCGGGACCGCCGGTTTGATCGACGACGCCCACCGTCTTTCCAGCCAAATCCTCGAATGTCATCAAGTGGGCATTATCCCGATGCACAGCCAGTTGGATTCGTGACCCAATCGGACCGACAATCTCATCGAGATTGGGTTCGTTATCAAACTCGATGAATCGAGGCATGATGAAGGTGAAGATGAAATAGGCGACCAGCCCGATGAAGCCGAGCATGCCAGGGACGTTGGAGCGCAACCGGCTGAGGAAGCGACCTGCCGCTCGCAGGATGTCCCATAGTATCAACAGCATTGCAATCACGGGATTCGGGGCTGTTTGAGTGTCCATGCTATCGCTCGCCGGATATTCGGACGCGCGGATCCAGCAGCCCATAAGTTAAATCGGCGAAGAGATTGGAGAAGACCACAGCCATCGTGAGAATGAGGAAAACCCCTTGCATCGAGGTGTAGTCGCGCACGGTGATGGCTTGAAAGAGGTAATGCCCGATGCCCCAGTAGACAAAGATCTCCTCGATGACGACGCCGCTGCCAAGCACGAAGCCGACGGCGATCGTCAGCTGCGTGAACAAGGGCAGAGCGGCATTGCGCCCCACATAAGACGTGATGATGCGTTTGTCCTTGAGACCTCGCGCCTCGGCCACGTTGACGTAATCTTCGTTGAGCACGCCCATGGTGCTGCTCTTCATATTCAGCATCCAGCCGCCCAGCGTGGCGATGACATAGGTTGCAATGGGTAGGGCCGCGTGTTTGAAGACGCTGAGCACAAATTCAGCGTTTAGACCGGGCGTGAGGCGAATATCGTAGGTTCCTCGCAATTCACCAACGTTGAATAAGTTTAGCTGGATGCCAAGCACGATGATGATCAGCAGGCCCCAAATGTAGTTTGGGACGCCGGTCAAAAATGAGGACAGGAGCGAAAGCGAATGATCCACGAAAGAGTTTCTATAATAAGCCATGGTCATACCCAGAACAATGCCCAGGACAAAACTGATGAGGAGGCCCATGCCAACGGCGAAGACGGTCCAGGGCAGGAATCGCGCAATCTCGTCAATGACTTCGGTGCCGGGCGAAGTAATGGACGTGCCCAGGTCAAATCGAAGCAGATCGCCCAGCCAGTCGAGATAGAGGTCCAGCAGCGAGGCGTCGGGATCAAAGTCGAAGCTGGCGGCGACCCGATCGTAGGCTTCCTGATAGGATATGCCTTCCTGTGTGAGAATCTGTTCTATTAGAACGTCGATGGGGTTGCCGGGCATCTCGCGCACGAGCAAGAAGGTCAGCGTCGCAACCGCCCAAATGGTTACGATCGATTGTACGAATACTCGTATCGTGTAATTCTTGAGCACCTTGCGGAGCGCGTCGATAATCTTGTCGTAGCCAGGCGTCTCTAGGCGAGCATTGAGGCTTTGACTTGCCAATTCTAGTCTCCGGCGATCGGCCTATTCATTATCATACCGTATGTTTTAGGCGCAATTTTCGGGCGCGGATCGGCGGCGGGGACGCCATGCCAGGACAATGAATCTAAAAGGGGCGGGCTTGCCGACCCGCCCCACAGATCCAAGGCGAAATGCCCGAAAGGCCTAACCGCTTCTACATATCGGCCGGCGCCGTAATGCCTGTCAGGATGAGATAGGTCATCCAGTTGTCAGCGCCGCCGCCGAAGTTGGCAAAGATCGGGTCGCTGGCATCGGGTACGCTGATGAAACCGCGATTCAGCGAATTGTTGGTGTAGCGTTCCCAAAGCGGGATCGCCGGCAGCAGTTCGTTGTAGGAGATGGCCAACTGCGTGACCAGTTCCGCCTGTGCCGTCTTGTCTACACCTTGCGAACTGGCATTCGACACGTCAAACACGTTGATCATGCCGCCACTGTAGTCGACGTTGTTGTCGAAGTTCATGCCGGCGCCGCTCCCTTCACCAGCCAGCGCGCCCTGACCGTTATAGCGATTGTACGCCTGCAGGAAGCTGCGACCCGGAATCGGATCGCCCAGGCCCCAGTTGCGGATCGCCATCTCGAAGTTGCTCGAGTAAATGTCCTGCGGATGCTGCTGGAACTGCACGCCGCGGGTGGTGATATCGAAACCGAAATCGTTCAATTGGGCGGTGGCGTTCTCAGCTGCGGCGGACCAGTCGGCGAACTCTTGCGGGAAGGTCAATTCAAAGGCCAGCGGGTCGCCATTGTCGTCCACCCATGTACCAGCGTCATTGCGACTGAAGCCAAGGCTCTGCAACAGTTCTTCGGCTTTCATCAGGTCATGGTCATAGGTATTGAGCGCATCAAGCGTTTCGTCGCTGAGCCAAGCTTCGGACAAGCCGTCGCTCATGCCGGTCATGTACTCAACCGCCACACCGGAGTCGCCGAGGCTGACGACGCCATTTTGGATACGGTCAATCGCATAGGCGATCGCCTGGCGTACCTCAATGAGATTCAGCGGGTAAATGGCGTGATTGACGTATACGCCCGGACCGTTGTTCATGCCGGAGCGAACGATATCAATGCCCTGGTTGGCGAACGCTTCCTCGGTCGTCGGCGGGATGCCATGGGTGATGTAGTGGAGTTCTTCGTTGCTGACCAGTGGCGTCACGACCTCGGTTTCGCCATTCCACATGCGCACCATGTCGAAGTTCTGGACATCGCCGGCGAAACCCCCTGCGTTCATTTCCATCATCAGGTTGGCTTCATTGATCGTATCGGGCAAGATGGTGTAGGGGCCGCCAGAAACAGGCGCTTCCGGACGAAATTCCGTCAGTTCTTGCAACAGGTCATCCCAGCCATCGCCGCCCGGGTCCATCATTGCCGCGCGATCAGCGATATCGCCAAAGACGCTGGCGGGCCGCAAGTTGGTGGTGAGGATGATGCGCTCCACCAGGCTGGACGGGGCGTCCATTACGAATTTGACTGTGTGGTCATCAACCTTCTCGATGCCGCTCATATTGGCCCAGACGGTATCGCCGCGCAGGCGAAAGATATTGAAGGTCGCCATCAGGTCGTCAGCCGTCATTGCGCTGCCGTCGCTCCAGCTATAGCCCTCAACCACTTTGATCACATAGTTGCCGTCGGCGTCCCAGCCAAATTCCTCGGCAACCACCCCTTCGTATTCGCCGGTTGCCCAAAGCAAAACGGCCAGCGGGGGTTCATGCAAATCTTGATATTGTCCGAGTGAGATGCCACCGGAGGCAAAGGTGTTGAAGTGTCCGGTCGGCGGCACTTGATAGGGCCAAGCGACGTTCAGCGTGTCGCCCTGCGCCAAGGCCGGCGCAAATGCCAATGCGCCGAAAGCCAGGAGCATTACTGTCAAAATCATGATTCGCTTAATCATTATGATTTCCTCCGTATCTTTTCCCGATTTGAAAAACCCGATACATCCTAATCTCGGTTTTCTGCACTTTGTCAACACTCTTATCTGGTTACGATAGAATGTCAACAGAACCTAGCCTCGATCCCCTAGCCGGCGCTACGTTGTGTGCGGCGAGCCTTTGTTTGCTGCCTAGTCAATATTGATTGTGTACGGTCAGCATGATACATTTCGCGCTTATCAATCTTATTTCAGGTGCGACGCTCTGTCGCGGATCATCAGGAATTGTCATTAATGAATCGTTATCGGAAGGGCGAAGCCGGGCAGGGTATCGTTGAATACACGCTCATCCTTGTATTGGCGCTCGTCATCGCCGTCATAGTCCTCGTTCTCTTGGGTCCCTCGCTTGGCGATGTCTTCAGCGCCATTTTGAACACGCTGGAGTCGACCTGATCACCAGACCTAGGCGAACAGCTACGCAAGGAAGCCGTCGGTTGCCCCGATCACATCGGGTGTCTCATGCCAAAATATCCCCCGGCGACATGAAAACAGCCGGCTGTGCGCAGCTCGCCAACGTCCGCTTTGTGTCCCCGGAAGTGTCTAATTTCGAGGAGGAGAAGTAAAGATGGTGCTAGCGCGGACCCGCTAGAGTACTCCCTTCTCCAATGCTTTGGGATG
>JAAXID010000085.1 GCA_012270545.1 Anaerolineae bacterium | reverse complement strand
GCGCGGCTCAACGGCATCGCCGATCCCGATGTCCTGAAAGTGGGGCAAGTGCTGCAGGTGCCGGGAGCGCCGCCGCCACAACCAGCGCCGGCCGAAGCTGGAGCGCCGGCTCCGGTTGGTCCCGCCCCGCCCAGCACCGCAAACGTCAGCGGATTCGAACTTGGCGGTCAAGCCTTGAGCTTCGCGCATCCGCAGCATATGCGCAACGCCCGCATGACCTGGGTCAAGCGGCAGGTCAAGTGGCATGGCGAGCCGGCGAGCAACTTCCAGCACTTGATCGACAGCGCGCACGGCAATGGCTTCAGAGTGCTGCTCAGCGTCATTGGCGACAAGAATCAGATTGCCAGCAATCCGGGCGGGTTCTATCAGAACTTCGCCAACTTCCTGGCTGGGCTGGCGCGCGGCGGCGCCGACGCTATCGAAGTCTGGAACGAGATGAATATCGACCGCGAATGGCCCTCGGGGCAGATTAGCGGCCACAACTACACGCAGATGCTCTCGGCCGCCTATCACGCCATCAAGGGCGCTAACCCGGGCACGATGGTCATCAGTGGCGCGCCGGCGCCGACGGGTTACTTCCAAGGCTGTGGCGCCGGTGGCGGCGATGACGATTGCTTCTTGCAGCAGATGGCAGCGGCCGGCGCCGCCAACGTCATGGATTGCGTCGGCGTCCACTACAACGCTGGCATCACGCCGCCGGATTCGACCAGTGGCGCGCCGGTTGGCAGCTCCGGGCACTACTCCTGGTATCTGCCGCGCATGATGCAGCTGTACCGCAGCTTCTTCCCCGGCAAGCCGCTCTGTTTCACCGAGCTCGGGTATCTGACCGGCGAGGGCATCGGGGCGCTGCCGGGCGGATTCTCCTGGGCCTCCGGCACTTCTCTGGCGGAGCAGGCGGCCTGGCTGGCGGGCGCGGTCCATCGGCTTCGGGGTTCCGGCTACGTCCGTATGTTCATCGTCTGGAATGTCGATGCCACGCACTGGGGAGCCGATCCGCAATCAGGCTACGCGATTGTGCGTCCCGGTGGCGGCTGCCCCGCCTGTGATTCGCTGCGCGTGGCCATGGGTGGATAGCCACTTAAGCCGATCAATATTTCTAGGGGCGGGCCGCTGGCTCGCCCTTTTGTTTTCTCTGCGGAAAAAAGGCGTAGGGCGACGCTGTGAGTCGCCCGAACTGGTATAGGAGTGAATGCGGGCGACCCTATAGATCGCCCCTACATCATGATTTAGACGGACAAGCTGAAGTAACTGTAGAAGGTGCTAGAGACTGCGCTATAGCTGATAGTCGCCGGTGACGCGCACGATCTTGTGGCTGTAATTCTCGACGTATTCCATCAGTTTGGCTTGCAGATCGGCCCAGTCGGCGCTGGTGATGATCTGGCGCATCGAATCGGCGTCTTCGGCGATGGCGCCCGCCATGATTCGGGGGATATCGGCGCGGGCGTAGACGTTGTACCAGGCTTCGATCGGCGTGAGTCCCAGTTTGGTGGTATTGGGCACCCACTCGCGCATGACAAACTCGAAGTATTCCTGATCCAAACCGGGCTTGATATCCCAGTTCATGAGTATCTTGACGTTTCCGTTCGGCATGAGCGCGCACCCGCGTGGTTGATAGCTAATCTACCTTAAATATACCGCAAATTTCTTGCCAATGGTTTGAATGCGCTCAGCTGGATCTGTGATTTGAGCGCAGGAGCGCAACCTGGGTTTGCTCGGGCAGGCTCGTCGGCGTCAGGCGCAGGCCATCTTTCGCCTCAACGCTGTTGACGCCCATCAACTTCAGGAAGCCGTCCATCGCTGTGGAGAAATCCGAGTCGCGCAGCCTTATGGGCCGCATCGGCACAACATAGTTTGGTTCGATCACGCTGATGAGATCCGCCAACTGATCGCCAGCGAGGAGGGCATCTTCAACTGGCAGCAGCAGCGTATTGACTTGATCCAGCCGCTGGAATATGGACGGATCCGGCAATTGATGCAGAGCGCCCAAATGCAGGACGTTAAGACCGTTGGGATACTCGAAGTGATAAGCGACATTGTCGGAGACCACGTCCTTCTCAAGATCATGATGACGCAGCGCTATTCCGGTGACAAATAGCTCGCCGACTTCGTATTCGCCTGGTCCGGCGATGACATACTTTTGATCGCGGATGTCGTCGACCCGATGCTCAGCCCGCTTGTGACTGACCGTGACCAGATCGGCGTTCAGCCGCATTTTGGCCAGAGCCTTCTTCGCGCCAAAGGGATCGGTCACCACCGAAGTGTGACCGCGTTCGGTAATTCGAAAGCAACTGTATCCGTGCCAGGCAATGTCCAAGATGACGCCCCCTCAGGTTCTCAATTCACGCCGTTCAGGCTGTTGAAATCACCTATTAGCATACACCGTCAGCGGCAGGAGCGTAGTCCTCAGAGGCGCGGTCTCGCGCTAGCCAAGGAACTTGCCCCACTCCTCCAGCGCCGCCTCCAGCTCAGCCTCAGCTTGCGAATAAGCCAGGCCCAGCTGGCTCACTTTGCCGGCATCCGCGGCGAGGCTGGCGTCGTCCAGCTGCAGGCTGATTTCGCTCAAGCTGGTTTCCAATTCCTGAATCTTGTCTTCGAGCGCGGACCTGTGTTTGGCCGCCTCGAAGGGATTCAAACCGTGTTTCTTCTCGCTGTAGGCAGCGGGTTTCTTGACGCGGCGGCCGGGATATTCCGTCCCCGCCACTTCTGGCCGCGTTGCCCCTTTGCGCCAGCGCAGATACTCCTGATAGTCGCCAGCGATGACTTGCATGCCGCCGGGCTTAATTTCCCAGATTTGCGTCGCCAGCGCGTCAACGAGGTAGCGGTCGTGGCTGACCAGGAGGATCGTCCCGCTAAAAGCCGCCAGCACCTCTTGCAACACTTCCTGGCTGTCGATATCGAGGTGATTGGTCGGTTCGTCCAGCAGAAGCAGGCTGGCGCCTTGCAAAGCCAGCTTGGCCAGCGCCACCCGACCGCGTTCGCCGCCGGAAAGTGACGATACCGGCCGGAAGACATCATCGCCGCTGAAGAGAAATCGACCAAGCCAGTCGCGCGCTTGCGGAAGTGGAAGCGGCTTTACAGCGCGAATCTCGTCGATTATCGCCTTGTCGGCGTTCAGCGTCTCATGCGCCTGGGCGAAATAACCGATCTTCACCTTGGCGCCCAGCTGAACCTCGCCGGCCAATGCGGGCAGATCGCCGCTGAGCGTCTTGAGCAGCGTGGACTTGCCGACGCCGTTGGCGCCGATGATGGCGACGGTCTCGCCGCGCAGCACCAGCAAATCGGGCGCGCTCAGCAGCGGCGCTCCCGCATCGTAGCCAATTCGCAGATCGCGCGTGACGATCACCTGATCGCCGCTGCGCAGATGCTCGCTCATCTCCAGGAACATTTTCTTGCGCCGGCGCGGACCGCTCTCCAGAATAGCGCCGCGCTTTTTCATCGTCTCCAGCTTCTTCAAGCGTCCCCTCGCCTGGGCGCTGCCGCGGCTGCCCATGTGGCGGCGGATGAAGTCCTCTTCTTTGCGGATGAACTGCTGCTGCCAATAGTAATCGTGGCGCAGAGTTTCCCGCCGGGCGGCGCGCTGCTCGCTGTAGGCGCTGTAGTTGCCGCGATAGGTTTGCAGCTTGCCGTACTCGATTTCCCAAACCGCCGTCGCAAAATTATCGATGAAGTAACGGTCGTGGCTGACGGCGAGCACGGCGCCCGGGAATGACGCCAGGTATTTCTCCAGCCACTCGACCGCGTGGATATCCAGATGATTGGTCGGCTCGTCCAGGATCAGAAGATCGGGTTCTTCCAGCAGCAGGCGGCACAGGGCGGCGCGCGTCTTCTCCCCGCCGGATAACCGCGGCAGCGGCACATCGTATTCCGCCGGCGAGAAGCCCAAGCCGCTGAGCACCATCTTGACACGCGTTTCATATTCGTAGCCGCCGAGCCTTTCGAATTCAGTTTGCAGCTGACCATAAGCGTCCAGTGCGGCATTGGCATCGTCCGCGTCCGCCATCCGCTGCTCAAGTTCGGCAAGTCGCTTCTCCATATCTTGCAAGTCGGCGAAGGCTTTCAACTGCTCGTTCCAAAGGCTGTGCTCGCCCGCCAATTCCGG
>JAAXID010000235.1 GCA_012270545.1 Anaerolineae bacterium | reverse complement strand
CCCTTGATTTTCGCGCAGGAGACGGTGCTCGCGTCGCGCTCGTATATCGTCGAGGAGACCTTTAGCCCGCGGGTAACCGGCAGCAGCGCCATTATTGATGGCATCGGAGAGACGCCACCACTGCGCGGTTATGTGGCGACGACGCCGAAAGTGGCCGCTCAGCGCATTCTCAGTGGACCCGAGCCCTATTCCGACCCGATTCTGGCTTCCTGGCAATACGGCTTGGGACGCGCGGTGGCCTGGACATCGGACGCGAGCGCGCGCTGGGCGAATGAATGGGTGCCTTGGGAGGACTTCTCGCGCTTCTGGGGGCAGGTGGTCGCCTGGAGCATTAATGCCGGCGCGAGCCAAAACCTGGAAACGCGCATCCTGCTGGAGAACGAGAAAGCGCGGATCCTGGTCGACGCGCGCGATGACGAGGGGCAGTTTCTCGATGGCTTGCAATTGAATGGGGCGCTGCTGAATCCGGCGGGCGGCAGCTTCCGCATTCCGCTTCAGCAGACGGCGCCCGGGCGCTACGAAGCGACCTTCGATCCGCAGAACGAGGGCGCGTATTTCCTCACTGTCAGCGGCGAAGCGCAGTTGGCGGCGGGCGCAACCAACTTGGCCGATCTCAACGGCTGGGTGATGTCGTATTCGCCGGAGTATATTCCGCGGCCACATGATGAGCGCACGCTTGCCGAGATCGCCGACATCACCGGCGGGGGTAACTTGGCGGATCAGCCGGCTGATGTGTTCGCGCATAACCTCGGCGAACGTCAGGCGGCGACGGATGTCTGGGAGCGTCTTGTGCTGCTGGCGCTGATCGTGCTGCCGATTGACATTGCCGTGCGCCGTCTGATTATCACGCGCAGCGACTTGCAGCGTTTGCGGGCTTTTCTCAGCGGGCGTGGGCTGGACCAATCGCGCTCGCAGCAGATGCAGGCGCTGTTCAGCGCGCGCGGACGCGGTCGCGCCGCGACGCAATACGGGGAGCGTCCCTATTTCCGGCCTCGACCGCCGCGCCCCGACAGGCCGCCACCTGTCGCGCCTTCGGGGCCGGCGCTGCCGATGACGACCAGTGGCAGGGATGCGCTGGAGCCGGAATTCAAGCTAGAGGATACGGTTGTCGTGAATCTGGGCGATCAGCTATTGCGGCGGCGAAATCGGCGGGACGGCGAGGTCGACGAAGAGGATTAGCCGCCCTTAGTCGTCAGTCGCGCAGCCACTCCCATCAAGCGCTTGGCTTTCATCCACGAAGACGGATTGCGCCTCGCTGTCTTCGATTGTGTTTTTGTGCAGGAAGGCGGTGGAACCGAAGAGGATGCTGATGCCATGTTGGGCGCTGCCTTGGATGGTGTTGCCGGACAGGGTGGCTTCCGAGTGGTAGTCGATGATGATGCCATTGCCCTGGCGTATCTGCGGCACTGTGCTCGAGCCTTGCGTATCGGAGACGAAATTATCGCAGATATGCGCCATAGACATATCCAGCAGCTGAATCCCGGTTTCGGCGTTATCCACAACGATATTGCCCAGGACATCGGCATGCGACATCTCGGTGATGGCGATGCCGTGCTGACCGTTGTCGGTGACGACGTTGTCCATAACCTCGATCATGCCGGTCATGTTGGTATAGATGCCGCTGCGAGTATGACCAAAAACGAGATTGCCGATTACGCGCGATGGCGGCCATTGCGTGGTGTTAGTGACATGGATGCCCATGCCATAAGGCGGTTGGGCGTGGAAGACCGTGTTGTCCAGGATGTCCGCCGCGCCGAGCCGCACCTTGATGCCGACCAAGCGGCTACCGGAGACAATGTTGTCTCGGATGGTGACAGCCTGGCTGCGCGTGACGAAAATGCCATATTCGCCGCCGACTATCGTCAGCCCCTCAATGGTGACGGACTCGGTGTCGGTGACGGCGATGACTGGCTCGTCAGCGGATGGCGCGAGCAGTGCTTCGCCATCTTCGGCCGCGCGCAGACTGATGGGCCGGTCGATGACGAGCGACTCGGTGTAGGTGCCGGCGGCGATCTCAATGACGGCGCCCTCCGGCGCTGCGGCAAGTGCCTCGCCGATTGTCTCGTAATCTTCCGGCACGCGGATGACGACCACAAGCGCTGTGGATGTCGTCGAGAGCGCAAGCATGAGGAGCAAAGCGAGCAGGCGCGCTGCGTGAAATACAGGCTGCCTTGGCATTGCCCGGCTATCCCTTGACTGCGCCGGCGGTCACGCCGCGGACGAAATAGCGCTGCAGGCTGAAGAAGACGATCAGCGGCACCACCATCGTGATGAACGCGCCCGATGCCAAGATATCCCATTCGTTGGCGTATTGCCCGACCAGCTGGCGAATGCCGACCGTGAGCGGGAACTTCTGCTGATCAACCAGGAAGATCAGCGCGTTCATCAGGTCGTTCCAGACCCAGACGAACTGAAAGATGCCCAACGAGGCGAGCGCGGGCAAGGAAAGCGGCACAACGATGCGGAAGAACATACCGAATTCGGAAGCGCCATCGACGCGCGCGGCTTCGAAGAGTTCGCCGGGGAGATCGCGGAAAAAGTTATAAAGCAGGAAGATGGCGAAAGGCGTCCCGTAAGATGAATGCGCGAGCCAGATGCCGGGCCAGGTGCCGATCAAGCCGAAGGTATTCAGCATGCGCAGGACGGGGATCCAGGTGGTCTGCAGGGGGACGATCAATAATGCGATCGACAATAGGTAGAATACATTGCGGTAAGGCAGGTTCAGCCAGGCGAAGGCGTAGGCCGCCAGCGACGCAATGGCGATCGGCAATATCGTGCTGGGGATTGTGATAATAAAACTGTTCTTAAAGAAGTTGATGAATCCTGGCTCGGCTAATTGCGGCCGATTAAAGATCTCAGTGTAATTGTCGAGCGTCAATAAGGCGTTCTGGACGCCCACCTCGATGTCGACGGTGCCAGTGAAACCCGACGCTGCATGATATTCAAAGCTCCCATCCTGACCAGCTTGGAAGGCGCCGGCCAAGGGCAGCTCGATCAATGTGCCAGGATCGGTTTCCAGGAGCGATCCGCCGGCACGTTCCATCGCGTAGTGAATGATAAAAGGCGGATTGTCGATAACGTCTGGATCGATGGTAGCCGAAAATGTGCCGACAAAGCTCGCCCGCGGTTCGAAGTCGTAGCTGCCGTCGGCATTCACCGTAATCTTGCCGGCCCGGGGTACGCGAACCTCGTCGCCGATCTCCTCAATCTCGAGTTCACCCTGAATGGACTCGAAACCGCTAAGCTCGTATTCGACGGTAATTGGACGCTCGTCCACCTTCACATCGGCTACAAATGCGCCGTCATAGTCATCAGCGGAAACAAAATCGTACGAGCCGTCCGCAAAAATGGTCACGGTCCCGAGACCATCGATGGCGATCGGCTGTTCGATTTCGTCGATGGTAAGCGTGCCCCGAATCCGCTGTACGCGTACCAAGCGCAGGGTGGCGGCGGGCAGGCCTTGAACGGCGTCATCGAGTAAATCGCCCGTCAATGAACTGCCGGGGGCAATTGTGTTTTCGTTGCTTTCGCCGTCGGCGCTGACGTTGAGCTCCAAAAGTTTGTCGGAAATGGTCCGGCTGCCGCTGGCGACGGTCCACCAGCCGGAGGCGGAGATATCGCCGCGCGTACGAAACGAGGTGACAGCCAAACCCACAGATGGCACCAACCAGATGATTCCGATAATCAGCAATATGGCGTGGATCGGTCCCCGCCTCGTCAGCGTGATCAGCGCCTCGCTGAGGCTTGGCCGCCGCCTTTGGGTGTTTATCATTGCGCCGGTCATAACTCGCGGCGGACCTGCCGTAGCTGATAGATGATGAAGGGCGTGACCAGGAGGAAGAGAATCACAGCGACCGCGCTGCCATAGCCGCTTCGATTATTGTTGAATGTCTCCCAAAAGACGGTGTAACCGATGATGCGTGTTGCCCCGCGTGGCGCGCCTTTTGTCATCACGAGAACGAGGTCGATCATTTTCAGCGCATTGATGATCATGGTGACAGCGATGAAGGTCATCGGTCCGCTGAGCATGGGGGCGGAGACGCGCCAGAACAGTTGCCAGGCATTGGCGCCATCGATCCGCCCGGCTTCGTGGATCTCGGCGGGAATGGCTTTATAGGCGGCCGAAAGCACAACGACGGATAGGCCCGTTGAGATCCAGACGCCGGCGAAAATCACCGCCAGGTTCGCGACTTCAACGCTGCCGAGGAAAGCGATCGGCTCGAAATCGGGGAAGAGGGTCGTCAGGAAAGCGTTGAGGGAGCCGAGGTTTGGATTCTGATTGTATAGCAGGCGGAAGATTACGGCGGCGGCGGTGGCGGAGATGGCCATCGGCATGAACATGATGGATTTGATGATCGCTTCGTATTTGACCTTGTCGGAGAGGACGGCGACGAGAAGCCCGATGAGCACAACCGCGGTCGGGAAAAGAAGAAGCCAGGCAAAGCTGTTGATCAGCGCGCCGCTGAAGGCTCCGTCGTCGAAACTCAAGAAAAAGCGGTCTTCGGTTAAGAGTATGCGATAGTTATCGAGACCGACGAATTCTTTAGCTGGCGTGGTGATTGTGCCCCGCGTGAAGCTCAGTATGACCGTCACGATGGTCGGATAGACATAAAAGAGCGCCATCGCGATGAGCGCGGGGCCGGCGAAGAGCCAGGGAATCAATTTGCTGAATCGACCAGTATGCATGTTGCGCGTACCAAGTCAGGTTGTCGCAGACAAGGCTAAGGCGCTGACAAGAGAATGGACAAAAGAGGGCAGTCCGATTGAGCTGCCCTCTTAGCGAAACGTTCTGCCAGGCTATCCGCCGTAAGCGGTGTCAGCCACATCCTCAATGAATTGGGCGACCTCTTGCACTGCGTCGGGATTGGCGACCAGGTCTTGCAGGCCGGTGAACATGGCGTCGCCGCCGATCGCGCCCGGCGCCAGGTCGGAGCCATCAAAGGCGACGTGGTTGGCATTGGCGACCATGGCGGCGGCCGCACCATCGCAAGGCTCAGCGTAGACATCGGCGGACACATTGTAGTTGGCTGAGAGCTGTGGACCTGTTTCCTGGGTAGCGATCAGCTCTTGCGCTTCCGCGTCGGCTATCCAATTCATCCATTGGCGTACTTCGGGCCGGTCGTTAAACATGATGAAGAAGTTGCCACCGAGCACGACTGAATTGGCGTAGGCCTCGTTAATGCTCGGGAATTGGAAGTAGCCAAAATCATCGGGGCAGGTCTGACCCGGGAAGTTGGCCTCGGCGAAATTGCGCACGAAACTGGCCAAGGGATATATCCCGGCTTCGCCGGCCATGAACTTGTCGATGGCGCCGATGAAACCGGTAGCCAGCGCGCCGTCCGAGCCGCCTGCCAGACGCGTGTCAGTTGGCGATACCGCTTCGGCGAAATGCTCGAGCGCGCTGATGACGGTGGGATCGGTCCACTCGACCTCGTGTGTCACAAAGAGTTTGTGATACATCTCCGGACCGGCGATGTTGAGATAGAGGTTCTCGAAGAAGTCGGTCAGCGTCCAGCCATCCAGGGCGCCCAGGGACAGCGACGGTATGCCCTCTTCCGCCAGGATATCCAGATACTCGATAAACTCGTCCCAGGTAGCAGGTGCGTCTTCACCGATATCCTCGAAGACATCGGTGCGGCGCCAAGCCGTGCTCTTGGAGCTAACGGCGCTGACGACGCCGTAGAACTCGCCATCAACGGAGCCCAGATCAATGAGCGCCTGCCCGTAATTGGCTTTGACGAATTCCTCCGTCATCACGGGATCATCCCCGCTGGTCAAAGGCACGATCAAGCCTTCGCGCGCCATATCCGCCATCACGCCGGGGCGCGGCATAGCGGAAATATCGGGCGGGTTGCCAGCGCTGGCCATGATTTGCGGTAGCAGGTGGCAATCGCGATCGTCGATATGCTCGACTTCGATGCCGGTCTGTTCGGTGAAGACCGCGTTGACCGCATTGAAACCGACCCCCTCGGCGGCGCCCCAACAGGTGACGACAGTAACTTTAGGCGCGTCCTGGGCGAGGACTGTCGCCGGGATTAGCAAAATCGCGACAAACACAACAAGAACAAAAAGTACAAACTTACGCATGATATGGCTCCCTTCCTAGGCCAATTGAGAAACATGCATGCTGTCGGAGACATCGTTACTGACTCCGAACTATATTGGTATGATGAGTAGTCTCATCCTTACAGTATAAAGTTTAACCAATCGCGTCAAACGCCGCAATACGGGCGTATTTCCGCGGAGTGGTGAATTTTGTGGATATGGAAACCAATAATTCTGTCTCAGGCAAACCTAGACGTAGGGGCGACTCTGTGAGTCGCCCGCATTGGCAAATACAGGCATCGGTCGATCCGAGGATCGCCCCTACAAGCTCAGGGCGAGCAAGAGTTGGATCAATGACATCACCACTCCCCTGACGCCCTATGGGCGACCACTCGTACAGGTGACCAAACGGATCTTCCTACGAGCGAGCAACCTGCTATGTCGGTGGTCAGTGTCTACGCGACTTGCGCGACCCGGTGGCT
>JAAXID010000007.1 GCA_012270545.1 Anaerolineae bacterium | reverse complement strand
GCGCCATCGAATGGCAGCACATCGGCCTCAGCCACAGCGATCTCGATTTCCTGCAGGGGCGCCAAGCCCAGCGTGACGAGATCCTCAACATCTTCGGCATCCCCGTCGGCCTGGTCAGTGAGAACGCCACCGAAGCCAATGCAAAAGTTGCCGAGCGCCAATTCATCGAGCGCACGCTCTACCCCAAGCTCGTGCGCATCGCCCAGAAGATCACCCAGGAGCTGCTGCCCTTCTACGGCGCGAACCTGGTCGCCGAATACGATGACATCCGCCCGACCGATACGCAGGCGCGCCTGGCCGAGATCCGCACTGCCTACCCGCTGCTGAGCATCAACGAGCTGCGCGCGACCTACTTCCAGCTGCCGCCTGTGGCCTGGGGTGAGGGGCCCGTCGGCACCGCCCCGCCGGAGACTGCGCTCGACCCCGCCTCCAAGTCCGTCCTCGACGAGCTGGCGCAGTGGGAGCGGTTTGCGTTGAATCGGCTGGGGGAAGGGGACACGCGCCCCTTCGAGGTGACGGCGGTGCCGGACGAGCTGGCCTTTGAGGTCAGCGCGGGGCTGCTGTTTGCCGGGGAGCGGGAAAGTGTGAAGTCGGTGTTTGCCGGCGCGCGGGCGGGGTTGGGAGATTGATTTTTGCCACGGAGGCATAAAGTTTCCGAGCGGACACGATCGGTCATAAGCCCGTCTGCTAAACAATTGTAACACAAGGCTATGGCATCGGGAAAACCATTGCAGCGCGGCAATTACCGCGATGAACAGCCTGATTCCCGTGCCCACTATCCACTTGATGAGCGTGGCTTGCATGGCCTGCAGGTCCGCCTTTGTCACTAGGTGGAGATAAGCGCCTTCCAATCTCGCTACCCTTTCACTCAAGTTTGCTGGCTGCTGCAGTGTTTCATTCGCTATCTCTGTTGCCATTGCGGTATCTTCTTAAATGTCAGCGCAACATTATCTTGCTGATGCACCACCTCAAATCAAATCCCGCTGCCTCTCCCTATTCACGCTCAGATCCCCCCGCTTCCAGCGACTCGCCCGCTGATGAGTCCCATGCGGCGGCGGTATATCCATCGACGCGCCGTCAAACAGATCCCATAATAGAGTTGATTGGTCATGTGAGGATTTAGACGGGAGGGACCAGGCAATGGATCAGGCGAAGAAGCGTTCCAGCAGTTGTACCAACACAGCCGCGACCACGATGCCCATCATCCACTTCATGGTGCGCATTTCCGAGCGGGTGCCGGCTATCGCTTCTTTAAGCTCGCTGCGTTCGTCTGCGGCGTTCTTTTCGACTTGGACGATCCGGTCTTGCAGGTCACCGCGGACTCGTTCAATATCGGTGCGGACATCGGCAATCTGTGTATTCAATTCGCCGCGCAATTCAGCAACTTCCGTTCGGACACCTTCGATTTCCGTACGCACACCTTCGATTTCCGTGCGCACGTTGGCGACGTCCTCTTTTGTCGCCATGTATTCGAATGGGGATCCTACTGTTCGGGCGCGTTCAGTTTCTCTTTGTTCCGCCATGTCTGCTTTCTTGCCCGATACCTGCTGTTATTATACCATACGGATTCGCGTTTCTATATCAACCGATTCACCCCATCGAAGGCCGCCGTCTTGTAACACTCAGCCAGCGTGGGATAGTTGAAAACGGTATTGATGAAATAATCGACTGCCCCGCCGAAGGCCATCACCGTCTGCCCGATGTGGATCAGCTCGCTGGCGCCCTCGCCGATGATGTGCACGCCCAGCAGCTTGTGATTCTCGCGATGAAACACCAGCTTGAGCATGCCGATGGTGTCGCCGATGATCTGCCCGCGCGCGATCTCCTTGTAATAGGCTTTGCCGATCTCGTAGGGGATGCCGGCCCGCGTCAGCTCCTCTTCGTTGGCGCCGCAGGTGGAAATCTCGGGGATGGCGTAGATGCCGTAGGGGAAGAGCTCGGGGATGCTCTGATGCTCGATGCCAAAAGCGTGGCAAGCCGCCATCCGCCCCTGCTCCATCGAGGTCGATGCCAGGCTGGGGAAGCCGACCACATCGCCGACCGCGTAGATGCTCGGTATCTCTGTCTGGTGATGCTCGTTGACGGCGATGCGCCCGCGCTTGTCGGGCACGATGCCGATATTCTCTAAGCCCAGTTCCCCGGTCGCGCCTTGCCGGCCGATGGCGTAGAGCGCTTTTTCGGTGACGATTTCCTTGCCGCTCTCAAGCCGCGTCTTGACGCCACTGCCGTAGCGCGTTTTGGTCTTCTCGATGCTGCGCACATTCTCGCCCAGGCGCAGGGTGACGCGCTGCTGCCGCATGTGGTAAACCAGCGCGTCAACGATCTCATGATCGACGAAGGTCAGCAGCCGCTCGCTCACCTCGACCAGGGTCACGCGCGTCCCCAGCGTGGCGAACATGCAGGCGTATTCGCAGCCGATCACGCCGCCGCCCACCACCGTCAGCGTCTTCGGCAGATGATCCAGCTTGAGCAAGCCGTCGCTGGTGAAGATCGTCTCGCCATCGAAGGGAATGCCGGCCGGCTTGGCCACCGTCGTGCCCACGGCGATCATGATGCAGCGCGTCGTCAGCTCGTCTTCGCCCTTCTGTCCGACGAAGTTGAGATGAACTGTGTGCTCGTTGACGATGGTGGCGATGCCGGCGAAGAGCTGCACGCCGTTGCGCTGCAGTTGATGTCGGTTGATCTCGATCTCGTGGCGGATGACATGATCGGCGCGCAGCAGCAGATCGTTCATCGTGATGTTCTCTTTGACGGTGTAGGAGGCGCCGTAAATCGAGCGCTGGCGGAAGCCGGACAGGTGCAGCACCGCCTCCCGCAGCGTCTTCGAGGGGATGGTGCCGGTATTGACCGAGACGCCGCCGATCAGCGTCTTCTTCTCGATGACGGC
>JAAXID010000008.1 GCA_012270545.1 Anaerolineae bacterium | reverse complement strand
CGCTCCCAGGTCGAGTAGAGGTGGCTGAAGCAGCCTTGCAGCGTGACCGCTTTTTGCACGAGCGGATCGAGGTTGAAGTCCATTGGCTGCGGTCCCCAGCCGATTTTAGTGATGATGCCGTTGGGACGCACCATCTCCATGGCCGATTTCAGGGCAATGCTGGCGCCGCTGCAGTCGACAATCAAGTCGGCGCCGTAGCCCTCGCCGAGCGAGCGGATCAAATCCAGCGGGTCGTCTTCATCGATGTTCAGCGTTTTGGTCGCGCCGATATCCGCTGCGATTGCCAGACGCTGCTTGTCGACTTCGGTGCCGAGCATGATGATCTCCCCCGCGCCCCGCAGCTTGGCGACGAAGAGCGCCATCATGCCGATGGGACCGGGTCCTTGAATCACGACGGTATCACCGGGGCGGAGGACCGGCGTCTTTTCCACGAGGGCGTTATAGGCGACGCAGATTGGCTCGGTCAGCGAAGCGTGCTCGAAAGACACGTTGTCCGGGATGTGATGCAGGATCGCCTGCCGCGCGGTCACGAATTGCGTGAAAGCGCCATCGTGCAAGGCGCCGTAGCCCAGCCGATGCGGGCATTGATTGTAATCGCCCGAATGACAGTAAGAGCAGCTGCCGCAGACTTCGGCCGCCGTCTCCACCGCCACGCGATCGCCGACCTTAAAGTTTTCGACGCCTGCGCCAACAGCGGCTGCTGTCCCACAGAATTCGTGACCGAGAACCAGCGGCAATGTGATCGCCCAGCTCTGATGGTCCCGCCACATGTGTATATCGCTGCCGCAGACGCCGGCCGCGCCCACTTCCACCACGACATAACCGGGGTCCGGGTCGGGTGGCTGCGGGATGTCGCGCAGCTCGACGTTTTTGTCTTCGCGTCCGTATTTGATGAGTGCGTCCATCGGTTGTGTCCTTGTGCTGCCTGTGCACTTGTTTGCGGGCGCTCCAATGGCTCGCCTCTACAACTCGGCTTCGTTTGGAAAATGCTTCCTGCGCATGCGGTGCAAAAACTCAAGCGAGGCTTGCATCTCCTCCATGCCATTCATGCCGTCTTCGATGCTGACCCAGCCGTCGTAGCCGACATCGCGCAGGATCTGAAAGATCGTATCGTAGTCGTTCAGGCCGCGGCCGGTCACCCCATGCTGCAGCGCCTCCGAGTAACCGATTGTGCCATCGCCCTCGCGCAGATCTTCGAGCGAATGGCCGTCGCTCAGAAAGCGGTCGCTAGCGTGCATGCTGACGACGCGGTGCGCCACCGCCCGCAGCAGTTCAAGCGGATCGTCGCCGGCGACGATGGCGTTGGAGGGATCATATTGCACGCCGAAATATTCACGCTCGGGAATGGCGTCCAGCAATTCGAGGAAGACATCCATCTTTTGAGCGAATTCGGGATAGCGCCAGAAGCCGTCTTTGTAATGGTTCTCGAGGCCGAGGATGATTCCATGTTCGCGCGCGACCGGCAGGACTTGTTCAACGCATTCGACGACCCACTCGATGCCTTGCGCTCGGCTCACTTCCGGATAGCGTTGACCACTCAGTACGCGGCAGACGGCGCCATCGCCGCCGAGCAGTTTGGTCACGCGGATCATCGTCGCCTCGTGCTCGACCGCGCGCGCCCGTTCATCGGGGTCGGGGTGGGTGAAGTTGGGTGAGCAGCAAAGCATCGGCATCTCGAAGCCGGCTTGTAGAATCGCATCGCGCACGCGCAAAAGGTAATCGTCATCGAGGCTGGTGAAGAAGCCCTCGTACATTTCCAGGCCGTCGGCGTCGAGGCTGCGCGCCATGTCGATCCAGTCGAAGACGGACATCGTGCGCCGGCCGGCGATGTCATCGAGATAGCATTTGGGGAAGGCGGCAATCTTCATTGTTCACCCGCGCGATTCGATCAGGTGCCGCAGGTGCTGTATAAGATGATAAGGCTGCCCTCACCATTTTCCAGCGGATGCACGGCGGACTCCGCATTGGCAATCCCGCGCGTCTTTTCCGCCTTTAGCGTCGCGATTCGCGTGTCCCGATAGAACTGCTTGACCGTTTCGACATCGTCGGTTGATTCCATGTACCAGTAGGTCTCTCCTAAGGCGCGGGGGCGGAATAAATCATATTCGACCTTGACCGTCTTGCTATTCGGGTAGGGCGGCGCCCACCAATTCTCGATGTCATAGCCGCATTTGATATCGGCAATCAGGATGATCAGAGCGATAAAGACGACCGAGACGCCGACCAGGATGAGCGATGTCTTGAGGCAGCCCGTTTGATTACGACTGGCTTCCACAGCGCTTGTCCATTTCCATTACAGAGTATTCCATTCCGAGTCGCCCGCTCGTCAAGCGCTGGTCACGTTGCTTGGCAGGCGCTGGCTGCATCTTATCACAACGTTGCCTGGATTTGACTTGCGATATTTCGATTCGGCATTTGACACAAGAAGGGCCGAGCCAATTCGTCTATTGCATACAGCGGTAGTCCGTGCTATATTCGCTCATTGTACATACATTTATGTACATTTCAAAATTGTTCTTTACGCGCGCGCCAGAATTTATGCCAGAAAAACTCGCTAAGATCCGACTCGACCACAACAGCTACATTTCGCTGCATGTGCAATTGCATAACCAGTTGCGCCGGCTGATCGTCTCGGGCCGATGGCAATTCGGCGAGCGCATCCCCACCGAGATGCAGCTTTCGCGCCATCTTGATATCAGCCGGACGACCGTGCGCATCGCTTTGCAGCGGCTTGAGGTTGAAGGCTTGATCAAGCGCACGGCCGGCCGCGGCACATTCGTCGTTTA
>JAAXID010000140.1 GCA_012270545.1 Anaerolineae bacterium | reverse complement strand
ATTCCAGCGCGAGTTCATCTACAAGGACAAAGAGCGCAAAGCCGTCATTAACTCTATTCTCAAAGGCTTCCCGCTCAATGTCATGTACTGGTCAGACCGAGAGGACGGCACTTACGAGATCATTGACGGTCAGCAGCGCACGATTTCTGTCGCGCAATATGTAGAAGGCGATTTCTCATTCGACGGTCTATATTTTCATAATCTTCCGTCTGACAAAGAGCGGCAGATTCTCGATTACAAACTCATGGTGTATGTGTGCAGTGGTACGGATAGTGAGAAACTAGATTGGTTTGAGACAATCAATATTGCTGGAGTCAAGCTGTCGAACCAAGAATTGCGTAACGCAGTGTACCACGGCGACTGGGTCACAGACGCCAAACGATATTTCAGCAGAAGAGGGTGCGCGGCAGCGGGTTTGGGCGGCGATTATTTGAGCGGCTCGCCAATCCGCCAGGATTATCTCGAAACCGCAATCAAGTGGATTAGCGAAGATACCATTGAAGACTACATGGGAATACACCAGGACGATTTAAGCGCTGCGCCGCTGTGGGAATACTTTCAATCTGTCATTGAATGGGCGCAAGCCACTTTCAAGGAATACAGATCATCGATGAAGGGCGTGGATTGGGGTAGCCTGTACAACGTCTACAAAGACAAGCCGCTCGACCCCGTGAAGATTAAAGCCGAAGTTGAAGTGTTACTCGATGATGAAGAAGTACAGCGAGAATCGGGCATATACCCGTACGTTCTTACGCGCAAAGCAAAGCACCTCAATCTGAGGCAATTTGACGACCGCATGAAGCGAAGAGTCTACCGGAAACAAGACGGTATCTGTGCTATCTGTAACGAGGAATTTGACATTTCCGAGATGGAAGCCGATCACATTACGCCCTGGTCCGAAGGCGGCAAAACGATTGAAGAAAACTGTCAAATGCTCTGCAAGAAATGCAACCGCGAGAAGGCATCGAAATAGGGAGATGCTGATGCGGGATGCACGGCAGTCCAACCCTCGCACTGCTTCCACCGCGCTCCACAGCTTGCTCCGTTTCATATCTACACCTCTTTCTGAACTCCGCTGATTCGCTGAGGGATATTCCTCATTACCCGCAGAGCAGCCCTGAATTGTCGTAGAATTATCTCAATTCGGGCGCAATGCGATTTCACTTCCCGCGCTTCTTTGTTTCGTTATTTCGTCTATCCATCTACACTGGACGGAAGCGCGCTTTGCCAATGACGCGCCAGTGTCAGAGCGATTCCAAGGGGTGAACGTGTCGGCTTTCTATACAACTGTGGCGCGTTTCTACGATGCCGAAAACCGCGACAAGGCGGATGACCTGGCCATGTACAGCCGGCTCGCCGCTGAATGCGAGGGCGACATCCTCGATGTCGGCTGCGGCACCGGGCGCGTCTTGATCCATCTGGCGCAAGCTGGCCATCGCGTCTACGGCATCGACAACGATCGCCCCATGCTCAATCGCCTGGAAGGCAAACTTGAAGGCCTGCCGCAGCTTCGCGACAAGATCCACTATGTACACGCGGATGTTTTGCGCCACGAGTATGAACGCCGGTTCGGCTTGATTCTGCTAACATACAATGCCTTGATGCACTTTAGAGAGCAGGAACAGCAGATCACGCTTTTGGGACGGTTGCGCAGTTGGCTCGCCGAGAATGGCGCCCTCGTGATCGACCTGCCGAACGCCGGTCCGGTTTTCGCCTCGGAAGATACTGATTCTCTGACGCTGGAGCGCATTTTCCTTGATGACATAAGCGGGCACATGATTATGCTGCAATCGGTCAGCGCGCTCGACCGCGCCGCGCAATTGCTGCATATCGACTGGATATACGACGAAATCAACGGCGACGGCGTGGTCAGACGTCAGCTCGCGCCACATCAACTTCGTTATTTCTTTCTGCCAGAGCTGCGGCTGCTGCTGGAGCGTTGTGGCTTCTCACTTGACCAGGTTTACGGAGATACTGAAGGCGCCGACTACGTCGCGGATAGCGAACGGATGATCGTCTATGCCACGGGGACCTGAGCCCCTGATTCAGCGACTGCTTCCAATGCTGCGTTCCTTGCGCGGGCGCGGCGCCCTTTCTATATTATACGCCTTTGTCCTCGCAGCGCTCGCCGGCTGTGGTTTGTCGCCCGATTGGCGGCCGACGAGGGAGGCGCCCGCAGCTGCCACCCCCATAGCGATTCCCACATACACGGAGTTTGTATTGCGCTCTGAAGCGCTGTTTACGGATGACCTACGGCACATTGGCGCGACAAGTCGCTATCTCGCCTCTTTGCCCGCTGGCGCCGTCTTGCCACCTGCGCCTTCCGAGGATTCGGAGCGCGGCGTTTCGGTCTTGCTCGATGACAGGACGACGCTTCATGGCGAGTTGTATCAGCAAGGCGGCCAGTCGCAGCCCGCCATTTTGATTATAGGTGGAGAGATCTCAGCGTGGGGAATGCTGCCCATGCAACTATCTCAAGTCGGTTTCGTCGTGCTCGTTATTCAAACCGATCTTTCAACGCCAGCGCGGCAGGTCGAGACGATGCTTCAGTCGCTGATCGCGATTCCTGGTGTTGATGCCAGCGCGATTGGCGTGATCGGCGAATCGCGTTCCGCCGATCTGGCGATGCTTGGATGCGCGGTCAATACGCTCTGCGACGCTTTGGCGCTCTTCAGCCCGAAATCGCGCGAAACTTTGCTGAATATGATCCCCTCATTTGGCGAGCGTCCCCTGTGGCTGACCGCAAGCAGAAGCGACAGCGAGTCACACGCGGCCACCCTGTCCCTGTCGCAAGCGTTGGGGGGCCAAGCGCAATTCGTCGCGGCAGACAGCGGGCGCGGCGCCGACCTTCTAAACGCCGAGCCGGGCCTGGCTGACCGGTTGGTCGCTTGGTTCCTGTTGCAATTGAAGGACGCATAGATACGGCGATAGAAAGGCAAGCAGGATTTGAGGACACTGTTGGATTACTTCAGGCATCGCCAGGCCGATATGCTCAAGCTGCTCGCGGAGATGGTCCAGCGCGAATCTTTCACGCGCGAGAAGACAGGTGTCGATCGGTTGGTTGACTTTATGGAAGAGCAGTTCCAGGCATATGGCGCCTTCTCCGTTCAGCGCTTTCCACAGCAACACGTCGGCGACTTCTTGTTGGCGAAGTGGAACGAGAACGCTCGCGACAAGCCCTATCTGTTCTTAGTACACGCGGACACCGTGCATCCGACCGGCTCGCTGGAGTCGATGCCGATCAAGATCGCGGGCGGACGATTCTACGCTCCCGGCGCGCTGGATATGAAAGCGGGAACGGTGATCGCCCTGGAAGCGATTCGGGCGCTGCAGGCAAGCGATCAATTGCCCCCGCGTCCGATCCACTTTCTACTGACCACGGATGAAGAAATCGGCAGCCCTTACAGCGAAGCGCTGATCAAGGAAGGGGCGGAGAAATGTGAATTGGCGCTGGTGATGGAGCCGGCCACAAAAGAGGGCACGATCAAGACCTGGCGAAAAGGCGGTGGCAAGTATACCTTGACCATTGAAGGACGCGCCGCACACGCCGGCATCGCTCCGCAAGAGGGCATCAACGCCATCATTGAATTCGCCCGGCAGGCGCTCGAAATCAACCGGCTGAACGATCTCAAATACGGCACATCAGTGTCTGTCACCATGGTCGACGGTGGCTCGGCCGGCAACGTGATCCCCGCTCATGTACGCGCCCACATCGACACGCGCGTCATGACGATTGAGGCCATGCGCAACTTGCACGAAGCTTTGACCAATCTCTATCCGAAGATGCCCGGCGCCAAAGTCAGTTGCGTCCGCGACCGCCAGCGACCGCCGATGGAAAGGCGACCGGGACTCTTTGAAAAGGCAGCCGAAATCGGCGAGCGGCACGGCATCACCATTTATGAAGGCGGCAGCGGCGGCGGCTCGGACGGCAATTTCACCGCGGCCATGGGCGTCCCCACGCTTGACGGCCTTGGCGCGCACGGGGATGGCGCCCACACGGCACATGAGCACGTCATCATCGACAGCCTGCCGCGCCAGGCGACTTTGATCGCGGCAATTCTGATGGAATGGACGCAAGCCGGCTCCGCTTAAATCGTGTAGAACAGTTGAGCAAAATGTCAAGCGCGTGACGCGAAAGGGAGTGTTTTGCTTGGATGAAGCCAGGCTAAATCTCGACGTAGCGCTTCCAAATCTCGGGACCCGAACCGAGCGCGATGACCAGGTAGCTGGTTCGCGGGGTCTTTGGCTCCCAGCGCAGGCGCATGCCGGCGACATTGTGCAGACGGTTGCCCTTGCGGTGGTTGCATTTGGCGCAAGCGCAGGCGGTATTCGACCAGGTGTCTTTGCCGCCCTGGCAGCGGGGAATGATATGGTCGATGGTGAAATCGCGCTTGCTGAGGATTTTGCCCTTCACCAGCGTACCGAGTTTGATTCCGCAATAGATGCAAGTATAGTTGTCGCGCACGAGAACGCCTTTGCGGCTCCAGTGCGACTTCCGGCGCGGCACATTGACGTAAGACTTCAGCGCAATCACTGAGGGGACTTCGAACTTGGTGCGGACTGTATTCAGGTATAGCCCCGTCATTTCGACGGCGATCGCCTTGCCGCCGAGCAGCAGATTGATCGCGCGCTGAACCGTTATCACCGACAGCGGTTCCCATGTGCTGCCATTGAGGAGCAAGACGCGGCTCTGCAGAACGCTCACCCTCGACACTATATCTCGCGCCTTTCAATTCAGCCGACAGTTCTGGCGAATTTGCTCGCACCTATTATATACCACGAAATCGCGCATTTGCCGATTGCCGCTTGATCGTTAAACACGTCTTCGCGCGCGCAAACTTGTCGAAATCAAGCTGTCGCCATTCGCTCGCCGAAGGGTATGATATGCGCACGATGGATCGCTTTGGGACGAAGAACCAATAGGGGAGTTGATGTTCGAAGGATCGAAACTGGCCGCTGAACGCATCATCGCCCAATTGAGCGCCAGCTATGAGCTCAGCGTTCATTCACTCGAATTCTTGCCGGTCGGCAATGACGCGCGCGCCTGGTCCTACCGTGTCGAGGCGGCCTCGGGCCTATTCTTTCTGAAGCTGCGGGTGGGGCCAGTGAAGCGGGCGTCGTTAGCTGTTCCGCATTATCTGTTGAATTGTGGCATTGACAATGTAGTCGCGCCGATACCCGCAAAATCGGGGCGCCTGTTCGCGCGTCTGCATGACTACGCGCTGATGCTGTATCCCTATATTCAGGGTGTGTCTGAATGGGATATGTCCTTGACGGCGGCGCAGTGGCGTGAGTGGGGGAGGATCATGCGGTTGATTCATGACGCGTCTATCCCGCTGGAACTCGCCGAAGTTGTTCCGCAGGAAGTCTTCGCCGTGAAATGGCTGGA
>JAAXID010000278.1 GCA_012270545.1 Anaerolineae bacterium | reverse complement strand
GGCTGGTCGGTATTGATGAGCGACATAAGCCCTTCTGTACATGAGACCGCGGCGAAAATCATCGCCGATATTGGCATCTCGTCAGAGCGGCTCATCGCGGCGGAACATGACGTCGCTAGCGCAGAACGCAGCGCCGAACTGGTGGCTTCGGCAGTTGATCGCTTCGGTGGCTTGGATCTGGCCGTCGCCAATGCCGGTACCGGCGGCGTCGAAATCGACTTGGTCGATCTGAACGTTGAAGATTTTGAGCATATTGTTGCTGTCAACTACCGCGGCGTCTTCCTAACCTGCAAATACGCCGGTCGCGTCATGCGGGAGCAGGGCAGCGGCAACATCATCACAGTGAGTTCGATATTCGGCCAGGAACCTTATCCGCGCGTCGCGACCTATTCCGGCAGCAAAGCTGGTGTGATCGCCTTGACTCTGGCCTTCGCGCTGGAGATGGCGCCTTATAATGTCCGGGTCAACACGATCGCGCCGGGATATATGGCTACCGAGATGCAGTGGGCGGGCCTGCGGCAGCGGGCGGCGCATGCCGGCATCAGCTTTGAGGAGGAACGGCAGCGCGTCTGGGATTTGGTGCCGCTGGGGAGACATGGCACACCGGAAGAGATGGGCGCGATGGTCGCTTTTCTTGCTTCAGACGAGGCTGCCTATATCACGGGCGTCACACTCGGGCTGGCCGGTGGTGTCGTGCGCCGTTAGGAGGACAGAGCATGCGCGGAGAGCTGGAACGCGCTCTTGATCGGCTTATGGATGGCCTGCGCGCCGATTGGGCGCTTTATGTCAAATACACCGGTTCGGGCGAAGAGATCAGCGTCAACGCCGATACGATGATGGACTCCATGAGCACGATCAAGATCCCGCTGCTCGTCACTCTCTATCGCATGGCCGACGCCGGCGCGCTCGATTTGGCGCAGACTCACGCGCTGGAGACCCGCTTCAAACGCTTTGGCACCGGTGTCTTGCAGTACATGGACGATGGCATGATCTTCAGCCTGCGCGATGCCGCGACCCTGATGATCATCGAAAGCGACAATACCGCGACCGATTACTGTTACGAGGCGGTAGGCGGTCCAGATGCGGTGAACGCGACCATGCGTGAACTGGGCCTCAGCGACATCAAAGTCTTGGGTGACTGCTTCGATTGGTTTTCCGCCCTGGCCAGCGTGATCGACCCAGCGCTTGGCGATCTCGGTCCGGCTGAGTTATTCCGCGCCGGTTATCCCGATTTGGCGCCGGAAGACTGGATCAGCGCGCGCGACCGTTTCCACTTTGAAGACGGCAGACCTTTTAGCCAGGCTAGCGCCCGCGCCCTCGGTCACTTGCTGGAGATGATTTGGAAGGACAGTTGCGCCAGCCCGTCAGCCTGCGCCGAAATGCGCGGCGCTTTGCACAATCAGATATCGCGAACGCGTCTGCCGAAGTATCTTCCAGAAGCGAAAGTCGCGCACAAGACTGGCGACTTTGGTCCCTTCATCGCCAACGATGTTGGTGTCATCGAATCGCGCGATATAGCGCCGATCATCATCTGTGTGATGATGGCGGGGCATCGCGGCATCTGGGAAAACCTGGAAGATACCGTCGCCCGTATCGCGGAGAAAGTCTGGGAATATGGCCTTTATTCCAGTCAATCGAATTAAAGCATCTGCTCTGTTTGGGAGGTCTTTATGAGCTATGGGCGAAGCAAATCCGACCTGAAGATCGAAGCCGAGCAAGTAGCCTGGCTGGCGCAGGTGCTGGGGCTGGACGTGAATCCGCAAGAAGCGGCGGCGCTGAGCGCGGCCCTCGCGAATCAACTGCCTTCACTCGACGTCTTGGAGCGATTCGACCTAAGTGACTATCCGCCGATCCTGAAAATGGATGCTGAATGGTATGACTAATTCACAGGAGCTAATCAGTCTGTCCATCAGCGAAGCCGCGGCTGCCCTCAGAAATGGTGCCACCAGCGCTGTAGCCTTGGCCGAGGCCACGATCGCGCGCATCAAACAGACGGAGCCGACGGTCAACGCCTATGCGACCGTCCCCGAAGAACTGGCGCTCGAGGCCGCGCAGCGAGCTGATGCGGAACTCGCCTCGGGTAATGATCGCGGTCCCCTGCACGGCATCCCGATCGGTGTCAAGGATATCTGCTATACCAAGGGCATCTTGACCGAGGCGGGCTCCAAGGTGTTGGAAGGCTTCGTGCCCGATTGTGACTCGACTGTGGTGCAAAAGCTGGCCGCGGCCGGCGCCACCATGATCGGCAAGACGCGCTGCCACGAATTCGCCTACGGTGTCAACGAACCACCGACTCGCAGTCCCTGGCAGCTCAACAGCTATCCAGGCGGCAGCAGCACCGGCTCCGGAGTCGCGTTGACTGTGCGCTCGGCCTTCGGAACCATCGGCACTGATACGGGCGGATCTATTCGCATACCGGCCTCTATCAACAATATCGTCGGCCTGAAGCCGACCTACGGACGCGTCAGCGCGTATGGCGTCGTGCCGCTATCCTGGACACTCGATCATGTCGGACCGATGACGCGCACGGTGCTCGACAATGCGCTGATGCTGGGGGCGATAGCCGGGCACGATCCCAATGATGTCACTTCCGCGCGCCATGAGGTGCCGGACTATACGGCGGGCATCCAGGACGGTGTGCGTGGCATGCGCATCGGTATCGACCGCGAATATGTTTTGTATCCCGGCGTGATCGACGATGTGCGCGCCGCGACCGAATCGGTCATCAACGAGTTGGCGGCAATGGGAGCGGAGATTGTCGAGGTCAGCTTGCCCGAATTTGAGTTGACGCCGGAGACGCTTTTCACCGTCATGATGGTGGAGGCCAGCACCTATCATCGCCAGCAATTGCGGGAGAAAGGCGATCTGTATGATCCCGCCACTCGCGCTACCTTGCAATTGGGTGAACTCGTGCCGGGCACGCATTACGTCACGGGTCTGCGCGCTCGCGAGCGCTATCGCTCCGCCATGAAGGACCTGTTCCAACGGGAGAATCTGGACGCGCTGATCTCGCCGACGATGCCACTGCCAGCCGCATTGCTGACCGAATTGCATCAGCCACGCGAAGATATGGATATCGGGGAAACACCGATGATCTCCTACATCCACCATACCTTTTCCGCCAATCTCGGCGGCCAACCCGCTCTGAGCGTGCCCTGTGGCTTCACACGCGATGGCTTGCCGATTGGCTATCAATTGATGGGCCGACCTTTCGACGAAGCG
>JAAXID010000203.1 GCA_012270545.1 Anaerolineae bacterium | reverse complement strand
CGATCGCGCAGACGCCGCACCAGCGCGTCAATCGCTTGCTCGCTGACGCCCGCGCCCATCGCTTCGGGCCATACCGCGTCGACCACATCGTTGCGGCTGCAAACGCCGCCCTGGCTGGCGAACAGGGTCTCTAGCAGACGATACTGCGACAGGCTCAGCGGCGGATTCACAATCACATCTTTGATTCGCACCTCGCGCGATTCGGGGTCGAGCCGCATGCGCAAACCGGTCAGCGCCCCGGAAGGTATCACATCGGGCAGCACGCGCGTCGTCGACGGCGCCGTCGCTCCTGAACCGACGAAACGGAGTCGGATATCTTTAGCGACGCGAATCTCGTCGCCGTCTTCCAATTCACGTATGCCGGTCAAGCGATAACCGTTGACCCAGGTGCCGTTCTTGCTTCGCAGATCTTCGACGACCGCGCTGCCGCCTTCCATCATGATGCGCAAGTGCTGCCGCGAAATTTGCCGCACTGGAATAACAATGTCGCAGGTCTCTTCTCGCCCAAGCACCATCTCGGCGCGATCCACCAGCCAATGCGGGTTGGATAGCGATCCATCCAGCCAGACGATAACCGGGAACTCATCGGCCCCTTGAGACACTGCAGGCTAGTCCTTTTCCACCGAAATCACCTGAGTCTGCGAACTGTTTACATGCCTTATTATACAGCAATATTGTTTAAGCCACGACCTTGCATTGTCCCCTCATGCTGGGGGCTGTATAATCGCGGCTTGGCGTGAACCTGGACGGGGACAACCAGCTTGAGCCTATTTCGCCGCGGACTCTCAAAAACGCGTCAGTCATTCTTTGGTCGCATCGCGCAAATGCTCGGCAATACCGAGATTGACGAAGATACCTGGGACGACATGGAAACCCTGTTGATTCAGGCGGATGTCGGCTTCAATACCACGGTCAAGGTCATTGACGACTTGCAAGACCGCGTCCGCACCGACGGCTTAACCAAATCGGAGCAACTGCAGGACGCGCTGAAAGAATCCCTGTCAGACTTGCTTGAGTTTCCGCCGGCGATGAATATCACTGGCCGTGAGCTGTCGATAATCCTCGTCGTCGGCGTCAATGGATCGGGCAAGACGACCACCATCGCCAAGATAGCGCACCGTCTAAAGAATCTGTCGCGGCGCAAGGTCATGATCGCCGCCGGCGATACTTTCCGCGCCGCCGCCATTGAGCAGCTTCAAACCTGGGGCGAGCGCATTGACGTGCCCGTCATCGCCAACCGACCCGGCTCTGACCCCGGCGCCGTCGTCTATGATGCCACCGTCGCCGCCCGATCGCGCGGTTACGAAATCCTCATCATCGATACCGCCGGTCGTCTGCAGAACAATTACAATCTAATGCGAGAGCTGACAAAAATCAGCGAAGTTTCCGGCAAAGTTGTGCCGGGCGCGCCGCACGAAGTCCTGCTCGTGCTCGACGGCACCACCGGTCAAAACGCCATCGAGCAAGCCAAGAGCTTCGGCGAAGCCTCCGGCGTCACCGGCGTCATCGTCACCAAGCTCGATAGCACGGCCAAAGGCGGCATGGTCTTTTCAATCTTCAACGATCTCAAATTGCCCGTTCACTACCTCGGCTTGGGCGAAAGTATTGATGATCTCGTCCTCTTCACGCCGGAATTCTTTGTCGAAAGCCTCTTCGACGATGAAGACGAAGAAGCAGGTTGAACGAACCCTTGCTAATTACCAGCGCGCAAAACAGCAAGATCAAGCTCGTCAATCGCTTGCGTAGCAAACGCGGGCGCCAGAGCGAAGCGCGCTTTGTCATCGACTATGAACGCGATTTGCGGCGGGCTTTGCAGCAAGGTTACGACATCGATTTCATCTTGTACTGTCCCGACCTGCCCCCTGCGCCAGACTACCGCGGAATCGAAGCGCATCAAGTGACGCCGTCTTTGCTCAAGCGCGTCAGCTACCGAGATAATCCGGACGGCATCATCGCCATCATGCGCAGCAAGCCAGCAAAGGAGCTCGCGCAGTTGGAGGTGGCAGAAATCCAGCACGCGATCGTGTTGGTTGATCTGCAGGTGCCCGGCAATATCGGCGCGCTCTTGCGCACAGCCGACGCCGCCGACATCGACGCGATTATACTGGTCGATACCGCGCTCGACCTCTATAATCCCAACGTCATCCGGAGCAGCACGGGCGCCTGCTTTCTCGACAATATCTATCAATTGAGCAGCGAAGAGGCGCTAGCCTTCCTCACAAAGGAAGGATTCCAGATCCTCGCAGCCGATGTCGCTGGTGGGCGCATGCTATACGATGTTAACTTCCGACCGAAATCGGCCATCGCGCTGGGAAGCGAAGACCAAGGACTGTCGCCTGACTGGATCAACCGCGCCGATCAATGCGTGCGCATCCCGATGGAAGGCGTCATAAGCGACTCGCTCAACGTATCGGTGACTGGCGCGCTCTTCATGTACGAACTGTACAGACAGAAGCAGCTGGGTTAATTCAAATCGAGCCAGAAAGGCTAATCCGGGCGCCTGCCCACATCCATTATGGACAACATCATAAGCCAGCTTAGCGACTTCAAATCCCAAATCGACGAGTTGATGGGGCGCATCGACATCGCCGGCAAGGCTCAGCAGATCGAGAGCCTGGAAGAAGAAGCCAGTGATAGCGAATTCTGGAACGACCCGGAAGCGGCGCAACGCGCCATGCAGCAGCTATCCAGGCTGAAGGCGCTGGTCGAAAAATGGCGCGCGCTGGCCGAGCGCATCGCCGACGCGCTTGAACTGGCCGAGATCGCCGACGCCGACATGCAAGAAGAACTAGCGGGCGAGACCGAGGATCTGCGCGAGATCGTCGAGGCGATGTCGCTGCAGGCCATGCTCTCCGGTGACTACGACAGCGAGGATGCCATCGTCGCCATTCACGCGGGCGCCGGCGGCGTCGACGCCCAGGATTGGGCGGAAATACTTGAACGCATGTACCTGCGCTGGATGGAGCAGAACGGTTACAAAGCCGAGATCCTCGACCGAAGCGGCGGCGACGAAGCGGGCCTCAAAAGCGTCACCGTCAGCGTCAAAGGCGATTATGCCTTTGGTTACCTGCAGAGTGAAGAAGGCGTGCACCGGCTCGTCCGCCTCAGCCCCTTTGATAGCGCCCACCGCCGGCATACCTCCTTCGCCAAGGTCGAACTCTGGCCCGATATTCAATCTGACATCGAAATCGAAGTGGCGGACAGAGACATTCGCATCGATACATTTCGCGCCAGCGGCGCCGGCGGCCAGCACGTGCAAAAGAACGACACGGCCGTCCGCATCACGCACCTGCCCACCGGCGTCGTTGTGCAATGCCAGAATCAACGCAGCCAGGCGCAGAATCGCGAGCGCGCCATGCAGATACTCAAAGCGCGGCTCTTCGAGATGGAGCGCGCCAAACAAGAAGCGGAAATGGCGGAGCTAAAGGGCGAGAACGTCGACGCCGGCTGGGGCAACCAGATCCGCTCATACGTACTCCACCCCTACCAAATGGTCAAAGACCACCGCACCAGTGTCGAAATCGGCAACACGACCGCTGTACTGGACGGCGCTCTGAACGATTTCATCGAAGCCTTCTTGCGCCAAAAGATCAGCGGATGACGCCGGCAGGTATGGGGTGAACCGACGCTGCGATAGGCGACAATTGAATCAGAATATGATAATCTAGTTTACAAAGGTCTCTTCAGGTGAATGATTGATGTTGCCTTCGACTAATGTCTACTCCCGCGACCTCGAATCACTGCTGAACTCCCTGCCTGAAATCAAGCCAAACGAAACCGATCTCATCGCTGCCGCCTATCATCGCGCCGAAGCCGCCCACAGCGGTCAAAAGCGCAAATCCGGCGAGCCCTATTTCACCCATTGCGTCGCCGTCGCCAGCATCCTCGCTGAAATGAAGATGGACGCCGAGACCATCGCCGCCGGCTTGCTTCACGATGTCGCCGAAGATAGCGATGTCACCGTTGACGCGCTGCGCGCCGAATTCGGCAGCACCATCGCCAAGCTGGTCGATGGCGTCACCAAGTTGAAGAACCTGCCCATCAAAAACGTATCGCCCGCGGGCGATACGCGCCGCTCCAGCGCTGTCAACCGCGAAATGGAATATATCCGCAAGATCATGCTGACGATGGGCGATGATGTGCGCGTTGTCCTGGTCAAGCTGGCCGATCGCCTGCACAACATGCGGACGCTCGGCTATCTGCCGCGGAACAAACAGCGGGCGGTGGCGCAAGAGACGATGGACATCTTCGCGCCCCTGGCTAATCGGCTCGGCATCTGGCAGATGAAGTGGGAGTTGGAAGATCTCAGTTTCCGCTATCTCAATCCGGAAGCCTATCGCTCGATCGCAAAAGCGCTGGATGAACGGCGCGACGAGCGCGAATCCTACGTCTCTCGTATCAGAGACCGCTTGATCGGTGAGCTGAACGCCAGCCGAATCATGAACGTCACCATCACCGCCCGCCCCAAACACATCTTCAGCATTTATAACAAGATGACGAAGAAAGACCTGCCGCTGGAGCAGATATACGACATCCGCGGCATGCGCGTGCTGGTCGACAGCCTTGAGGAATGCTATCTGGCGCTCGGCATCGCGCACAACCTCTGGCGCCCGATCCCCGGCGAATTTGATGATTACATTGCCAATCCCAAAGACAACTTTTATCGCAGCCTGCATACCGCCGTCCATGATGACGAAGGCAAGACCGTCGAAATTCAGATCCGCACCTGGGAGATGCACGAGGACGCCGAATACGGCATCGCCGCGCATTGGCGCTACAAGGAAGGTGGAGACGGGCACGATCAGGCATTTGAGCAGCGCCTCGCCTTCTTGCGCCGTTTGATGGAGTTCGGTCCCGAGGTCAATGACGCTTCGCAATTCGTCGACACGGTGAAGTCGGAAGTCTTTCAGGATCGCGTCTACAGCGTGACGCCCAATGGCGACATCATCGATCTGCCGGTCGGCGCTACCCCCATCGACTTCGCCTATCATATCCACACCGACATCGGCAATCGCTGCCGCGGCGCCAAGGTCAACGGGCGCCTCGTGCCGCTCAACTACAAGCTGAAAATGGGTGACCAGGTCGAGATATTGACGGCCAAGCGCGGCGGACCCAGCATGGACTGGCTCAATCCCGATCTCGATTATGCCGTCACCAGCCGCGCCCGCACCAAGATCCGCCATTGGCTGCGCAAACAGAACCGCGACAAGCATATCGCCATGGGGCGCGAAGTGCTGGAACGCGAACTCAAGCGCCTGGGCGTGCTGGAAAAAGTTACTTTCGATTCGGTCGCGCGCCTGCTCAATTTCGATAAGCTGGATGATTTTCTCGCCGCCATCGGCGCCGGCGATGTCACTGGCTCGCAGATCACCAATCGCGTTCTCGAGGACGAACGCCGCAAAGCAGCCGAGAGCGCCAGCGAAGAAGAGCTGCTGAAGCCCCGTTCCAAGCCAAGGAGCGCCAGCGTCGCCAAAGGCGTCAGCATTATGGGCGCCGGCGGACTGCTGGTCAATCTGGCGCGCTGCTGCAGTCCGATGGCCGGCGACGACATCATTGGCTATATCACTCGCGGACGTGGCGTGACCGTGCATCGAACCGATTGCCCCAACATGGTTTCAATGCGCGAGACCGAACGTCTCATCGATGTCTCATGGGGCACGGAAGAAGAAGAGCAGCGCTATCTCGTGCCAGTCGAGGTCGTCGCTTATGACCGAGAAGGGCTCCTGCGTGAAATCAGCACCATCATCGCCGAAGAAAACGTCAATATCTCCTCGGTTGAAGTCAGCACGCGACAGCATATCGCGACCTTGAATCTGCAGCTTGAAATCGCCAACAACCAGCAGCTCACTCGCATCCTCTCCAAGATCGACCTGGTGCCCAATGTAGTAGAAGCGCGCCGCCGCAACACCAGCTGAGCCCAAGGCGGACGATGCGCATCAGCCTGCTTGAATCTTATTACGGCGGAAGCCACAAAGCCTGGGCCGATGGTTACCAGCGCTTTTCCCGTCACGATATTGACCTGCTCACCCTGCCCGCCCAATTCTGGAAGTGGCGCATGCAAGGCGCCGCCATCAACTTCGCCCGCCGGCTGGATACGAAGCCGGATCTGATCCTCGCGTCCAGCATGATTGACCTCTCGATCTTTCGCGCCTTGACGCGCGAGCGGCTGGCTGATGTGCCCATCGCCATGTACTTCCACGAGAATCAGCTGTCCTATCCACAGAACCAGCGCCAGGGCCACGGCTGGCGTTACGGCTTCATCAATTACGTCAGCGCCCTCTGTGCCGATGCCAACTATTTCAACAGTCAGTACCATCTGGACGATTTTCTAGCGCAGTTGCCGCACATGCTCAAGCACTTCGCCGACTGCAACGAGCTCCAGACGATTGACGAAATCCGCGCCAAATCAAGTGTACTGCCGCTCGGCATCGACCTGCGCCGCTTTGACGAACACCGAGACGAATCCGTTATGAACGGACCGCCGGTCATACTGTGGAATCATCGCTGGGAGGCGGATAAGGACCCGGATGCATTCGTCCGCAGCATGATAAAGCTCGCCGATGAAGGCTATGACTTCAAGCTGGCGATCACCGGCGAAAGCTTCGGTCAGATGCCAGATATATTCCGCCTGGCGCAGTCCCTGCTCGGTGACCGGATCATACAACTCGGCTACGTCGATTCATTCGCCGAATATGCCAATCTGTTGTGGAGAGCCGATTATGTGGTCAGTACGGCTTGGCAGGAGTTCTTCGGCGTCTCCGTCTGCGAGGCGGTCTATTGCGGCTGCGTTCCCATCCTGCCCGATCGCCTAAACTATCCCAACCTGATCACGGAGGAACTCAAGCGGGCCTGCCTCTATCAGCGCGACCGGCTGACCGCCCAACTGCGTTACCACTTGGACAGCGGCGTCAGATTGGATACGACTGCTTTGCGGGAAAAGATCTCACGCTTCGACTGGCGGCTAATGGCGCCGCATTACGACGACGAGCTTGAAGCCCTGGCTATTCGTCAGCGCTCGCGCTGGGATCGGCGCCGTTTGAGCTAGCGCCATTGCTCGACCCGTCAACGCCATCGGCCTCGTCCAGCAGCAACTCGATCTCTTCGAGGCTCAGTTCGTATTGCCGCGGCATTTGATCGTCCGTTTGAGCAGCATCTGCCAGCGGGACAAATTGCGTCTCTACCGGGGCGTCCGCGACTTCTATCCGCTGACGGAACGCGGCGAGGCCGATTACGCGCTCTTTTTCGCGCAATACAATCACGGGGCTGCCACCCGTTCCCGCCCGTTTCATGGTCTTCGCCAATCCGAGAGAAACGCGCTTGGCTTTATGCTTGTTGGTATAGACCAGGATATCATCGTCCAGGCTGCCCACGGTTGCCGCGGCAACATCCGGATCGGCCTCTTCGCGCCGCATCGAGATGACACCGCTGCCCCCGCGACCCTGCATCTTGTATTCGTCCATTCGCGACGCCTTAGCGATGCCGTCGGCGGTGACAGTCCACATGTACTGGTTATCTTCCGCCAAGTCAGCGGCAACCACTCGGTCGCCTTTCACTGCCAAGCGCATCCCGCGCACGCCACCCGATGTCAAACCAGTCGGCCGTACGTCTTCCTCGCTAAAGCGGATGGCATAACCACGCGCCGTGGTCAGCACCAGTTGGTCCGCCCCGCCGCTGAAAAGTACATCGACGATCCGATCGCCCTTCGCCAGCTTCATCACACGAAACTCGCGCGACATCACGCCGGGCAGATCAGATATGTGCAAACGTTTGACGAGACCGCCAGCGGTTGCGAAACTGATGAAGCCATCTTCCAATTCCACTGGCAGACAGAGAAATGACGCGATCCTGCGCCCCCTGTTTAGCGCGCTCAAGTCGCTGAAACGCGCGCCTAATGAAGCCTGAGCCACTGGTGGAATCTGCTGTACTGGCAAGGTTGCGCAGCATCCATCATCGGCGAAGAGGTACAGCACCTGCGCGGTCGTACTGTGCTGGAGCAGGCGGGGTGGCGTTTTGGTTGTGGTGGTCACCCGTGGCGCCTCATCCAGAGCTGTCCGCCCCAAGTCACCCTTTACGCTAAGCATCACCACCGTCTTTTCTTCCGGCACCAGGAAGTCGGCTAGGGTTAGGCCAGTCGCCTCGCCCTCGGCGATGATTGTGCGCCGGGCGTCGTCGTATTCTTCTCTGACTGTTTCCAATTCTTCGGCGATTTTCCGTCGCTGCTTCAGCGGGCTCGCCAACAGGTCCTCCAGCGACTTGATCAGCTTCAGCTTCTCCTTGTACTCTTCGCGGATCTTGCGAATCTCCAGGGATGCCAGACGCCGTAAGGGCATCTCGAGTATGGCCTGCGCTTGAATCTCGGTCACCTTGAAATTGCTCATCAGGTTCTTGCGCGCCGTATCGCTATTGCGCGACTTGCGTATCGTCTTGATGACGGCGTCCAGATTGTCCAGCGCGATGATCAGCCCCGCGAGCACATGCGCCCGTTCTTTCGCCCGCGCCAGATCGAAAGCGCTGCGCGGCTGTATCACCTCGAGCCGATGCTCCAGATAAACCCGCAGCGCCTGCTTCAGCGTTAGCGTACGCGGCTGCCCATCGACGAGCGCCAGCATGATGATGCCAAATGTTGTCTGCAGCGGCGTCAGCTTAAACTACTGCCCCATCACATCGGTCACTTCGGCGCCCCGCTGCAATTCGATCACCAGCCGCACCGAGTTCTGCCGGTCGGACTCATCGCGCAGGTCAGCCAGTCCTTCCAACTTGCCTCTGCTGGCCAGGCTGGCGATGCGTTCGATGAGCGTCGTCTTGTTGGTCTGGAAGGGCAGCTCGCTGACGATTATCCGCGATTTGCCCCGCCCTATGTCTTCGATATGCACCTTCGCCCGCAGCGTGATCTTGCCGCGCCCCGTCGCCAGCGCCGAGCGCAGCATGTCCTCCTCGCCGCGCATCTTGTAAATCACGCCGCCGGTGGGAAAATCCGGACCCTTGACGAATTGCATCAACTCGTCGACTTCTATTCCGTCCAGCCTATTCCATTGCCGCAGCATATACACCAGCGCGTCACAGATCTCGCCGAGATTGTGTGGCGGGATATTGGTCGACATGCCAACCGCGATGCCCGACGCGCCATTAACCAGCAGATTGGGCACCATGGACGGCAGGACGGACGGTTCGCTAAGCGTGCCATCAAAATTGTCGACGAAGTCAACCGTTTCCTTATTGATATCAATCAGCAATTCGCCGCCAATATCCGCCATCCGCGCCTCGGTATAACGCATGGCCGCGGCGCCATCACCATCAATGCTGCCGAAATTGCCCTGCCCGTCGATGAGCATGTAACGCATCGAGAAATCTTGCGCCATCCGCACCATCGTGTCATAGACGGCGCCATCGCCGTGTGGGTGATATTTGCCCAGCACCTCACCAACGATCCGCGCGCTTTTCTTGTGACCGCCACTGGCGTGAACGCCCATATCGTGCATGGCGTACAGAATGCGCCGATGCACCGGCTTCAGCCCGTCACGCGCATCCGGCAGCGCCCGCGACACAATCACGCTCATCGCGTAACTCAAGTAGGCATCGCGCATTTCGCTTTCAATATTGATTGCTTGAATCGACCGATCAGTCATCAATGGTCCTCAATGTCATGTCGCATGTCAGCGGGATAGGGCTTCGGCGGGGACGTTCTCGAACGGAGCCATGCGCTGTCGCTGTTTGCCTTACGAAACGCCGTATGAGAATTGTCAGGTTGGCGGCGTGTATATTCCCGTGCGGACTTCAATTTCCCATTGTAGAATGCA
>JAAXID010000217.1 GCA_012270545.1 Anaerolineae bacterium | reverse complement strand
GACGAGACCGCTTGACCTGAAGCGCGCTTTATGGTAGCGTTAAGAATATTAAATGATGATTAACGGATCTGAGCCGGGTGACATAATGACCGGGCAATCGGCAATGAACATAGCCGAGATGAAAGCGGAGCGGAAGCGTTTGGCGACGGCGCGGGGATTGCTGACGCGGGAACGCAACAAGCTGGCGCGGGAACGTGAGGAATTGCAGGCGCTGGCAGCGGATGTTGAGCGGCGGCAAGCCGAGTTGGCGAACGGGCGTCAGCAGGTGGAGGCGGCGGCGGAGAGGCTGCGCGCGCGTGAAACCGATGCTGCCCTTCTGCAAGCGCGACTGGACGAAGCGGAAGCCAAGCTGCAAAAGACCGAGGCGGAATTGGCGTTGGCGCGGTCTGCGCTGAAGACGCTGAAGAAGCAGGCCTCCAAGCCGACACCCAAGCAAGTAAACAAACTCGCCGTCAAGAAAGCGAAGAAACTCGCTCGCAAGAAAGCGCGGAAGCGACTGGCTAAAGCGCATGCCAAAATTCAGAAACTGGAAGAAGCGCTGCACGACGCGCAGACCTTCGTTGAACCGCCACCTCAGTAAGCCTCGTTCGGCGCTTCAGCCGAATATGCTTAGCGGCATGTGAAAGGCGACGATCCAGTTGGGCGCGTCAACAATTTCGGCGATCTTCAGGTCGCCGGCGGTGCTGCAAAGGCAGTAAGCCTGGCTCTCGCTCAGTCGGTGATTTGCCACCAGCCACTCAATCATATAGCGCACAGCGTTCTTGGCGTTTTCCATCAGGTCAGGTCCGTGGGCGGTGGTGATGTGATAGCCGGCGCTATCGACCTGGGTCATTGGGCTGGGGCGCTGGATTTGCAGTTCACGGATATTCAAGTCCTTGCGCACATTGAATCGCATGGTGACGGTCATGGGCGACTCGATGCCGGTACCGCTAACCTCGCCTTGTCCCTGCGCGCTGTGGCAGTCACCGGTGGAGAAGAGGGCGCCTTCCGCCAATACGGGCAGCCAGAATGTCGAGCCCACGACCAGATCGCGCGTATCCACATTGCCGCCGTTGATGCGGGGCGGGATGGTATCAAGACGTCCTGGTTCAGCGGGCGCCACGCCAACGCAGCCGGGGAAGGGCTCGAAAGGCAGTGTGATGCCGTTTAGGCCGAAGCGGCAGGCGCCGCCGTTCAATTCCCAGTGATGGATATAGGCGTAATCGAAGTCTTCCTGCAGCAATCCGAAGGCGGGGATGTGCCCGGTCCAGCCCCAGCCCTTGTGTCGCATATCGAGGATTTCCACTTCAAGTGCGTCGCCGCCGCCGGCGCCATTGATGTAGATGGACCCGGTCAGCGCGTGGATTTTCCCGAAATCGAGGTTTGCCAGATCGTCGGCGGTGGAATCCGGCCTCACTTGCCCGACCGGCTCGGCGCATTCGATCACAACCGTATCGCCGGGATTGATCGTCAGGCGCGGCGTGACGGACTTGTCCCAGAACGGTTGTGTGACGCTGTCGTCGAGGTAGTGTTCAGCCATTTCCTTCTCCCGATTTATAGCAAGTCGGTCGCATCCCATCTACCGTTGGCGCGGGCGGCGACGCGGTGGCCAGTCAGCCCCGAGCCGTCTTGCTTCGCTAGAAATACAAAGGCGGGCGCCAGCAGAGCGGGATCGACCCAGCGCTTCTTCTGCTCTGTGGTGTAGTTGGAATCGGACATGGGCGTGTTGATCGGGGCGCCCGGCGTGGCGGCGTTGACGGCGATATTGAATGCTACCCCTTCGAGCGCCAGACATTTCATTAGACCTTCAATCCCGTGCTTGCCCGGGTTGTAGGCGACTTCTTCGATGAAGCCTTTGTAACCCGATCCGGACGAGAGGTAGACGATGCTGCCATGGCCGGCGTCAATCATCGGCTTCCAGACGGCTTTGCTCAGGATGAATGCCGCTTGCAGAATGATATTGATCTCTCGCTGCCATTGCTCCAGCGTGATTTCCAGCATGGAGCGGGTGATCAGCAGGGCGGCGTTGTGGATCAAGACGCGGGGCGTTCCGTACTGTGCAAGTACAGTATCGATAGCGGATTGTGTATCGGCGGCGTCGGACAAATCAACGGTGATCGGCAGGACATCAGCGCCCCCATCATTGAGCTCGGCAGCGACTCGCTGGAGAATATCGCCGCGGATATCGAGCAGGGCGACTTTCATGCCTTCATCCGCGTAGGCTTTGGCGATGGCATAGCCCAGCCCTTGGGCCGCGCCGGTGACGATGGCGACCTGCCCCTGCAACATAAGCCCCTCCTACAATCCTCGCCCGGAGCCGCGCAGCCGTGGATCGAGAAAGTCGCGCAGCCAATCGCCCAGCACATTGATTGAGACGACAGTAAGCATGATGGCGATGCCCGGGAAGACCGCCAGCCACCAGGAGCCGCTGAGCAATTGATTGCGGCTGTCAGCCAGCATGGCGCCCCAGGTCGGCACATTCTCAGGCACGCCCAAACCCAGAAACGAGAGCGAAGCTTCGGCGAGGATGACGCCGGCGACGTTGAAGGAGGCGATAACGATCAGAGGCGTCAGGATATTGGGCAGGATGGTGCGAAAGAGGATGCGCCATTCGGTGGCGCCCAATGCCTTCACCGCTTCGACATATTCTTTCTCGCGTTGGGCGAGGGTTTCGCCGCGGGCGATGCGGGCATAGACGACCCATTGGCCCACGCCGAGCACGAAGACAAGATTGAACAAGCCCTCGCCGAGGACGGAGAGAACCATGATGGCGAAGAGGATGAAAGGGAAAGCCAGCTGGATATCGGCCAGGCGCATGATGATATCGTCAACGCGCCCGCCAAAATAACCGGCGAGCAGACCAAGGATCGCGCCGGCGCCCCCGCCGATGCTGACCGCGATCAAGCCGACGGAGACGGAGACGCGCGCCCCAAACACGACCCGCGAAAAGACATCGCGCCCGGTCGAGTCGCTGCCGAGCAGGTGTTGCAGCTGACCATTTCGGTCGTAACTCAGCGGCGGTTTAAGCACGGAGAAGATCTCGACGCGGTTGGGATCTTTGGGCGCGATCTGGAGCGCGAAGATGGCGCAAAGCGCGATAAGCGACAGGAAGAAGACGGCGACCATGGGATAGCGCGCCTCGATCATGCTCGTGATGGCGCGGCGCGCGGCTGATGGCGTCTCGTATAGTTGGTCGATTTCGAGCGTGTTGATCCGGCTGCGGCTCACGGTCGCTCCTTTTACTCGAGTCGAATGCGCGGATCAAGGACGCCGTAAAGCAGGTCGATGATCAGGTTGGTAAATACGAAAAGGATGGCCAGCAGAACGACGGCGGTTTGCACCAGCGGCAGGTCGCGGTTGTTGATGGCGTCGAAGACAAGACGGCCGACGCCGGGCCAGGAGAAGACGGTTTCAGTGACGATAACGCCGCTGAGCAGAAAGGCAAATTGAAGACCGACCACGGTGACGATCGGTATGAGGGCGTTGCGGAAGGCATGGCGGACGAGCACGGTGCGCTCGCTCAAGCCTTTGCTGCGGGCGGTGACGACATAATCCTGCCGCAGGACTTCCAGCACGGCGGAGCGGATCAGCCGCGAGTTGCGAGCGATGGAAAAGACCGACACGGTGACGACGGGCATGGCCAGATAGCGGAGGGCGTTCGGCAGGTTGGTGAAGGCTTCGGCGGTGTTGCCTTCGAGCAGGGGCTTGATAAATGGCACATGACCCGAGACAGGCATCCAGCGCAGAGTGACGCCGAAAAATAAAATGAACATGAGACCGAGCCAGAAGCTGGGCATGGATTGCCCGAACATGGCGGCGAGCATGAGGGTGCCATCGGTCATGGTGCCGCGTTTGGTCGCGGCGACGAAGCCGATCGGGAAGGCCAGAATCGTCGAGAAGACAAAACCGCATATCGTCAATTCGAGGGTGGCGGGCATGCGCTCCATCACAACGCCGAAAGCGGGAACCCGATGCAGCAGCGAGTTGCCAGTATCGCCGCGCGCCAGGTTGACCAGGAAGCTGATGTATTGTTCAGGCAGCGGACGGTCGAAGCCGAGGCGCCGCTGCGCTTCCAGCCGTTCTTCTCTGCTGGCGCGCTCGCTGATGTAAAAGAGCGTGGGATCGCCGGAAAGGTGAATGGAAATGAAGGTCAAGAAAGTGACCCCGATGATGACGATAATCGTTAAAAGCAGGCGGCGGATGATGTATTTGTGCATGAGGGATCAACCCCCTCTAAATCTCCCCCCATTGCAATGGGGGGAGACTTTGCCAACTCGTGGTGAGAAGATGGTTTACTTCTAGCCCTTCGTCGCGCGAAGTTCACGTGTGCCTGCCGAACTCGCTAGACAAGCCCCCCTCCCGAAGGTCAGTGTCTACGCGACCTGATGCTTCGGGGAGGGGGTTTGGAGGGTAGGGGTACGAACCCCTACATATCGTCCTTCAGCTTGGCGTCGTAGGCGGTGATGAAGAAGTCGGCGCGCGACTTGTAGTCCAGACGATTGCTGACAGCCTCGAGACGCGGTCCCGCGTAGAGCATCAGCCAGGGCGGGTCGT
>JAAXID010000020.1 GCA_012270545.1 Anaerolineae bacterium | reverse complement strand
GCGAAGGGGTCGCCTGCCATTTATTGACGGGCGAAGAATATATCCCGGTCGAGGGGGCGCGCATCACCGCCGCCACTATCGAGATGTTCAACGCCTTGAACAGCGGCGAATGCGTGATCATTGACGAGGCGCAGATGCTGGCCGATGCTGATCGCGGCTGGGCTTGGACGCGCGCGCTGATGGAATCGGCGGCGCCGGAAATGCATATCATCGGTCCGCCGACCGCGCGAAACCTGATCGCGGTGCTGGCAGCGGCCGCCGAGATTCCCTGCGAGCTGGTGGAGCATCAGCGGCTGGCCCCGATCGCGCTGGCGGAGCGGCATTTCACGCTGGAGTCGCTGCCGGCGTCGAGCATTCTGGTGGCCTTCACGCGGCAGGGCGTGCTTGATCTAAAGATGAAGCTGGAACGGCTGGGAAGAACCGTGTCGGTCGTCTATGGCAGTTTGCCACCGGAGGTGCGGCGGCGGCAGGCCGATCGTTTCGCTGATGGCGAGACTGAGATCTGTGTGGCGACCGATGCTGTCGGCATGGGCTTGAACTTGCCAGCTGATGTCGTCTGCTTCTACGAAGTGGAAAAATTCGATGGCAAGAATGACCGCCGACTCTATCCGAGCGAGGTGCATCAGATTGGCGGACGCGCCGGGCGCTATGGCATGTCGAAGACGGGGCTAATTGCGGCGACCACCAGACAGGATCTGCGCATCATTCGCGAGCTGTACAACCAGACGCCGCCGGAACTGACGTTCGCCCGCGTGGCGCCGACTGCCGACGATCTGAATTTGATCCCGGGCAGTCTGGCCGAGCAATTGACGCAATGGGCGGAGTTGAAGTCGATACCGGAGGAACTGCGCGCGGTCATCACCACCGCTGACATGGACGAGCGTATCGCGCTGGCGAAAATGCTTTCGGATGAAGACATCAAGAAGCTGGGGCTGGCGAGCGCGCTGCAATTGGTAAACGCGCCGACGCGCAAGTCGACGCGCCCCTATTGGCTCGACTGCGCTTATATGATCTTGGAGGGCTATCAAATACCGCTGCCGACCGACGCGCCGACGCCGATAAGCGATGGGGGCGACCTGGAAGCGACCGAGTTTTCGATCGCTTGCGCCGATATCTACCTGTGGCTCTCGCGGCGGGTGGAGTTTGCCGCCAATTGCGAGGCGCATCAGCAAGTGCGCGAGGAGCGGCGCGAGTGGTCACTTTCGATTGATGAGGCGCTTCTGCGCAATTTGAATGTGGCGCGGCGCTGCCGAACCTGTGGCGCGCTGCTGCCGTCCCGGCACCGCTATCGCATCTGCGACAAGTGCTTCGATACTAGGCGATACTGAAGACGAAGACGATCAAGAACGCTCGTCTGGGAATAGAATCGACTCCGGCAAGCCATCCGCTTCGAGCTGCTTGAGCGCGGCGCGGGCGGCTTCCTGGGCGGCGGCTCGTTTGCTCCCCCCGATTCCGCTGCCGATGAGCGCCTCCCCAATCGCCACTTCCACGCGAAACTCCTTGGCGTGCTCGGGTCCCTCAGCGCCGGTGACGTGGTAATCCGGTGTGATGTTGAAGCGGGCTTGAATGCGCTCTTGGAGTTCGCTGCGCGCGTCGATGTGCAAACTGTTTGCGATGATGTGATCGAGCAGCTCAAGCAATGGCGGCACGACAAAATCGACGACGGCCTCCATGCCCTGATCAAGGTAGATGGCGCCGATGACGGCTTCAAAAGCGCGGCAGAGTATGGTGAGACGTTCGCGACCGCCGCTGAGCTCTTCGCCATAGCCGATTCGCAGGAAGTCACCAATGCGGCAGCTTGCGCCAAGATGGGCGAGCGACTCAGTCTTGACCAGGGCGGCGCGCAGTTGCGTCAGCTCGCCTTCGTCGACCTGTGGAAACTTGCGATAGAGCATGTCGGCGACGATGAGATCGAGAACGGCGTCGCCAAGGAATTCGAGCCGTTCATTGTCGCGGACATCGCCTTCGCCCTCATATTCATTGACGAAGGAACGATGCGTGAGCGCTTGGGTCAGCAGGTCCGGATCGTGGAATTTTATGCCAAGCAGATCTTCGAATGCTACGCTGATGTCGCTTGATTTGCTCATAGGTCAATCCGGTCGCTTGAGTCCGGGTGGTAGTCGCCTTCGATCCAGGTCTCGCCGGCCCCGCCAACCTCTTTCTTCCAGACCGGCACGATTTCTTTGAGACGGTCAATGCCGTAACGCGCCGCTTCGAAGCAGCCGTCATTGCGATGCGGCGACGAGCAGGCGCAGAGAACGGTGTTATCGCCGACGCCCAGTCTGCCGATGCGCTGGATGATGGCGATGCCCTCGATCTTGTCCCAGCGCGCGCGGATTTCCGCCGCTACCTGTTTCATCTTGGCCAGCGCCATTGGTTCGTAGGCTTCATATTCCAGATAAGCCGTCTGGGGGAGATGACCGTCTTTCGCCGTCTGCCCGCGGACGGTTCCGCTAAAGAGACAGACGGCACCAGTGCGTTCGGTGGTAATGGCGGCGACGATCTCGTCGTGGTTGAAGGGCGCGCGCGGCAAACGGAATATCTCCGGGCGCATCCCTTGATTGTCCGATCCGCCGCTGACTGGCGGGAAGAAAGCCACCTCGTCGCCATCACTGAGGCGGTCATGATCGAAGGCGAATTCTTCGTTGATGGCTGCGAGGGCGACGCGCAGATTATCGGCCGCGGCCGGGTAGCGCGAGCTTAGTTCGCGGCGCAATGCCTCAACGCTGTCGGCCCCATCGTCAATGTCGACGGTTATCTGACGGGCGCCGACGAGG
>JAAXID010000098.1 GCA_012270545.1 Anaerolineae bacterium | reverse complement strand
TATCGTCAAGATGCGCGTGCCGGAGTTGAACGACAAACTGGCGCGCCAGTCGGTCGATGTCGTGCAAGGCATGCGGCGGATGGACTTGAAAAAGAATCCCAGCGTCTCCGAGACCATCGATTGGGCGAAAGCGCTGGTGACGCTCAACGCCGACAGCATCGACCAGAGAACGCTGGAAACCACGTTGACGGTCCTGCTCAAGCACGAGAGCGATGTGCAGAAAGCGCGCCGCCAGATCATGCGTGGGCAAAGCGACGACCGCTACGAAAGCCGCGGCCGACCCCGCTCCGATTGGAATTAGCATCGGGGGGAGGCTGGCAAATCGAGCGGAAGCAGCTACACTTGGTCGGTTGATTGATCCGGCGTCTCTTGACAATATGAACGTATCCAAACTGCTGGAAGAACGTCCGCAAGGCTTGACCCGGTCGATTTATCGCTTGCCTATTTCCCTTTATCGGCTGGGTTGGGGCGGCATATTGAGTTGGCTGCCCATGCTGGTCATGACGACCAAGGGCCGTCGAAGCGGCGCCCCGCGTCATGTCATGGTCGAGTTTAGGCGGCATGGCAGCAAGTACTACGTTTTTTCCGCTTGGGGCGAGCGAACGGATTGGTATCGCAATCTGCTGCAGCATCCACGCGTGACGATTCAGCACGGCGCGCATGTATTCGCGGCCGACGCCCGGCCGGTGCAGGACAACGCCGAAGCGCTGAGAGCGCTATATCTGTTCACCCGCAACTCACGACTTTATGAACTCGTATTCGCCGGGATGAGCTCGGCACAGGCAGCCGACCTGAATTCGCTGGCTGATGTCGCTCAGGAGTTCACGCTAGTGCGCTTGGAACCAAATGACGAGACGCCGGAGCTGCCCCCGGTCGAACTCTATGACGAGGGGACGCGCCAGATGGCGAATGTCTTCGCCCTGATCATTGTCATCCGAATACTCCTCTTTCTGATTCGCCTCGCGCTTCCATATCGAGACGACAAGCGCGAAAAGAACTGAATGCTCGGGCGGTCTTGATAGGCGTCCGAACCAATAGACTATGAATGCGGGCGACTCAAGAGTCGCCCCTACATCTATCATTTCCTGGGATAGGATTATGGATTGCCATATCCTCGATATTTACCACTCCCAATAAGATGTAGCGATTTGAAATGGCAATCTGGCCCACGGAAACGGCCTTCCCTCCTCAGCCAAGACTAGGAACGGGGCGCATTTCACGGGCTCTTTAGATAAACGGGCATGACGCGATCGGCCGGAAAGGCGCGCACGCTGCTCTCGCGCAGGCGGCGCCAGGCGACTTCCGCCAGATAACCGGCCCGCCGAATGCGCGCGGCCGCCGGCGCCAGCTCGATCGGCGCCCCGGCTTCCCACGCCCTGCGAATGGATTCCAGGCCCGCCAGCGAGACATCGCCACACAATCGAACGAGGCATTCATATTCCGCAAGCAGCGCGGGCCAGTCGCTGATCTGTGGCGCGCGCCGCTCGACCCAGGCATCGCCTTCGCAGCAATACTCCGCCCAGATGACGCGATTGCGCCCGGCTGATACCGTCACGATAAACGGCACAGCAGCTTGTTGAAGTGGTTGCGCCGCCAAGATCGTTTCCAGCGTCGTAGCAGGCACCAGCGGCAAGTCACGAGGCGCCGCCATGCCCTTCGCCAGCGCCACGCCGATACGAGTGCCGGTGTAAGAACCGGGACCTACGGAAACGGCCAGAGCCCTCAGGTCACCCGCGCTCAGACCGGCTTGCGCCATCGTCCGCTCGATCAGCGGCGCCAGCAGCGCGCTGTGCTGCCGGCCCGCCCGCAACGTGCATTCGGCGGCAAGCGCGTCGCCATCGTGCAATGCGATGCTCAAGATTTCGGTCGCCGTTTCAATCGCCAACAACATGCGTCCCTCGCCGCATCGCGCCCAGCGCCTGGCGCAGGTCATCGAGCAGCGCTGCGTGGCGTTCGCCCTGCGCGGTTAAATGCAGGTCGCGCCCATCATCTTCGCGCATCACAATGTCGATCCATAGGCGCTCGGCCGGCAAGATATCCAGCAGGCGCTCGGGCCATTCCAAGATGACGATATCACGGCTGTCCAAAATCTCGTATACGCCCAGCGTTTCGGCTTCGCGCGCCGCGCTGATGCGATAGAAATCGAGATGATAAAGCCGCGCCCTGTCATCGGGTCGATCATGCTCATGCACCAAATTGTAGGTCGGGCTGCTCAATGGCACGGCCGCGCCCCAGCCGGCGCCGATGCCGCGACTGAAGACGGTCTTGCCCGCCCCCAGCTCACCCGACAAGCAGATGACATCGCCCGGCGCCAGCAACTCACCGAGGGCGGCGCCCATCGCTTCCGTGCGCTGCGCTGTCGCGCTTTTCGTATGCAATTCACCTTGCCGCACAGCTGTCACGCGCGTTTCCGGCAGGATCCCCTGCATCATTCATGCTGTCATTATACAGGGTCGTCGAGGAGAATCCGCCACAGTTCCTGCTGTCACAGGGCAGGGAAAATCGGGCTTCTGGCTTAACCCGGCTTGAGCACGTACAGGGCGCCGAATTGCGCTACTTGAAATTGTCCCAGATCGTATCGTTCCAAGCCTCGTGCCGATGTAACAATATAGTCTGGATTTTCAGCGATGCCCAGCGGATTGCGATTGTTGTTTTCCAAATCAAAATAGTTCTTCAGCAGGTAATCAAGCGCCATGCCCAAGCGGTAGCTCTCGTCGACAGTATTCCAGGGCAGGACCCACCAAAGCTGGGACATTTCCGGCAGCATGTCGTAATTGACTGTGATGGCTCCGCGCTCTGGCCAATCGGATGCGATCCAGCCGGCCGCGTCATTAATGCTGCTGTATAGATTGAGATTCAGCGGCGAATACTCCGCCGGATCGTGATTCGAAACTTTGACGACCGTATCGTAAGCCCCCCATACCTGCGTAAACGAGGACGAGCGCGCCCGCTAGAACTTGCAGCCTTTGCTGCGAAGCCATGCTATATATGCCGTAACCGCAGATCAAAAACTGCAGCCCGATGACGCCATAGTAGTAGCTGGGCTGTCCGTCTGGTCCGGCGCGCGCCAAGCACAAACCGGCAATGAAAGCAAGTACTAGCAGAAACAGGACGAGATTGCGCCCGGCAGCCGAATTTATCATTAGATTCTGAGCGAGGCGCAACCCAGATGCAAGCCGTCTCTTCTCGGTGGCGAGAGCTACAAACTCGGAGCGCCACTGACGCACATAACGATACGCGGCGTAAACGAGGCTGTACCAGAAACAGGCTTCCAGCAGAGCTCGCAAAACGGGAACAACCTTATACAAAGCTGGCTGATGCTGTCGCAGGTTCAAGAGATCCGTACTGAACTCCAACCGCAGGCCTGCGATAATCTGAAGTGGAATGCTGAGTAACCAAGCGATGCCGCGTTCCAGACGCGAGACCTGTGCTTCTACCGGCGCGGCGTTGCTGACGGCGCGCGTTTGCGCTGCCATATTCATGCGAGCGCTTCCCATCGGTTTGAGATGAGCATATTCTGCCAGGATCTCAGCGCTGACTCTGCTTCGCCGCGTGAAATGGGCTTTTAAGTCGACGAAATCAACCCTCGCTTCGTAAATCAGATAGGGCGCGAGCATCGTAAAAGAAACCAGGAATCCTACAAGCAGGCCCCGGCGGTTCAACGACAAGCCC
>JAAXID010000225.1 GCA_012270545.1 Anaerolineae bacterium | reverse complement strand
GGTTGCCATATCCACAATTCACCACTCCCCTGCTCAGCCGGTCCCTTGACATCGTTTCATACAGCGTGATAGCATACCTATAGGAGTATAGGTATTGGAAGAGAACGCATGGCGACCGAGATATTGACCTATGAGCATGCCCAACGCGGCGAATTCAACCGCAAGACGATCAATCGCATCCGCCGGATCCAGGGACAGCTCGCCGCTCTCGAAGCGCTGATCAGCGCCGACGACGGCAGCTGTGAGGAACGTGTGTTGCGCGCTCGCACCATCGAAAAGGGGATGTCCAGCCTGATCAATCATTTATTCGACTGCTACATCGAAAATACGTTGCAGCATGACTTGGGGACGGACCCGCAAGGCGCGCTCAGCGATATGCAAAGAATCCTCAAGCTGATCAATAGTTGAAGGAGCGCGAACAATGGGGACAAAGGAAATCAGGCTGCCGATCACCGGCATGACCTGCGCCATGTGCGTCAAGAACGTCGAGCGCAGCCTCAATCGCGCCGATGGCGTCAACGCTGTCAGCGTCAACCTGGCGACCGAACAAGCGACTGTGCTATATGATGCCAGCGCTGGGAAGACTAGGGACCTTGTCGAGCGCCTGGAGAAATCCGGCTACGGCGTCGCCGCGGCTTCCATCGACCTGCCCATCACCGGCATGACCTGCGCCATGTGCCAGAAAAACGTCGCGCGCGCTCTGAATCGCGCCGATGGCGTCCTCGGTGCGACGGTCAATCTCGCCAGTGAAAAGGCGAGCGTGAGCTACCTGCCTGGTGTGGCAGGCCGGCGCGATCTGGTTGCCGCCATCGAGCGCGCCGGTTACGGCGTCATTGACACATCCGCAGTCGACGCTCCCGAAGGCGCCGAGGCGGCCGCTCGACAAGCCGAGATCGACCGCCAGACTCGCCTCGTTAAGATCGGCGCTGCCTTCACTATACCGCTAACCATCCTTAGCATGACGCGCCACTTCATGCACCAGATTCCCTTTCTGCTGGACAACTTCGCGCCACTGATGGACGATATCTGGCTCTTCATTTTCGGCGCCCTGGCGACGCCAGTGGTGATGTTGCTCGGACGTCAGTACCTCAGCGGCGCAATCAAATCGCTGCGCAATGGCAGCGCCAACATGGATGTGCTGGTGGCGATGGGCTCGAGCGCGGCCTACATTTACGGTCTCATCGTGCTGCTCGGCATCCTGGGCGGCTTCTCTGATGTGGTCGGCAAGTCCGACTACTTCGAATCAGCCGCCGTCATCCTCACGCTGATCACGCTGGGCAAGCTGCTGGAAGCGCGCGCCAAGGGCCGCACCAGCGCCGCTATCAAGAAACTGATGAGGCTGGCGCCAAGGACGGCCACGCTCTTGCGCGACGGCAAGGAAAAGTCGATCCCAATCGCCGAAGTCGCGCCCGGCGGCCTGCTGCTGGTCAAGCCGGGCGAGCGGGTGCCGGTCGATGCCATCGTGACCGATGGTCGCTCAGCGGTCGATGAATCCATGCTCACCGGCGAGAGCCTGCCCGTCGACAAAATCGTCGCCTCGGAAGTCTACGGCGGTACCATTAATCAGCATGGGCGGCTGGTCATCGAGGCGCAGCGCGTCGGCCGCGACACCGTCCTGGCGCAGATCATCCGCCTGGTCGAGCAGGCTCAAGCGAGCAAAGCGCCGATTCAAGCGGTAGCCGATCGCGTCGCTTCGGTCTTCGTGCCGGCCGTCATCGTCTTGGCAATCATCACGCTGGTCGGCTGGCTCACGATTGGCGGCGCTGACATCCCGCAGGCGATTCTGAATACGATTGCCGTACTCGTCATCGCCTGCCCCTGCGCCCTCGGCCTGGCGACGCCGACCGCCATCATGGTCGGGACAGGACGCGGCGCCGAAGCCGGCATCCTCTTCCGTAGCAGCGAAGCGCTCGAGCGCGCCGGCGCGCTGACCACCGTCCTGCTGGACAAAACCGGGACGGTCACGCGCGGGCAGCCAGCCGTCTCCGAGATCATCGCCGCGCCCCATACGGACGCCGCGACCGTGCTCCGCTACAGCGCCTCGGCTGAAGCGGTCAGCGAGCATCCGCTGGCTTTAGCGGTCCTGTCCGAAGCCAAAGCGCAAGGCATCGCGCCGATGCCGCTGGAGACCTTTGAAGCGATCCCCGGCCGCGGCCTCATCGCGGCAGTCGACGGTGCGAACGTCCTCGTCGGCAGCCCGCGCTTCATCGCCGAGCGGGACATCGACATCAGCCCACTAGAAGCGGAAATCGAGGCGCTGCAAAGCCGCGGAGCTACCGTTGTCCTGCTCGCCATCGACGAGCGTCTCGCCGGCGCCATCGCCATCAGCGACACGGTCAAGTCCACGTCAAAAGAAGCCGTCCGCGCCCTGCGCCACCGCGGCCTGAATGTCGCCCTGATTAGCGGCGACAATCGTCAAACGGCGGCGGCGATCGCCCGCGAAGTCGGCATCGAGCACGTCATGGCCGAGGTGCTGCCGGCCGACAAAGCCGACGCGGTGCAACAGCTGCAAAGCGAAGGCGCGACCGTCGCCATGGTCGGCGATGGCATCAATGACGCGCCGGCGTTGGCGCAGGCCGATGTCGGATTCGCCATCGGCAGCGGGACCGATATCGCCATCGAAGCGGGCGATATTACACTGGTCGGCGGTGACCTCAAGGCGTTGGTCTCCGCGCTCGACCTCAGCAAAGCGACTCTGCGCACGATACACCAGAATCTCTTCTGGGCTTTCATCTACAACATCGTGCTGATTCCGGTGGCGATGCTGGGCGGTTTGCTGCCCATGTTCGCCGCCGCTGCGATGGCCTTTTCCTCCGTGTTCGTGGTGAGTAACTCGCTGCGGCTGCGGGGGAAGCGTATCTAAACCCAACGCAACTGTATCAAGGCCTTTCCTCCGGTCCCTCCAACTGTATTGACCCGACAGAGTCGCCTTTTGCTGTCCTCCGTGGTCAAAAAATGTCTTGTGGTAAACTCGTCGGAAATCCCAAGCCCAAGGAAACCGTCATGCCCGAATCCGAACCCGCCATCAGTCCCGAGCAAATCGCCGCTGCCGAAGCACTGCTCGGTCTCGACTTCACACCTGCCCAGCGTGAGCAGATGCTTGAGATCGTCAATGGACGTCGAGGCCAATACAAGGGCATCCGCGCCGCCGATCTCGACAACAGCATTCCGCTCTCGCTCAATTTCGGCGTCAACGCTGCCGATCCCGCGCCAGCAGCCGTCCCGCGCACGTACGCTATGAGTCCAGGAGCGCCAGTCACGCGCCCGGCCGATCTCGAGGACGCCGCCTTTTACACCGTCACCCAGCTCTCCGAGCTCATTCGCAGTCGTCAGGTCACAGCGCTCGAGCTGACCGAGATGTACCTGAATCGGCTCAAGCGCTACGATCCCGCCCTGCAGTGCGTCGCCGCCTACACCGAAGACCTCGCCTATGAGCAAGCCAAACGCGCCGACGCCGAGATCGCCCGCGGCCTGTATCGCGGTCCGCTGCATGGCATCCCCTGGGGCGCCAAAGACCTGCTGGCGACGCGCGGTTATCCCACCCAGTGGGGCGCCAAGCCCTACGAAGGCCAGCGCATTGATGTCGATGCCACCGTGGTCGAGCGCCTCGAGAAAGCGGGCGCCGTGCTGGTCGCCAAGCTGACCCTGGGCGCGCTCGCCAACGGCGATGTCTGGTATGGCGGCACGACCAAGAATCCCTGGGATACATCTGAGGGCAGCAGCGGCTCATCGGCCGGCTCGGGTGCCGCGGTCGCCGCCGGGCTGGTCGGTTTCGCCATCGGTACCGAGACCATGGGTTCGATCGTCTCGCCAGCGTCCCGCTGCGGCGTCACCGGCTTGCGGCCCACTTACGGGCGTGTCAGCCGCTACGGCGCTATGGCGCTCAGTTGGAGCATGGACAAAATCGGTCCCATGTGCCGCTCGGTCGGGGGTTGCGCCCTCGTTTTCAGCGCCATCTACGGTCCCGATGGCCGCGATATGACGATCAGTCCCGAGCCCTTCACCTGGGATCCGGCGCTCGACCCGCATAGTTTGCGCATCGGCTATGTCGCCAGCGCCTTTGCGCCTGAGGCGGCGGAGACGGATGATCCAGACAAGCAAGAACTCTATCGCAGCCATCTCGAAAACAGCGTTGCCGTGCTTGATCTGATGCGCGCGCAAGGATTCGAGCTGATTCCGATTGAGCTGCCGGATCGAGAGATTGGCGGCCTCTGGACGATACTAGCGGCGGAGGCGGCAGCCGCCTTCGACGAGATCACGCGCGACGGTCGCGTCAACACGATGGTGCGGCAAGACGACAGCGCCTGGCCCAACGTCTTCCGCGCCGCCCGCTTCATCCCGGCTGTCGAATACATCAACGCCAACCGCGTCCGCACGCAGCTGATGCATGATATAGCGCGCGTCATGAGCGAAGTCGATGTCTTCATCTCGCCCAGCCACGGTGGCAGCACGATGCAAATCACCAACTACACCGGGCATCCCACCGTCGTCCTGCCAAATGGCTTCACCGAGGTGCGCAGTCCCACCAGCGTCACCTTCGTCGGCGGGCTCAACCAGGAAGCCGAGACCCTCGCCGTCGCCAAAGCCTATCAGGACGCCACCGACTGGCACTTGCAATATCCCGATTTGGATGCGCTGGAATCGTCGAATGGGAAGGAGTAGGGGCAACCTGTCAGGTCGTCCGCAATTTCAAACGTGATCTGTAGGGTCGTCCCTTGGTCGCCCGAAAATGGGGAAATTCGCCCAATCGTTATGCCAGCAGCGCCTCGACCTCGTCGCGCACCAGCGCATCGTCTTCGCGCTGGTAGAGGTCGGTCAGGAGCTTGCTGCTATCCAGCGCCATCGTCCGCCAGAGCGCCCAGGCCGCGTGCCCCCGCACCAGCGCGCTCTCGTCATAGAGCAGTTGAATCAGATGGGGAATGGCGCGCTCGCTCCGCCAGTTGCCGGCGGCGACGCAGGCGTTGCGAACCATGTGCTCGCGCCTGATCCGCTCAACGGGACTCCGCCGGAACATCGCGCGATATGACTCTTCGTTCGACATCAGGATGTCGGCCAGCTTGGGCGCGACGCGCTCAATATCGAAGGGGAGGAAGGCGACCTCGTCGGTCTCCTCGGTGAAGCGCTGAAAGGGGCAGACATCCATGCAGATATCGCAGCCGAAGATCCAGTTGCCGAAGCCGCTACGCAGCTCGCGGTCGATCCAGCCCTTGTTCTCGATGGTGTGGTAGCTGATGCAGCGCCGTGCATCGAGTACATAGGGCTTGGGGAAGGCTTCTGTCGGGCAGGCGGCGAGGCAGCGCGCGCAAGTGCCGCACATGGTTTCGCGATGCGGCTCATCGTAGTCGTCAAACTCGAGCGCTGTGACGATCTCGCCGATGAAGAAGCTGCTGCCCCGCCGCGGATGGATGAGCATGGTGTTCTTGCCGATGAAGCCCAGGCCGGCTTGCTGGGCGTGGCTGCGCTCCAGCAGCGCGCCAGTATCGACATAGACTTTCTGCTGAATCGCCCTTCCGTTCGCTTCCGCCAGCCACTCGGCGAATTGCTCCAGACGCAGCGCCAGCACCTTGTGATAGTCGAGCCCCCAGGCATAGGCGGCGATGCGCCCGCGCGCCGGATCACTGAGCGTTTCCTCGTCGGCGAAGCGCGAGTAATAGTCCATGCCGACCAGGATGAGCGACTTGGCGCCCGGCAAGATTTCGCGCAGATCCTGTCGCCGACGCACGCGGTCGATCCGCGCCAGGTAGCCCATCGCGCCGTGCATGCCGCGCTCGATCCAGCGCAAATAGGCGAGCAGGGTGGGGGACGGCTTCGCCGGCGTGACGCCGCAAAGGTTGAAGCCCAGGTCGCGGGCTTTGTCCTTAATCGCGGCAGCCGTCAGGGGCATGGGCTACGGACTCGCGCCTTGCGGGGCGCGTGTTTGAGACAACGCGCTTATTTGCTGAGAAGATTGCTTAGTTCGCTGCCGGCGGATACTCGATCTCGGTCAGCGCGGCGACGATGGCTTCCCAGCTGGCGGGCGCTTCGAACTCAACCTCGATCGTCTGCCTGCGCGCATCGCCATTGACGGTGGCCACGCCGTCCAGTTCGCGCAGCTCATTCTTGATCGCCTGGACGCAGCCCATGCAGTGGATGTTTGGTACTTCAAATGTCTTGCTCGTCATGGCGTCGCCTCGTTGGTTCGGATATTTGTCATTTTAGCTGATGTTGCTCATCAGCAGCTCTACCTACTTTGAGGATTTCTCTCGATTGCATTTCCGGCACAGCATCTGGCAATTTTCTTCGTTTGTCTTTCCGCCTTCCGACCAAGGCCTGATGTGGTCGGCTTCCATGTCGTCAATGTTAAAGCCATTCTTACAAATCAGGCATTTGCCATCTTGTGCCTCATAGACACGCTGTTTCATGCCAGCGGTAAAGGAGCGAATATTCAGGTGCTTCTCGTCGCGCGTGAGGATGTAGGGATATATGCCCGACTGGTTCGTCACATCGTCATCAAGGATAAGGCTAGTGATTTCTGCTTCAATTGCGACAGGGTTTAATTTCACGCCGTTACAGGTATTATACAGGCTCCCCCAATCCACGCCTTTCATTATTCTCTTGCGCTTTTTCGTGAACGTCGATTCTACCCAGTCGATTACCGAGCGGAAGTAATCCCAAAGGGGCGCGGCGCTTTCATCGTGCTGGTGTCTTGCCATGTAGTCATCTATGTCAGTTTCCGTAATCCACCTGATAACTGTTTCGAGATAATCCTGGCGGATCGGGGAGCCGCTCATATAATCGCTGCCCAAGCCTGAAGCTGGGCAACCTGATTTGCTGAAATATCGCTTGGCGTCAGCTATGAAAGAGCCTGCATAAACCGCGTTGCGGAGTTCCTGATCATACAATTTCTCGCCAGCGATATTAACCGTCCTGAACCAGTCCAGCTTGTCTCTGTGAGTGCCGGTACAGACATAGACCATCAATTCGTAATTGAATATAGATTCTTGTTCTTCGAGCGGCAGATTGTGGAAGTAGCGCCCGTCTAACGAGAAATCACTTTTGAGATACTGCGCGATAGAGATAGTGCGCTGCTGGCCGTCGATGATTTCGTAAGTGCCGTCGTCTCGGACTGACCAGTACATGACATTCAGCGGGAAGCCCTTGATAATGGAAGTAATCACCGCCTCGCGTTGCTTGCCTTTGTAGATGAATTCGCGCTGGAACGGCGGACGAATATCGAGCTTGCCGCCGTAGCCGACCACGCCGCCTTCGCCGTCATCATGGTAACCAGCGACGAGGTCGCGGATGGTGAGGTCTAACAGTTCGATTTTCATACTTACACCTTTTTGTGTCGGATTAAAACACGCAGATACTTTTCTTTCCCATTTATTATTGGACGCCCATGAAGAGTGTTAGGGCGTCTAATTCCTATGTTTTTCTCACCTGTGTTCATTATGCCCAACAATTCAAACTGCTCTGGGTTATGCTTGTCCAAGAAACTAATAGGCACACCCATTGCCCCGTCATAATCCATCGGAATCTCGGAGGTTTTATCGACATTGATAGCATCGTAATTGTCATACTTCGGGTATTCTTCTGGGGAGTACTTCTTGAAAAGAATTAACCCTTCATGCCTCTGTCTGTAGTCCAGATTGGTAAACCAACGCGCATTGCCCATCTTGTGCGGACGGTTTTGCGGGGACCTAAATTCCATTACCCCTCTGTTTAGACCAAGCCATATATTTTCGCCTTTGATTAACGGGAATATCTCCTTATAGATGGTGGCATTCATATTGCCAATAATCAGAAACTGCTTGTCATATTTCATCAACTGCGCCAGATACTCCCGAAACAGCGAGAACGGCGGATTGGTCACAACAATATCGGCTTGCTTTAGCAATTCGACACACTCTGCGCTTCTAAAATCGCCGTCGCCCTCTAAGTGAAACACTTTCGGCTCTGCGCCAGTATATTCAACGCCAATCGCTCGTTCAGCATCATGCTGGCTGAACATATCCACCTGCTTGCTTTTGTAGCACGTGGTAATTAGCCGCTTCAGACTGAGAAACTCGAAGTTAAGTTGGAAGTAGCGATAGAAGTTGCTGACTGTCGGGTCGTCGCAATTACAGTAAATCGCCTTTCTGCGAAAGTGGTCGCGGTAATGACGCAGTTCGTTTTCAATGTCCGCTAGCTGTGTGTAAAATTCGTCTTTCTTTGCGCGTTTTGCCTTGTGCAGGTTACGATTTTGCGACATGCAGCCCTGTCATTCTCAGAGCCCCACGCTTGAACAAAACAAAGCTGGCTGGTATAAACAATGAGAGAGCGACGCGGACCCAAAGGGAAACTGCCGCTCTCGGAGACTCAATTTCTTGGGGCGGATGTGAGGCTCCAACTCGAAACCCGCCCCAAGAAACCATTATCGCAACCCTGATAAGGCCGCGATTTTTCACTATATCCCAGTTGTGTTATTCATACAATAGTAGGCGGACAAAATCTCGCGGAAGACCGACAATTCCCGCACTTAAGTAGCGGAATCGGTAGATGCGGGACCTCGACAAGCCTTTCGGGGATACGATTAGGAAGCGTCGAAAGGAATTAGGTCTTTCTCAAGAAGCCCTGAGTTTCAGCGCAGGTCTCCATCGGAATTACATCAGCGATATTGAAAGAGGGCTGAAGTCTCCGTCATTGCGCGTCATTGTCAAATTGGCGAACGCGCTAGGTTTAGCGGTATCTGCCCTGATGCGGATGGCGGAAGAAAATGCGAGCAGGCCAAAGCCTCCCGTGAAAATAGAATAGCTGCTCTCCCCTACGACGAGTCTCGGCGCTTGGCGACTCGGTTCACATAAAAGCCTGTATGCCAGTCTGCGCCCGCCCCAGGATCAGAGCGTGAATATCGCTGGTGCCTTCGTAAGTATTGACTGCTTCGAGGTTCATCACGTGTCGAATGATGTGGAATTCGTCGGCGATGCCGTTACCGCCGTGCATATCGCGTGAGCTGCGGGCGATATCCAGCGCGGCAGCGCAGGAGTTGCGCTTGACCAGCGAGATCATCTCCGGCGTCGCCTTGCCCTGATCAAACAGACGGCCGACGCGCAAGGCGCCCTGCAAGCCAAAGCTGATATCGCTCATCATATTCGCCAGCTTGAATTGAATCAGCTGGTTGGCCGCAAGTGGTCGTCCGAATTGATGACGATCCAGCGTATATTGGCGGGCGGCATGCCAGCAGAATTCGGCCGCGCCCAGCGCGCCCCAGGC
>JAAXID010000113.1 GCA_012270545.1 Anaerolineae bacterium | reverse complement strand
TGCGAATCGTGGCGCTGCTGGTTTTTCTCGCCGGCAGCCTGATCAGCCTGGGGCGCTTGGGACTGCCGACGGCCCTCAGCCTCGGCGCTGCGCCGCTGATTCCGCTCTGCTTCATCATCCTCGCCGGGCACAGTTACCGCGCGCTAAGCAGCCGGAACGAGAACGCGTCGCTCGCCCCCCACTGGATCGCGCTGGCGACGCTTTTCTGGCTGGTCGGCGGCGGCTTCTTCGGCGCGCTAAGCAGCCAGCCGGCGATCGGCGAGGCAATGCGCGGTACTGACCTCGCCCAGGCCCAGGATTGGCTGGCTCGCTGGGTCCTGATCGCTATCGTGCTGGCTTTCGTCAATGAAGGCGCGTCATCGCTGCGCGGCGACAACCGGCGCGTGACCGGCTATGTGCCGCTCTGGCTGGTCGCCTTCGGCACGGCTCTGGCGAGCGTCGTTCAGGCAGGCCGCGGCGTCGCCCAAATCTACCTGCGCGAGGTCGCCACCGTGGAGGCAGCCGCCATGTCGGAGCTTCTGCTGCCGCTGACGGTCGTCTGGATCATCTGCTTGTTCGCGGTGGCGGCCGGGATCGTGACTTACGCGCTGGGCTTCTGGCTGCGGCGACCGCGGATTCGGGTGATCGACGCTTAAACATATTGGCTCTTAGCTCATAAGTTTCGGCCGAATCCAGTCCATTTCAGGATAACCCAACTTCTCCCACTCCCGCAGCGTCCTCTCCACAGCGTAAGGCACTTGCCGCAAATCGACCGTGAGCGCGCCGTCGCTCCACTCCAGGAGCGCCCACTCGGCAATGCCCGGATTGCCAAAAGACAAGCCGACGCTGCCCGGGTTAATCACGCGCCAGCCATCGACCAGACGATCCATCGCCAAATGCGTATGTCCGCAGAGCGCCAGCCGTCCGCCGCGATCCAGTAAGGCGTCAGCCGCTTCTTCATCGGCGCTGTCAGGCCGCAGCGCGACGGATTCATCATCGCCCGGAATGGCGTGAAAGCCGACAGCGCGTCCGTAGCCTTCGACCTCCAGCTTCAGCTCAGGACCGAGAATATCGCGCAGCAGCGTGAAATCCCCCCAGCTCAGCCGCTCCATATTCCACTGATAGATGGCGCTCATACCCAGCATATTGTTGCGATAGGCGGAGAAGTCGTCTTCTTCTTTCGGCGGGGGAAAAGCGATGCGGGCACCGGTCACCAGATAGCGGTCGGTGTTGCCGCCGATGATCTTAACCGCCTCTTCACCGTGCCGCTCGCGAAGCGAAATCAGCGCTTGAACGCACTCATGGGCTTGCCCGCCAAGCGCGGCTAAATCGCCGAGGCACCAGATCAGGTCGAATTCGCCACAGCGCTCCATATCAGCAAACACAGCTTGCAACGCGGGAAAGTTGCCGTGAATGTCCGAGATTATCGCCAGGCGCATGATATAATCTATCCCCCACCAATTGCAAGTCAGGTTGACCAAGTGTAACATAGATGCTTTAATTTCAGTCTGGCATACTCGCTGCGAGTGTCACAAATTGCCAACGATGAACCGAAATATTAAAAGAGTGCTCATGCATCGTCGAATCACCTGGCATAAGCTGCCATATCACTTGCTGCATCCACTAGCTTTCTTTTGCATCGGCTTGATCTATATCTATAGCGCGCCTCACTTTGAGGCCTCCGACAATGTCCCACATGTTGGCGTCATCAAGTGGGTGGCCGAGACCCGGTCGCTGCCTGTTCAGTCAGCCAAGCACAGTCACCTCTACGCCCAACAGGCGAGCCAGCCGCCACTCTACTACCTGCTGATGTCGTTCGTCTGGTCCGCCTTTGATACATCCGATTTCGATCAGTTCCTTCAGCTTAACCCGCTAGCATTAGTAGGGGACCCCGAACGATTAGGCAACCGCAATCTCATCTTCTATCGGCAACCCTACCCGTCCAATCTCAGCGGCTCCTCATTGGCGCTTTATGCCATCCGCTTGCTGACGCTGGGCTTGGCGACGATAACTGTAGCCGCCATCTTTCAGTCGGCCCGAACGGTGATTCCTGACAAACTCGGATTCGCATTTCTGGCGACATCGCTTGCCACATTCAACCCGATGTTTCTTTTTATATCTACATCGATAAGCAATGATGTGCTGGTGACGACACTCGCGTCAATTGCCTGCTGGCTAGCGCTGTTGACGCTGCGGCATGGATTTGACACGCGGCGCAGCATCATGCTCGCTTTATTGATCGCGCTGGCAACCCTGTCCAAATTGAGCGGCCTCGTGCTCGCCCCCGCCGTCGGGCTCGCCGGCCTCTGGCTCCTTTTGCGGACGGGGGATCGGCGCGGATTTATCATCCTCATTGGCGCGATCGCGCTGGCCTGCCTGCTATTGACCGGCTGGTGGTTCCTGCGCAATATCGCGCTCTATGACGAGTTCTTCGGCACCAATACCATGCTCGATTTTTTCGGCCGGCGCAAAATCACTCTCTTGCCCCTGCTAACGGAGGAATTCGAAGGCTTGCGCATCAGCTATTGGGGTCTGTTCGGCGTCCACAGCATCTTGACCAATCGCATCCATTACCTGCTTATGGACGCGCTGTCACTGATTGGCGTAATCGGACTGATTGTCTTCCTGGCGAAGAACCGGCGCGACACGTTCATGCTTTCAGCCGCCGGGTTCCTCGCAATTTACCTCGCGATCGGCAGCGCCATGCTCATTTGGTGGACGCTGCAGACATCCGCCAGCATCGGACGCCTGCTTTTCCCGTTCATGACTTCGATCTGCATTTTGCTGGCGCTTGGCTTGCGCACCCTGCGCATCCCACCCTTGCTTGTCGCCCTGCCCATGTGCGCCTTCAGCATCGTAGCGCCTCTGGTGTATATCATCCCGCAATACCATCACCCGCCGCAGGTGGAACAGGTCCCCGATAGAGCCACCGAAACCTACGTCCGCTGGAGTGACATTGCGCTAGTCGGCTATGAGGCGCCGGCGCCGGCGCGCTGGGCTCCCGGCGATGAGATTCCACTCACGCTATATTGGCAGCCGCTAAAAGCCACCGAAGCGCTTCATGCCCTCTTCATCAGCCTCATCAATGCCGACGGCGAATCGCTAGCCACCATCGACACTTTCCCGGGCTGGGGCGCGTTGCCGACCACCAGGTGGGAGGACGATGCCATCTACCAAGATGATTACATTCTGCAGATCCCTAAGGACGCGGAAGGCTTCTCAAACGTTCAGCTACATATCGGCTGGTACCCTTTTCCCGCCGGCGCCAACATCAGTCCACAGCTGGAAACCGGCGAGCCAATTCGCGCATACACCATCCCCATAGGCGCCTTCGTCGATGGAGAGACAAGGGAAACACTCGGCGCAGACGCTACAAAAGACGGCACCGTATTCGGCGAATCCATCCGCCTCGTCGCCTGGCGTTTCAGCGAAGGGCGCGTTCTGGAACTGGCATGGCAGCTGACGCGGGAAATTGCGGGCGATTTGCGTGTCTTCGCCATCGTCTTCAAAGACCGGTTCCAGCTCGACGAACCCTTTGATATTGTCACGCAAGCGGATGGCCTGCCACCCGTGCACCTGGACTTTCTGCTAACGGGAGAGAGCTTCACGACTCGGCATGAATTTCCATTGCCAGCCGCCTATGAAGGCGAACACAGCATCTACGTCGGCTGGTACAATGAGGGCATCGGTCAGCGGCTGACCGCGCCCTACCTCCAAAACATGCTGGAGCTGCCGGACATTGCCTTCTCCGCGCTTGAGCAATAGCCAGTCGCGTAACGCGTAAGATGGGTTTGAGCGAAAGCGTCATTTGGAACTGAAGTTGACAGTCCTCAGGTTAGTCGCTATTCTCTTCCTGAGCGGCAGATGAAGCTAGAGAACCAGATGCCAATCCACAATTTTTCTTGCTGTTGTTGTTGCCGATGGACGGGAGCTTAACCGCCTGAGATAACAGCCAACAGCATCCGAGACTGAGATTCGAAGTCAACTGGCAAGAAGGCGCGCGGCACCGTAGAACGGAAGCCCTTCAGGCGCACATCTGCAAGTTGGCTTTTTTGTTGAAGCGGGCAAAGCGTGAAAAAGAGAGCCGTATGACGATCACAGCCGAACTGGAAGCGGACCCGCTGAACGAAAGGGCCGACTATTCGCAGGATATCGAGCGGCAGATCGGCAATACACCGCTGCTGAGCTTCCGGCGTGTGACCAAGCGCCTGCCGGAGGATGTCCGCGTCCTGGCGAAGGCGGAATGGCAGAACCCCGGCGGCAGCGTCAAGGACCGCGCCGCTTACGGCATCATCCGCAGCGCCGAAACGAAAGGGGATCTGCGCCCTGGGAAGACCATCCTCGATAGCACAAGCGGCAACACCGGCATCGCCTATGCCATGATCGGCGCGGCCAAGGGCTATCGCGTCAAGCTCTTCCTGCCGGAAAACGTCAGCCCCGAGCGCGTCGCCATTCTGCGCGCTTATGATGTGGATCTCGTCTTCACCGATCCGCTAGAAGGCTCCGACGGCGCGCTTCAGACGGTGCAAGCGCTGGCGGCGCGCGAGCCCGGACGCTACTTTTACGCCGATCAGTACAATAATCCCGCCAACTGGCGGGCGCATTATCAGGGCACGGGCGCTGAGATCTGGCGGCAGACGGCCGGGGCGGTCACGCACTTCATCGCCGGCCTCGGCACCAGCGGCACACTGATGGGCGTGGGACGGCGCCTCAAGGAATACAATCCGACGGTGCAAATCGTATCCGTCGAGCCGGATTCACCCTTCCACGGACTGGAAGGGCTAAAGCATATGGAATCGGCCATTCGACCAGGGATCTTCGACGCCGACTTCGCCGATACGGCCTTGTCCGTGCGCACCGAGGACGCGCACGCGATGGCGCTGCGGCTGGCGCGCGAAGAGGGCTACCTGGTCGGCATCAGTTCGGCGGCGGCGATGATCGGCGCCTTGCGAATTGCGGAGGCGCTCGCCAAGCGGAAACAGAGCGGCACGGTGGTCACGCTCTTTCCTGATAACGCCTACAAATACCTGAGCGAAGCCTTCTGGCGGGGATAATACCTGAGACTAACTCTCCCCCTCTCGATCATAGGGGATGATCTTGTCCCACTCATCCGCCGTCGAGCGGGCGACGAAGGCCACCACCGGCTCGGTATCGCTCAAATTGAAGACCTCGTGCGGGATGCCCGGCTCGATGAAGATGAAATCGCCGGCGCTATTATCCACCACCTGTTTGCAGCCATCCCCGTACTCATGGCGCACATCGCCTTCGAGGATGTAGAGCATCACCTCGAAATCGACATGGATATGGGCGTAGGCGACGCCGCCGGGCGGGATGGTGGCGACATTGATCGACAGCTCCCTGGCCTTGACGTTCTTGCTGGACAAGCCGGTTTTGTAGTGGATGCCGTTCCAATCGCGCTGCCTGCCGCCGCCGCGCAGCACGCTGATGCCATCATCGCCCTCGACCAGCGCCCTCAGATCTCCGTGTTCGCTCATCGCTCTCGCGCTCCTATTGTCTAAACGCCGCGAGTATAGCTAAGATAGGGCGGTCATTCCATACGAAAGGAAATGCAATGCGCGCCAAGATCGGCATCTTGACCGTCTCCGACCGCGCCTATCGCGGTGTCTACGAAGACCGCGGCGGACCGGCGATTCACGAATATATGAACGAAGCGCTGACCAACGAATGGGAGCCAGTCGCGAAAGTCGTTCCCGATGAGCTGGACGCGATTCAAGCAGCGCTGATTGAGCTGGTCGATGAGCGCGACTGCAGCCTGGTGGTGACGACCGGCGGCACCGGACCGGCGCTGCGGGACATCACGCCGGAAGCGACCGAAGCGGTCTGCGGGAAGATGATGCCCGGCTTCGGCGAATTGATGCGGCAGGTCTCATTGCAATACGTGCCGACGGCGATCCTCTCGCGGCAGACAGCGGGCGTTCGCGGCAAAGCGCTGATCGTCAATTTACCCGGCAAACCGAGCGCCATCCGCGATTGCCTGGACGCGGTCATGCCGGCGATTCCCTATTGCATCGACCTCATCGAAGGCGCCTGCCTGACGACCGACGAAAGACGGATTGTGGCTTTCCGCCCGAAAGCTTGAGATGGGGGCAAGTTGAGCAAAGCTTTACCTCTGTGGTCAAGTCAGCGTATGCCGCCGCCAGCTGCCGTCCGCCAGGATTTCACCGATCGCCAGCAGCGCCGCCCGGATCTCGTCATCGCTGTTGTAGAAATGCGGCGCGATGCGGATGCCGGCTTTGGGCCGGAAGTCAATCTTGATATCACGCGCCAGCAGCTCGTTCGAGACTTCATAGGCATGCGGCGGATTGACCGTCACGGTACCGGCGCGCCGCTTGGGATCACGCGGTGAGACGACCTCGTAGCCCATTTCATCGGCGAGATCGATGGTCAGCGCCGTCTGCCGCATCGACTTTTCGCGGATAGCGGCGACGCCGACCTGGGCGATGATGTCGACGCCGGGCTGGATGGCGTGCAGGGAGGCGATGCCCGGCGTGCCATTCATCAGCCGATAGGCGTCTTCGCGCAATTCCAGCTTCTCGACATCAAAAGAGAAGGGCGACGCGCTGGCGAACCAGCCGGTCACCTTGGGATTGAGCGAGGGCAGCAAATCGGGCCGCACATACATGAAGACGCCGCCCGGTCCGCCGCAGAGCCATTTGAGCACGCCGCCGATGTAATAATCGACATCCCAGCCGGCCACATCCACCGGAATCACGCCGACGCTGTGATAGCCATTGAAGACGACCTGCGCGCCGACGCTATGCGCCTTTTCCGTGATCGCCCGCGCCGGCATGATGAAAGCGCTGCGGAAGAGCACATGCGAAGTGCTGACCAAACGGGTCGATTCGTCGATGGCCTCCAGCAGTTCGTCAACATCAATATGGATGCCATCGCGCGAACGGATCATCTGAATTCGCATGTGATCCGGCAGCCAACTGCGCAGCGCGTAGACATCGCTGGGGAAATCCAGCTCGGTGATGACCACTTTGTCGCGGCGCGGATCACTGAAGTCCAGCGCGCCGAAGAGGATGCTGTTGGCGATGCTGGCGTTCTGATGCACGAGCACCGTATTCTCGGCGGCGCCCATCAGCGGGGCGATCTTGTTGCCGACGGTCTGCGGCAGCTCGAACCAGCCCGTCCCCCAAGCGGAGACGCCCTGCCCGGCCCAGGTATCGGCGTAGAAACGCAGGCTCTCGTAAACGCCGCGCGGCATGGCGCCGAGGGAATTGCTGATCAGGTAGTTGCATGTGTTGAGGATGGGGAATTCGGCGCGCCAATTCAGAAGTGGGTCTGTAGTCATAGGGTTGCTTTCGGCTGATCAATTGGGACTTGCGAGACATTGTAAAGCAAGACGCGCGCGATTCAGCGCCCGAAACGATGCCGCCGCCAATGCAGAAACATCTGCCAGAGGCGTGGCGTCGTGGATTCCAAACGTTTGTT
>JAAXID010000163.1 GCA_012270545.1 Anaerolineae bacterium | reverse complement strand
TTTACTTCATCTCCTCGAAATTAGACACTCCCACTAACGGGGAGTGGGAAATTGCGTGGACATAATCCTCGGCCGCCCCAGCCTTGTAGGGGCGATCCTTGGATCGCCCGAACCAATAGGCTATAAATCCAGGCGACTCAAGAGTCGCCCCTACATTATCATTTCCTTAGATAGGATTTTGGATTGCCATATCCTCGACATTTACCACTCCACTAACATGGAGCCCCTGAGATTCGCTCGGATTATGCTATAATGCGAGCGTAACTGACGCCAGGAAGGAGCGCCGTGAACCCACTGCTCAACGTCGATACTGCTCGCGCCAACATCCTCGCCGACATGAAAACGCTGGAGGCGGAGACCGTCTCCCTGCCCGATTCGCTGGACCGCGTCCTCGCCAAGGACATCGTCTCCCCTATTGACCTCCCACCATTCGACAATTCGGCCATGGACGGTTACGCCATTCGCTTCGAAGACAGCGCCGGCGCTAGCCCTGATAAGCCCGCCATCTTGTTGCTCACCATGGACATCCACGCTGGGAGCGTCCCTGACACACGACTCGATTCAGGGCATGCAGCGCGCATCATGACCGGCGCGCCCATCCCCGCCGGCGCTACATCCGTCATCGCGGTTGAAGACACAGACGCTAACTGGGCTAAAGGCGCAGGCAGCCCCCTTCCCGCCGAAGTGAGGCTCTTCCGCGAACTTGCCTGCGGCGAAAACATCCGTCTCGCCGGTGAGAATATCGGCGCCGGCGATACCATCATGACGGCGGGAACCCTCATCGGTCCGGCGGAAATCGGCATGTTGGCCGGCATTGGCCGCCCGCGCGTCGACGTCATCCGCCAACCCAAAGTTGTCATCCTCAGCAGCGGCGATGAACTGGTCGACATCTACGACGAGCTGACGCCGGGCAAGATCCGCGATACCAATGGCTACACGCTTGCGGGCCTGGTTCGTCAAGCGGGCGGCATCCCCATTCGGCTGCCGATCGCCAAAGACAGTTTGGAATCAATCCGCGCCCTCTACCGCCGCGCGCTCGAGATCAATCCCGACCTGCTCATCAGCACCGCCGGCGTCTCCGTCGGCGCCGCCGACCTGGTCCGAGTCGTGATGGACGAATTAGGCGAAATCGACTTCTGGCGCGTCAATATGCGGCCGGGCAAACCGCTAGCCTATGGCACGATCCAGGGCGTCCCCTTCTTTGGCCTGCCGGGCAACCCCGTCTCGACTATGGTTACATTTGAGGTACTCGTCCGTCCCGCGCTCGCCAAGATCACCGGGCGCGCTATCAATCAGCGCAGGGTCAAAGCGACGGTCGCCGACGACATCCGTTCAGACGGTCGACGCACCTATGCGCGCGTTACGCTCTCGCGCGAAGGCGACCGTCTCATCGCCCGCTCGACCGGCATCCAGAGCTCCGGCGCCCTGATGTCGATGGCGCTGGCCAACGGCTTGGCTATCATTCCCGAAGACGTAACACTCGCGCCAGCCGGGGAAGAATTGGAAGTCCTCCCGCTCCGTCAGATCGATTGAAACTACGAGGAAGCGATGGCGTCATTTACTGACGACGACTATAAAGCGCAAGACGGACGAGACGCGCTCGCTCGCCGCGCCCAGTTGATTCTGGTGGTTATCGGCCTCGTGGTCGCCGGTTACCTGAGTTATCTGAAGATCGCCGATGCGCCGGCCGTCTGCGTCGAATCGGGCCCCTTCGATTGCAACGTCGTGCTAAACAGCCAATACTCCGAGCTGGCGGGCCTGCCCATCGCCTACCTGGGATTCGCCGTCTATGCGGCAATCGGAGCGCTTCTATTGCTGGAGAATCGAGTCGACTTCTTAGGGCAATGGGGCACGCTGCTCACATTCGGCGTCGGTTTGTTCGCCTGGCTCTTTTCGATGTGGCTGGTCTACGTGCAATTTGCCCTGCTTCAGGCGCTTTGCCCTTGGTGCCTCAGCCATGAGGCGAACTTCAGCATTCTCTTCGCCTTGATCTGCTATCGCGTCTACCGCGAGAGCTTCAGCTAGGCCGGAAAACAAAAACGGAGCACGCCTCGCAGCTGCCCCGTTCAATTCCCTAGCGCCTCACGCTCAGGACTGCGAGCCGCGCAAGGTCCTCGCCAGTATCTCTTCCTGTTTCTCACGATGATTCGAGCGGGAACTTTGCTGGTGGTTGCCCTGCGCTTCCGCCATCGGTTCGCTTCGCATCGCCCGCTGGAAAGCCTGCGCCATGGCCGTGAGTACCGCTGCCTCTTCGTCCTCAACGTCGGGCATTGCCGCTTCTTCAGGCGCTGACTTCATCGTCAGGTCAATCTGCCGCGAACGTCCGTTCTTCTTGAGAACCCGCACCGCAACCTCTTGGCCAACCGCTGCGACATCGCTCGGCGTCCGCACATAGTTGTCGGACATCTCCGAAACGTGCACCATGCCGGGGCGTTCAGCGCCGAAATCCACAAATACACCGAAGTCTTCCACGCGAATTACTTGGCCTGTATAGGTATTGCCTTGCCGAATAGCAGCCCAGGGAACCAGCGGCGGTTTCTCCAACGTCAAGGCGACATAACCGTCCCGCCGCGTCTTGTAGACATAAGCTGTGATCTCGCTGCCTGGCTGAGCAACTTCTTCTATCTTGCGCCCGTCATTTTGAGCAAGCTGGGATATATGCAGCAGCGCGTCTTGTCCGCTGCCGATATCGACAAGGGCACCATAAATGCCGAGGTGCCTGACCCTGCCCCTTACTTCCGCCCCAACTTTAAGCGCACTTGTTTCTGCCACCATCTTGCCCCTGCTCCTTCAAAACGTAAATCCGGCGCCTCGTCAAAGCCCGCCTAACTCTCCGGACAGATTGCTTCGTCCCCGACGCCGCTGCCAACATAATCGAATTCTTCTGTCCCCGCGTATGTGTTTAGGGGAACAAATCCCTGCCAATAGTTCAAGCGCGCGCAGGTCAGCAGCTCCTGCATTTCAGCCCCAGCCATATGCATCACGCCGATGATCTTATTATCAACCGACACCGCGCCCTGGTTGCCGCCGGCGACATAGGCGTAAATCACCATAGGCGTATCGGGATAGACGAAGACGGCATAAGCCTGCTCATCGCTGACTTGCTGGCCGGCGACATAGCGCGGTTCGCCATACTTGTCAAAGACAGGACCATAGGTCATCACCGGCGCGACCTGAAGCATAAATGAGGTAATCGTCTCACCATCGCGACTGATGACTTGACAGCAGTCCGCATTCTCACCTTCGGCGAAAGTGAATACGCGACCCGGGTCATCGCCCTCGGCCTCGGATTCCTCCCCGATTTTGAAGCGCCCATCGCTTTGCAATATCAGCTTGGCATCGCGATAACTGGTTTCCCCGGGGGTAATGCCATTCCAGCAGGGCGCCCCACAAGGCTCGCCGCTCAGCAAGCTCGTATCCCGAAGCTTCGTCTCGTCAAGCAGATTGATTTCGCCGGCGCAAGAGGCCAGCGCCACTGCGGCAAACAGGAGTAGCGCGTAAAGCAAGCGACGATTCATGCGATGTCACTTTCAGATGAAATTGGGCGACAATAAGGGCGCATCATAGCAAAGGCCGCTAACTTTGTACAGTACGGTCAAACGAGCGGGAAGGCCCTCGTTCAATTCTTCCGCAATGTCAATGAATAGACGCCGAGCGTCCCGCCATACTGATTGGCATAACGCGTCGCGATGATTGTGTAGGGACCGTTTTCCGTGAGCACATACCCGCTGATTAGCGAATCCGTCTTGCGGCCGGCCGTGCCCAACAGAACGGGATCGGCATCATCATTCGCCGCGACCTGCCGATTGCCCGGGCTGATCAAGTAGAGATTCGTATCCAGCGTCTGGGTGGCAGCCGACATACTAATCGTCACCGACTCGCCAGCGCCGCCATCGAAGCGATAAACATCAAAGGGATTCTCGGCGCTGATGACGCCTGTTACGTTCTGCCCGCTTTCAATCAGTGGCGCGTCAAAGGCTTCCGCTTGATAGGCCAGCGTATCGCTGCCCGCGTCAATGAAGCCAGCTTCCCCCGCAAATGCCTCGGCCGCTGGCGTTACCGTGAAATTCGTAACATATCGCTGTCCAGCTTGCGGGAATTCACGCGCATCGGCAACCACTTCGCCATTAACCTCGATCAACAAGGTGAAATCGACCGGCGGCGGAAACTCCGAACAGGCATTCTGGTACCAGACTTCCACCTCGTAAGTGCCCGGGCGCATCGTACCTGCGGGCCAGTATATGTAAGAAACCGGCGTACCGGTCGCCGCTGGAATGCAGTTCACATTGCCAGCTTCCTGCAAGATGCCGCCACTGGCGGCCAGCGGATTGTCATCGAAAACCGATTCGCCGGCGGGATCACGCACCAGCAACTGCAGATCGGCGCTCGTGCTCCAGTAAAGGCTGACTCCAATATCGCCCTGCGGAAGATTCAGGCTCGTCGCTTGAGCGGCGACATCACTGGCCGGTCCACTCAACGCGATTTGAAACTGTCCTTCCGTGCCGCCGAACTCCTTGGCATAGCGCGTGGCGATGATCGTATACGTGCCGGTGCTCAGCAGGCGCGCGTTGACAATCGCTGAATCAGTTGTCCCGCCGAAGGCATCATCGTTAACATTGACCACTTTCCCCGTGGGATCGACAATCTGCAACAATGTATCCAGATTCGGACCAATGGCGCCCATATTTACAGAGATCAACTCGTTGGCAACACCGGCGAAGGAATACGTGAGGAAAGGCGCCGCATTGCTGATCGCACCCAGGAGCGGGACCTCGCGCAGGATCGGCGTCGCCGCGGCTGTGGCAAGATCGAAGCCGGCTGGCAGCGAGGTCAAGCTCGCATCCGGATAAGCGCCGCCTGCGCTTAGCTCGGCGCTGCCGTCCGCAGCCACCTCAAAGCGAGTTACGTAAACATTCTTCCCAGCGGCGTCACTTGGGGGGAACGAAGCCTCCAAGCGGCCGGCCGACGCGCCATCGACGGTGACTTCGAGCTGGAATGGCACGGTGCCCGTGCGCGTATCGCAAGCCTGCTCAAAATAGACGATGACTTCGTAGCTGCCGGTCGATAGGAAACCAGGCTGCCAAATGGCGCTCTCTTCCGGACTGCCGCTGATCACCTGGCACAATCCGTTGGCATCGAAGCCGAACACGCCGCCGTTGTCCGTTGTACGCGAGTTCCAGTGCAGTGCCTGACCGGTGGGGTCGCGCACTTCCAAATTCAAATCGGCCGCGCCGAGCCAGTTTAGCTGCACATCAATGCCCGCCCCTAACAATATAAGTTGTGGTTCCGCCGCCGTCTCCTGCGCGTCCTGTTCCGCGGCATCGGCCACATCGCCAGCCGCCAGATCCAAGCGAATATCAAAGGTAGTGTCGGGCGCGCCGCTGCCGGGCGCGAAATAGATGAAAACATTGTAGCGACCGCCATTGCTAAGCAGCACGTCGCTCGCCACGACTGAGCCTAGGCC
>JAAXID010000252.1 GCA_012270545.1 Anaerolineae bacterium | reverse complement strand
GATGAGGTCTTCTCCGGCTCCTTCTGCATCGCCGGGGCCGGCATCATGCGCGCGACCAAGGTCGGCGCTGACAGCCACATCAACCGCCTCTCCGTCATCGCCAAGCAATACAAGCTGGTCAAGACGCCAACCCAGGTGAAGATCGACATCACCGTAGAAGTCGCCGTCGTCATCATGGCGATATTCGTGCCGCTGATCTTCGTGACCGGCTTCCATGTCGACAACGAATTCCTCCAGATCCTGCGCAACGCCGTCGTCTTCACCACCAGTTTGGTGCCGCAGGGTTTGGTGCTGGTGGCGATCTTGTCGCTGACTATCGGCGCCGTCAAGATCAGCCGGCAGCAGACGCTGATCCAGCGCGTCAACGCCGTCGAGTCCTTGGCGAACGCTACGGTGCTCTGCTTCGACAAGACGGGCACCCTGACGCAAAACAAACTCGCCGTCCGCGAAATCATACAGATTGAAGCGCTGGATCCCGCCGATATCCACAATGAGCTGCGCAGTTTCCTCAAGAACCTGGCGCATCTGAACAACACCGCCCAAGCCATCGATCGCTACATTGATCAAGTCGTGGTCGACGCCGACTATCCGCAAAAGCTGAAGGAGGTTCCCTTCTCCTCCGGGCGCAAATGGGCGGCCGTCTGCCTGCCGGAGAAGACACTCTTAATGGGGGCGCCGGACCGCCTGCTGCCGAGCGACAGCCCGTACTTCCAGCGGGCGGAAGCGCTCTCGGCTGGTGGCATGCGCGTCTTGGCATTCGCCGAGATGGCGGGCGAACCCGATGTGACGGCCGGTGTGGCCGCCTACGATGTTGTGCCGCTGGCGCTGATCGTCATGAGCGACCAAATTCGCGCTGATATTCAGGACACGCTGACCGCCTTCCGCGCGGAAGGGCTGACGCTCAAGGTCATCTCCGGCGACAATCTCGAAACCGTGCGCGCCATCGCCGCCGCCGCCGGCATGGATATCGGCAGGCGCGCTTACAGCGGCGCTGAACTGGATGCGATGGGGGAGGGCGAGTTCGACAGCGCGGTTAGCGAGAGCCACGTCTTCGCCCGCATCGAACCCGATACCAAACAGCGGATCGTCGAAGCGCTGCGCCGAAATGGCGAATATGTCTCGATGGTCGGCGATGGCGTCAATGACGTGCCAGCGCTGAAAGCGGCCAACCTCGCTATCGTGATGAACGACGGCACCCAGATCAGCAAGGATGTCGCTGATATCGTCTTGCTCAACAACGCGATGTCGACCTTGCCGCGCGCCTTCCGCGAGGGCAAAGAGACCACGCAGACCATCTTCGGCACGATGAAGATGTTCCTCGTGCGCAACTTTTTCATGGTCGCGCTCTTCGTTTGCATCGCCTTCATGGCGCTGCCCTTTCCCATCACGCCGGTGCAGATCAGCTGGGCGACCTTCGGCACAGTCAATCTGCCAGCCACCTTCATCGCCTTCGGCTGGCTGCGTCCGCGTTTCATGGCGCATTTCCGCCGCGATGTGCTCGATTACATCATCATCATGGGCTGTATCGGCGCCGCCCTGATGACGTTGCTCTACCTCATCGTCTGGTTCGGTGGCGGCGGCGACCTGCGCATGACGCGCTCGGCGATGACGATCATGGTCGCGCTCTATGGCATGCTAATCACCTGGCATATCCAGGGCATCGACTTGTACAACCCGGATTCTTTCCTGCAGCATTGGCGCATCCTGCTGCTGAGCAGCCTGCTGACGGCGCTGACCATCATCGCGATGTACCTCTTTCCGGCGCTGTTCGAGTTCAATCCGCCGCGCTGGGATGGCGGCGACGGCTCGCTGATGATCCTGGCGATCGCCGTGCTCTTTGGGCTGACGATGGCGCTGCTCTCGCAGGGAATGCGGCAGCGCTACCTGCTGAATCGCTTCTGGGCTTTGCTGGCGCCGGATCGGGAGTGAGGGGGTTGTGGATGTAGAAAGTTTGTGCTATCTTTCAGGATTAGACTATGTTCTATGCAATTGAATCTTGAGGTAGCAAATGGCCGATTATCACGAAAGCTTTTTCGACGAATCTCGCCCTTGGTCTCATCTGAAGAATCGGATACTTGGGTCATACATGACCCCGTATTTGGCGAAAGTTTCTAAGCGACGCGAGAAAATCATCCTGATAGACGCCTTTGCCGGTCCTGGGAAAATGGCAGATGACTCGCCTGGATCTCCATTAATCATATGTAAAGCAGCGGAAAAACACGCACAAGGAAAATACAAATCATTCTTCTTTAACATCAAGCTAGATCATCATAAACGGTTGGAAGCAACTCTTGAAAAGGGTGGTTATCCATCAGTCCGACCGATTCATGGTGACGCTATTGCCGAGCTTACAAAACTTATATCAAGCCTTCGCGATGAAACAGTATTTCTTTACATCGACCCATACGGACTTGACTGTGAATTCGATGTGCTAATACCTTTGCTCAACCGCAACACGGAATATAGCACTGAAATCCTGATTAACCTACATATGCCGATTACCCATCGACTGGGAAGCCGAAAGGCTTTGGGGAGCGAAGACTCTGACGAAACGCGAATCATTAGCTATCATGAGAAACTGACACGTGCTTACGGAGGAGAGTATTGGAAAGATGTTCTCTTAAGCACTGAATTCGATAACGCAAAAGATCGGGAGAAACGGTTGATAGAACTTTATCGCGAGAAGCTCGCAAGTACAGGGTATCTTAATTTCACCGGTGCCTGTCCTGTGCGCGAAAAGGATGATAGCCAAACGAAATATTTTATGGTTTTTGCTTCCCCGCACCCGGACGCGCTGTTGCTTTTGAACGATAACATGTGCAAATCATTTAACACGTTTATGCACGACCAAGCTGTCAAGAATACTTTTTTTGCCGATTCTTCATGGTCGGACTGGCGCGATCCAAAGAAGCTTCAGGATGTCGTGGTAGAATACGTAGATAGATATAAAGGCTGTAACCGTAAGGAAATCTGGCAAAGAATTGTCCAAGACCATTTTATGCTATTCACAAGCAGCGAATATAAGAAAGCAATGAAAGCAAATTGTGATTCGGAACGAATCGTTTGTGTCACGCCTATAGAAAAGGGAGGCACCAGACGGACACAACGATTGAATGATTACTGTGTGTTCAAAGTGCCAGAGTAGCAAGCGATGTCCTAGTAAGCTCTCCTATGCGGAAACCCATCCCGCCAATCATCCCATTCCAAATTCCCCTTGAAGAATATAGGCACACCTCGCTCATCCAACAACTCAATCAAGCTCGCCGTCCACACCTCCTCCGGCTGATACTCCCGACTCCCATTCGACGCCGCGCCAATAATCGCCCACTCGAAAGGCAACTTCTCTTCTGTTTTCAGCCACACCTCAAAAACCGGCGCGACATCGAACCACAACGGCTCGATGCTCATGAATCTCACATCCGCGTCTATCTTTTTCATGTGACGCAAATACGCGCCTAATGCCCGCGCGCTACCTGTCTCGCTCATCAAATGACCGGCTGGCAGACTTACGCCCACCCAAACATTCCTTGGAAAGGGATTGAAGTCCGGCAGTCGAATCGGAAACTTGCTCAAGGTCTGAAACGTGTGCCAGTGCGCCTCTTCCATAACATTCAGAACCTGACGTATCTGTTCTTCAGGCACCCAATGGCCGAATAGATCCGCCATGCTGCCGACGAAGATACCAGCAGGCTTTTTCAGTTTGCACGGCGCGTCCAAGCTATGCGGCCGCCAGTAATGATGCTCGAAACCTTTCGGGTAGCCAGAGGTGAAGCGCTCGGCAATCGTCTTCGCGTAGCACTCTGTGATCGATCCATCAGGCATTTTCCAGGTGCAACCATGGAAGCAGCCGCCTGTGGGATTCCAAGTGTAGCCGGGCAGTTCTGTTCCGTCATTCTTGCGTATTCGTGTCCATTCGATGCCTTTTGGTGGATTCTGCCTGTTCATCACAATCCTTCCAAAGCATTCATTTCGGTGAAGTATAGAACATTTGTATTATCGGCGCAACACGATTACAGCATATTCTCATATATGTTAAATGTTAGGGGGCAAGTTGGCTTTGAATCCTGAATATGGTTACAATCGACCTGAAATTAGAAAATGGAAACTCAATCTGTACTGAAAGAGGTGACTTATGCATCCGCTGGGATTGAGCCGAAAAGCTATTCATCGACTGACTGCGTGGCTGCTCTTGCTGGCCGGCGTCTTTCTTGTCGCTTTCCTTGCTAATGCCCAGGAGAAGCCGGAGGGGCCAGATACATGGAAGCTGGAAGACAATAAGTTTTCTTGGTCTGAGGTATCGGAGGCTGATAGTATTCTCATAAGCTACGGACCTTGTGAGGATCCTTATGATGATGATGAGGACTGCGATTGGACATACGATGATGTTCCATCGGACCCGAATGTCATAACGAAGACTTTGTCGCCCGACCAGCGCAGCCTCGTAATCCACAATTTGCCGGAATGTGTGCCCTTCGCGGTTCAGATTCAAGTGGTTCGCAATGGCGTTACTAGCTATGCGTCTGGAGTAATGAACACAAAAGGACGATGCCCTGCCAGTCCGAGCAAGTCCACTGGCGGCGGTGCTTCCTCTGTTGCGTCCAGCGGCGGTTCACAACAGGTAATTCTCGTCTCCACTTGCGTCCTGATGCCGGGTTCCGTTCAGATCAATGGCTACACCGGCAACGGCGTCCAATGCTCGCATTTGGGCGCGGGCGGCGTCGCAGCGCCAGACGTCATCAAACGCGGTCCGATTGACGCGGTGGACCTTTGGGGCGATCTCGGCGGCGGCGTGGAAGCCTGCTTCCGAAACAGCGGCTCAATCGTCTTGCTGGACGCATCGACCTCTCCGCGAACTGAAGTGCCGCTGGCGGCCTACCGCGTTGGCGATATGACTTGCGCCAAGGTTGACCGCGCAGGCACAGTTGTGCTTCTGCCCGGTGCAGCGCCGGCGCCACCAGCCACATCAGCTGATTCCCTGCAAGCGCAGCAGATTAGCTTGAGCGACTGCTCGGTACAAACGCGCTACAATGTCAATCTCCGCGCTGAACCGGCCGGTGTCATCCTCACCGTGATAGGCGCGGGCCGCACCTTGGCCGCCAATGCGCGGACGACGGATTGGTACGAGAAAGCGCGCGCGAGCGGCCTCCCCTTGACAGACGTGACACGAACGTCCGACTGGATTCAGGTGGAATTATACGGCCAGGCCGGCTGGATCAGCGCGGATTACGTGACGATGGTCGGAAGCTGCGGCTAAGGGGCATCAACCAGCCCACAACCCACACTACCGCGACCGCCGAGAAGACAAAGAGCAGCGGATCGGTCGGCGAGCGGTAGCGCGTCGAGGGATGAAAGAGCAGATACACCAAGGTCTGGCTGATCTGCACGAAGACCAGCAGGCTCAGCATCCGCCAGTGGCGCCGGCTCAGCCAGACGCCCGTGATCGCCAGCAGCCAGGCACCGCCGAAATAAACGATGTGCAGGTTGCGCCCGATGACGTTGAATAAGCTATCGTCCTGGTAGGCGGCGTTGGCGGCGGTCACACCCACGTGCGAGCCTTCGCCGCTGACGATCAGGACCGCTCCTGTTTCGTCCACGCTGAGTTTCTCGCCCTGGCGCAGATTGCGCAGCGGCGTCACCTGCGGATTCCAAGAAACTAGCAGTTTCAGGAATATCAGGTCGAGCGCGTCGGCCGGATTCTCCCGCAGGTAGCGCCAGCCGGCTTCAGCCAGGAAGGCGTTGCGCTGTAGGGGGGCGTCCGTCGGTGGCGCATCTGGCGGCGCCGGCAGCCACTGCACATCATAACCGGCGCGGAATACGGCGGCCGCATAGGGGTTGTTGCCTTGGTAAATGTTCTCGCCGCTGTTGAGCGCGATCGGCACGAAGCCGTCATAAATGTCGTAACTCCGCAGCAGCCAGGGCAGCGGCGCCAGCAGGCTCACAATCGCCACTGGCAGCAGACGCCGCAGTGTTTCGCGGGGGCTGAGTTTCAGCAAGAACCACAGCCCCGCCAGAATCGCCAACGGCGGCAGGAGCGCGCGCGCCAAGGCGGATATGCCCAGCGCCAAGCCCGCGGCGACAGCGAGCGCCAGCGTGCCGCGGTCGTAGGTGGCACGTTCGCGCAGGCGGATCAGCAGCCAGACAAAAAGATGCAGCAGCAGAATCCAAAGCGCCGTGTCGTTCAGCGTCAGGTTCTGGAAGATCAGGTAGGGATAGAGGGCGAAGAACAAGCCCGCCAGCGCGCCTATCCAGTCGCCACGATGTGCCGGGCGCGGGAAGAGCCGCCGGCTGATGTCATAGAGCAGCGCTATAGAAAGCGCGTCGAAGAGGATGTGAAGCGCGGCGACCGCCAGGTAGTGGCGCTCGAAGATGCTGTAAATGGCTGCGATCACGTAACTGTAGAGCGGCGGCAGGCCCGCATCGGGGGCGCCGGCTTCGCGCCCGTAGACGCCTGTCTCCAGCAGATTGAGCGCATATTCATCATAGGCGACCGAGCCATGGATCACGCCGCCGGGTTCGCTGTAGGCGAAGTGCTGCCGGAAGGCGACCAGCGCCACAAGCCGCAGGCCAATCGCTATTGCGATCACCAGCAGCAGTTTGTGCTTGGCTAATAGGCTCAACACGCGGGCTGCCATTTCATAGCTAGCTGGCAAATGGAGTCGATCTCTTCAACGCAAACGCGCAGGGAAATCGACGCCGCTTTGTCAGCAAGTCATCCATTTTTTTCTCACTTAATTATACTGTCATGGTACAGCAAGCCCCTCTCCATTGCTAAGGGGAGGGGTTGGGGGAGGGGTTATAACGGCTGTTTGTAACGCTCGCCGATCGACTCGATCTCGTCCATCAATTGATTGAACTGGTCCAGATTCAGTTGCTGCTTAGCATCGGACATCGCCACATCCGGGTTAGGGTGGACCTCGACCATCAGCCCGTCAGCGCCGCTCACCCGCGCCACGCGCGCCAGCGGATTGGCGATATCGCGTCGTCCGGCCGAATGCGAAATATCTACGATGACCGGCAGATGCGTCTCCTGCTTGAGCAGCGGCACCGCGCTGATATCGAGCGTGTTGCGCGTCCATTCGCTGAAGGTGCGGATGCCACGCTCCATCAGGATTACCTGCTGGTTGCCGCTCGCCATGATGTACTCGGCGGCGTAGATATATTCTTTCAGGGTGGCGCCGAAGCTGCGCTTGAGCAGCACCGGTTTCTTCTGCTTGCCCAGCGCCCGCAGCAGGAAGCTGTTCTGCATGTTGCGCGCGCCCACCCAAAAGGCGTCCACATACTCGTCCATCATCGGTATCAGCGACAGATCGAGCACTTCGCTGATAACGACCAAGCCGTACTTCTTGGCGACTTGACGGGCGATTTTCAAACCCTCTTCGCCCATGCCCTGGAAGTCGTAGGGGGAGGTGCGCGGTTTGTAACCCATGCCGCGGATCATCTTCACGCCGCGTTCGGCCAGGGCGGCTGCCACCGCATCCATCTGCTCGTAGCTTTCGACGGCGCAGGGACCGGCGATCAACTCAAATGTATCGTTGCCGAGCTGCAAGCCATTCTCGAATTCGATGATCGTGTGCTGGTCCGGCTGTTTGCGCTGCACCAGGATCGTCTGCCGCGCGTCTTGTTCTTCCAGATTCAGCGTGGCGCGGAAGATCTCGCTGAAGAGCTTGCTGATCGTCTCGTTGCTGAAGGGACCTTCATTGGCGTATTGGAGCGCGGTCAGCATTTCCGCTTCGCGTTGCGGGTCATAAAAGCGCGTGCCCAGCTCCTGCTGGACCTTGCCGATCTCAAGCGCAATCTCGGCGCGCTGGTTCAGCAATTCCAGGATCTGCAGATTGATGGGGTCAATCTGCTCCCGCAGTTCTTGAAGGCGATTTGACTGTGACACGGCTCTCGTACTCCCGATACATCAACTCAATTGCTGATGAAGAGTATTATACACAGGTATCGTCAAAGTGCATGGTTGGATTTAGCGCAGGGCGGGCGGCGCCAAAGGTCTCCACTCATGCGCTCGTCTTCCCAAGCCGCAAGCAAAAACAGCGAGACCCAACCCTTGGCTGAACCTCGCTGTTGCGTTTGCCGCGATTATATTCTGCGTCCGCAGGACACGGCAGAAGCGACCCGCATTAGCGGACCGCCCGGGTATTTCAGCTAGAAATCGGTGGGCATGTTGTTATGAACGGAGCTATTGTTCAAGACAGGCTTTGGCGCCTTCTTGGCTGAAATGCCGCCGGATTTGCCCGCCAAATTGAAAGCGATTTGGCTGTTGTTGAGCACCAGTTTGCTGGAATCGCCCCAAACGTGGATGCCGCCGCCCAGCTTGTGTGCTCTGTTGCCCATGATGACACTGTTGTTGATTGTCAGCTTCGGTCCCCGGCTGGAGATTGCGCCGCCGTTCAGCCGCGCCTCGTTGCCGCTTATGTTGCTGTCGTTGATCGTCACGCTGCCATTCTTGATTCGCATGGCGCCGCCTTTGCCGTTTGTCCTGTTGTTGACTATGACGCTGTTGTTGATCGTAAGGCTGCCGTTGGGGATATACACCGCGCCGCCCCTGTCGGCGTTGAAGCCGTGTTGCAGCTTCAGGTTGTTGATGACGGCTGTGCCACCACCGACGTATATGAGGCGAAAGCGGTTGCCGCCATCCAGCGTAAAGTTTCCTCCCTCGATCGTGATGTGCGACTTGATCTTGGGCAACTCGGCAGTGAGCGTGATATCGCTCGTCAGCCTGATCGTATCGGCGCCGCTGCCGGCCTTGCAACCTTTTACCGCCTTGTCTTTATTGGCGGCGACAATCGCGTTGCGCAGCTTGCAGTTGCCGCTCACTTCGATATCGGCCGCTAAAATTATCAAACTCGGGAGAAATAGGAGAAATGCGCTGAGGAGAATACGGATAGTCAATACCTTAACTTCGGGGGGGGGGGGG
>JAAXID010000090.1 GCA_012270545.1 Anaerolineae bacterium | reverse complement strand
GCGCTGCTGAAAACGCCGGAAGAACCGGCGGCGCAGGCGATCATGATCGTTTTGGCTAGCTCGGTCGAGCACGTCTTACCGACGATCCGCAGTCGCGCGCAGGCGATTCCGCTGCGTCCGGCGCCACTGCAGCTGATCAAGACGGCGTTGGTAGGGCGTGGCTGCGAGGAAGAACGCGCCGATCTCATCGCGCGCTTGAGCGGCGGGCGAACTGGCTGGGCGCTGAATGCGGTCCGGGATGACGAGCAGTTGGCATTCCGGCGGGAGATGCTCGACGCGCTGCGCGATATCGTGGATGGCGGGCGGCTGGCGCGGCTCAAAGCCGCCGAGCAGCTGAGCAAGCGAGTGGGACGGGATAAAGCCGCCTTGCGCGACATCCTCGAGATCTGGCTAACTTACTGGCGCGATGTCTTGCTGCAATGTCATGACAGTCCAGTGAAGCCCAGCAATAGCGACCGCGCCGATGAGATTCGGACCTTGGCGCTGCGTATAGAGCCGGCGAGCGCCAAGTGCGCGCTCCAGGCAACCCAGCGGACAATTGATGCGCTGGCGACCAACGCTAATCTGCGGCTGGCTTTGGATGCGCTGTTGCTTGATTATCCGGGGCTTGAGTAACTTGCAGCGCTATTCGATTGGAATCCAGTTGGCGGGCTTTTCCGCCGTTTCGAGGATCGAATCCGGCACCAGAACAATCTTGCCGAAGCCGGGCTCTTTTTCAATTTTGCGGTGCGCCAGCCGCGCCTGGCTCAATGGCATGACCTGGTCAACCAGCGGCCTGTACGTGCCTTTCGCCAGATTTTTAAGCAGGGTCTCGCCATCCTTGGGCTTGATGGAGCCGTATGAGCCGAGGATGCTGAGGTTCTTCAGGTAGAGGTTCATGGCGTCCAGACGGGCCTGCGACTTGCGCAGCGGGCCGGCAATGACTAGCCGGCCGCCAGGCCCGAGCATATCCAGCGATTCCTCCAGGTTGAGCTCGTCGCTGCAATGGAGGACGAGGCTGGCGCCCCGCTCAGCGGTAGCCACCTTGACCTGGCGCGCCAGATCGTCGCCGGCGTCTTCGAGCACGACGTTAGCGCCGATTTCTTGCAATCTGGCGGCGAATTCGCCCTCGCTGATGGCGATGACTTTGGCGCCGCGAGCGCTGGCGATCTGGACAGCGGCTACGCCGACGTCGCCGGCCGCCCCGCGGATAACAACCATGTCCGCTTTCTTCAGCTTGCCGTTGGTCACCAGCGCGAGATGGGCATCGGCGAAGCTGGCGCCGGCCGCCACCGCCGACTGGTAATCGAGCGCGTCCGGCAGCGGGATCAAGTGATCAGCTGGGACGACGCAATACTCGGCGTAGCCCCCGTTGATTTCGCGCCCGAGCGCCTCGGTGCAGACGGCCACGCGTGCGCCGGTCTCCCAGCCCCTGACATCGTCGGCGATGCTCTCAATTTCGCCAGCGACGTCGGCGCCCAGGATATGCGGCATCGGCTTTCGGATGATCAAACGGCCGCTGCGCAGATGCAGGTCGCAGGGGTTGACCGATGCCGCGTGCACCTTGATCAGCGCTTGGCCTGGTCCGGGCGTAGGGATGCGGATCCTCGTGACTTTGAGTACCCGCGGCCCACCGATGTTTTCCATGATGATGGCGCGCATGGACTCGCCGCTGAGTGCCATAGCTGTATTCCGTTTGGCGCTGCCGATTCAGGCGTAGTCTAGCGCAAGGGCAGGGGACTGTAAACGGCTTATGCGCCTCCGAAGCGCTTGGCGTTGCGGGCGCGCGCCTTGGCGATTTCGGCTTGGCGATCACGTGGTGGGGCGCTGGTCTCCAGCGAGTTGAGCAGGATCGCTGTCGCTCGCGTGATATCGGCGACTGCCTGCTGAAAGGCGGCTTCGTTGGCGGCGGAAGGCTTGCGGTAGCCGCTGACCTTGCGCACGTATTGCAGCGCCGCCGCTTCAATATCGGCGGCTGTGCTGGGCGGATTGTAGTTGAAGAGGGTGCGTATATTGCGGCACATGGGCTGTTCCGTCTTTCAAGTCAATAGGCGAGTCGAATTCTACCATGTAGAGCTCATCAGTCGCGATAGAGCGCCGGCGTCAAGTCGCGATATTCGGGCGGCATATATTGCCGCAGGTCCTCCAAACGCATGAATTGATCTAATAGCTCGACGCTGTCCGTCTGATCGGGGGAGGTGGCTTTTTTCCATTGGAGGTAGGGCCACAAACGCATGCGGGCGGTCTCAAACTCTTGCGCGAGAAGCATCGCGGTGACCCCGCCGCGCTGGACAAAACGCTGTTTGTCAAAGGCGTCGAATATGCTGTCATGGTCAAATGGCAGGCGGCGATGGGCGGAGAGCGCCCAACCGTTTTGGTCGCCCTCAAGCACCATGTAACTGGCGCTGCGCTCACCGTCGAGCGGGATGCCGACCGAGCCCGGATTGAAGATGTGCCAGGATCCAATATGTCGTTCCATGGGGATATGACTGTGGGCGCAAATGACGGTCGCTTCAGGCGTATTGCCGAGCCAGGCCTGCACTTCGCTCAATGTTGAGCGCGGCGTGATGGCGACCCAGGGATTTCCAGGAATCCCGTGGAAGACGCGAACCGGCGCGGCGTCGGGGAAGCGCAGCGAGAGCGTATCAGGCAGGCAAGCGAGAACGTTTATCCACTTGGCGCCCAACTGTTCACGCAGCAGAGGCGGCAAAGTAAAGCTGGACCAGTGCGCTGGCATGCGCGGTGTCTTGTACTCGGTGGCGTAGAAGGCGTTGTTGCCGCGGATGATCGCCCAGTTTCGCGCGCTTATGACTTCGAGCGCCTCGCGCGAAAAGGGACCGACATTGACGCTATCGCCGGCCACGACGACGTGATCGACTTCGAATTGCGCCATGTCGTCAATGACGGCGTTTAACGCGGGCAGGTTGCCGTGGATATCGGCCAGAACAGCCAAACGTGTCATATCAGCTCCTCCTTCAACAGAAGCTGATACAACCGTAGCGCTGGTTTTCACCAAATCTAGCGTTCAATTTCCAGGCTGCCCAAAGGAACACGGGCATCAGCAATGAGCGCCCCGTCCGCTGCGCTGGCTGGCAGGCGTTCCAAGTCGCTAGTGCGATATAGGCCGGTAAACAGCGAATAGCGCCCTGGCGCCAGGTCAGCAGGGAGCGCGACTTGCCAGAGCTCGCTGTCTGCCAAGCCACTGTACCACAAGCGGGTCGGGAGGCGGGGACCTAAAGGCTGCTGATCATAGATCCACCATTCGCCGCTAGCGAGGTCGCCGACGTGCAAGAATTGCCTGAGATCGTCGATGCCGTTCTGGTAGCTGCGCCAGGTAAACGATATGTTCAAGGTGTCACCGGCTTTGGCTTGTAATGGAAGCCCAGCCCCTTCCAGTACCAGTCCATTGGCAAAACTCGCCACTGGAACAGCCGCTGCGGGCTCAGCATCAGCCGGGATGACCAGTTCGCTCAAGATTGCTTGAGTATCGCTGAGTGTCGGGAAGTCGCTAGAGCGCACTCGCTGGTGCGTGAATTGGTCGTCGTCTTGTTTCCAGCTCGTCAACACAATCCAAAACGCGCGGTTGCTGGGCGCTGTTGGTGGTATGTCGATCTGGAGCCATTGCTTGTATACATATTCTCGCTCGCCGAAGAGACGGTAAGGCATAGGGTGATTGCGAGTTGCCGAGTCATCAATGCCAGCGATTGATGAGCCGCTGACCTGGTCGACCAAGTGAAGGGAATATCCCAGACCAATATAATCCTTCCAGGTACGGGGCGAGGCGAAGAATTGCAGCGAGACCTTGCTTTGGTCCTTGTCCAAGCGGTAAATGCGCAGCTCCACGTCGGACTTGTACTGCACGATCGCTTGTGCGGCTGGGGAGTTGAATTGAACCAATCGTATCAGGTAGGGCGCATGGTGGATTGCAATCCAAAGCGCAGGCAGCACGTAAAACAGGTGTCTGAGGCGCCCCAACCTCGGAACTGAGTCGGACAAATGACCGAGAGCACCGACAAGCAGCAACCAAACTCCCAAGTATTCGAGAGATTCTTCCACGATGTAGATATGACATCCGTCAGCGAAGAAGCCGAGTTCGCGGCACGCTATGGTGAACCGCAATTGCTCGACGACGATGGCGCCCGCGGCGCTCATGGCAAGTCCGCCCAGGATGCATATATTCCAGATCCTCAGATGACGAGGCAAACGGAGGGTAACGAGGGCTGTCGTCACAGCGACGGCCGCGCCCAATAGCGCGAAGTGAATCTCCCAGTTTGGTACGTTTTCATGAAACTTCAAAAATTCATCTCGCGCGAGATGAATAAAGAGCGTCCCGAACCCGATGAAATAGATACGTTGCCAAGCCGGTCCTGCCTTAGCAAGCAAGGCTGTCAGCAGTGTGACGAATCCCACCAGGGCTAATTGCGTCGAGGCCAGCGTTGACGGAATGTTGCTTTCTTCATCCAGATGCCAAAGCCAGCGCTCGAATGCGGAATCTGGATTCAGCTCGAGCGACAGCAGAGTTACTAACACTTGTGCGGCCAACATGAAGGTCGATAAGCCTTTGCTTATAGGAGAAAGACGCGGAATCAGCCGCCAGTAGGCGATTAGACAGACGGGTACATACAGCACGACCACAGAAATGCGAATCAAGACAGCGACAGGCACTATACTTCTCCATTCAGGATTCGTAACCGGCCGGATGGTGGCGGTGCCAGTTCCAGGCGGTTTGGATGATGGTCTCGAGGTTGTTGTAGTCGGTTTCCCAGCCCAGCTCGCGGCCGATCTTTTCGCTGTTGGCGACCAGGACGGGCAGGTCGCCGGGGCGGCGCGGCGCCTCGATCGTGGGGATGGGGTGTCCGGTCACTTTGCGCGCGCTTTCGATGACTTCGCGCACGGAATAACCGCTGCCGCTGCCGAGGTTGTAGACGCAGCTTTCGCCATCGGCCAGCGCTTCCAATGCTAAAATGTGGGCGCGCGCCAGATCGAGCACGTGTACATAGTCGCGGATGCAGGTGCCATC
>JAAXID010000169.1 GCA_012270545.1 Anaerolineae bacterium | reverse complement strand
GCCTTGGGATGCTCGCCATAGAGATGGCGAGAAGGGCCGGTTATGGGGTTAGAAAAGCAGAGGCCGGCCATTTAGACACTCCCTAACTTTCCTACGGGTTTAAGCCGAGTAAACTTGTACTATGAATTGGTGGTATGTTGTCCTGGAATGAAACCTTGTCCGTCCCCATCTCCAAGCAGATTTCTGGTATAGGGCTTATCCAGCCGAGCGCTGCGGATTGGGATCGTTTCGTCTGCGCGCAGCCGCGGGCTCACTTGCTGCAAGTCTCCGCTTGGGGCGCGCTTAAGTCGCGGTTCGGATGGGACGAGCGGATCGTGGCGCTGGGAACGGGGGAGGAGATACAGGCCGGGGCGCTGGTGCTGTTGAAGCGTCTGCCGCTGGGATTGGGAAAGATGGCCTACGTGCCCATGGGTGGATTCGCGACCGACCCGTCATACTATCCCCGGCTCTGGGATGCGCTGGAGCGAGAGACAGGCGCCAGTTTCATCAAGCTGGAGCCGGGCCAGTTTCCACCGGGAATGGCGCCAGACCTCCTCCGCATGGGCTTTCAGGAAAGCCCGCAAACGATTCAGCCGCCGCGCACCATCGTCATCGACATCGCCAGCGACAACGAGACTATCATGCGGCGAATGAATCAAGGCACGCGCCGCAAAATCCGCAAGAGCCTCAAAAGCGGCATAGAGTTCAAAGAAGGCGCGCGCGCGGATCTCAGCGCTTTCAGCCGATTGATGCAGCAGACCGGCGAGCGAAACGCATTCGGCGTGCACAGCGAGGCTTATTTCGCGCAGGTCTTCGAGCTATTGCTGCCGACGCATGGGACGCTGCTGCTAGCTCGGCATGAGGGCGATTTGCTAGCGGCGATCATGGTCTTCGCCCTGGGGGAAACGGCCTGGTATCTATATGGCGCATCCTCGCGCGGCAAGCGTAATCTCTACGCCACCTATGGCATTCAGTGGGCGGCGATACAATGGGCGCGGAAACGCGGCTGCCGCTATTATGACCTTTGGGGCGTGCCCGATCATGACGAGGCGACGCTCGAAACGCTGTTCAAGGAGCGCAGCGATGGTCTTTGGGGCGTCTACGGCTTCAAGCGCGGCTGGGGCGGTGAGGTCCGCCGTTCGCTCGGCGCTTGGGACAAAGCCCGCAACCCCGTGGTTTACGCTGCTTACCGCGCCGCAATAAGATTCAAGGGTTGAGCGCGAAAGGACGCTGGTCATTCTCACGATAAGCGAGATCGACGAGCCAAATCAATGGAATGTTCGCTTGCGCGACCTGCCTTGCTCGCATGTGCTGCAAAGCTGGCAATGGGGCGAGTTCAAGCGGAAGACGGGCCGCTGGGCGCCGCTGCGGTTGGCCTTCGAACGGAGCGGTCAGATCGTCGCTATGGCGAGCCTGCTCACGCGCAAAATGGGACCGCTGAAGGTGATGTACGTCAGCAAGGGTCCCGCCCTGGATTACGCCGATATTGAGCTGACTGAACAAGTGCTCGCTGAATTGGAACACCGCGCGAAAGCATTCGGCGTCCTCTGGCTGAAGATTGACCCCGATGTGATTGCCGCGACCGGCATGCCAAGCAGTTCAGACTTTCAACCGCATGAGACGGGCCGCGCGATCGAGGAGATGCTGCGGAAGCGCGGCTGGCGCTTTTCCGATTCGCAGGTGCAATTCCGCAATACATTGAACATCGACTTGGAACGAAGCGAAGACGGGATTCTGGCGGCAATGAGCGGCAACACACGCCGCAAAATTCGCGTTGCCACCAAGAAAGGTGTCCTTGTACGGTCGGCCACCATCGATGATCTACCCCTGCTCTACCGGCTCTACCAAATCACTGGCGAGCGCGATAGATTTCTGATTCGCCCCTTCGACTATTACCGCCGCGCCTGGGAACAATTTATGCGGGCGGGATTGGCGCAGGCCTTCATCGCCGAATATAATGGCGTGGCGATCGCCCATGTGATCCTCTTCCACTTCGGGCGGAAATGCTGGTATTTCTATGGCGCCTCAGCTGATGAAGAGCGCGAGCGCATGCCCAATTACGCGCTGCAATGGGCAGCGATCAAGTGGGCGAAGGCGCAGGGCTATGCCATTTACGATATGTGGGGCGCGCCCGATAACTTTGACGAGAGCGACAGCCTGTGGGGCGTGTACCAATTCAAGCGCGGATTCCGCGGCCAGCTGACGCGGCATATCGGCGCCTGGGATTTTGCAGCGCATCCCACTTTGTATTATGTTTATGCGAAAATGTTGCCGCGTATGCTCGGGCATCTGTGAACCCAGGAGCGAAACGATGGATGAAAAAGGCCTCATCGAGCGATTCAATTGTGAAGGCTATGTCGTGGTGCCGGCGCTGTTTTCGGCGGAGGAAATCGCTTTCATAAAGGCGCACTTCATGGCCTTGAACGCCGCCGGGCATGGCTTTGCTGGCGACAACCCACATCTGCTGCCAGATGATGATCCCTTGAAAGCTTTCCCGCGCATCATTCATTCGCATCGCTTTGATCAGTTCTCGCTGGATTGGCTGCTGGATGAGCGCATGCGCCATTGGACGACCGCGCTGCTGGGAACCGAGCCCTACGCGGCGCAGACGATGTTTTATTTCAAACCGCCGGGCGCGCGCGGTCAGGCTTTGCATCAAGACCAGACGCCATTGAGAGTGCGTCCCGGCACTTGCCTGGCGGCTTGGATGGCGGTCGATGATTGCGATGGCGAAAACGGCTGCCTGCAGATCGTGCCGCGCACCCAGGACTTGCCGCGGCTATGCCCGATTGAAGCCGACATGACCCAAAGTTTCAGCGGCAATGCGGTGCCGATTCCGCCCGGCCGCCAGCCGGAGCCAGTGATCATGAAGGCGGGGGATGTCGTCTTTTTCAACGGGCAGGTGATCCACGGCAGTTTCCCCAATCGCAGCGCAAGCCGCTTTCGGCGTTCGCTGATCGCCCATTACATCGTCGGCGAAGCCGAGAAGGTCAACGAGTTTTATCATCCCGTGCTGAACTTTGCCGGCGAAGAAGTCGATCTGCTAGTGAACGAACAAGGCGGTCCCTGCGGCGTCTTCGCGGTAGATGGAGAGCCCGCGATAGAAATGATCCATCCATGAGAAATCATCGAAACAACATGTCTAATCATGTTGCGGAAATAAACAAATTTGCATAAGCCCGATGCGCCCGCTCAATCACATCGCCCGCTTCAAAGAGGCGGGTGAATTCTCGCTGCGCAAGCGCCAGGTCGCTGCTACTGAGGCCAGGTTCAAGGAAGACGCGTTCGCCATAATCGCCAAACTCTTGAATGACCCAATCGTATTTGTAGTAAGCCAAGCCCAGCAAGTCCACCGATCGGTCACCGTAGCCAGCGAGGAAGGCCGCGGTCGCATCGGCGGAACGGCCATCGTCGATGAAGAACATCAGGTCGCGTTCCTTTGGCGCCAGCAGCGTCTCGTCCCAATCGACGATGTGGATGGCGCCACTGGCGTCAATGATGATATTGGCGGGGTGAATATCGGCGTGGCAGAGAGTGAAGTCGGGCGAGCGGCCCGCCAACTGCGCGCCCAAAGAGAGGTACCGGCTGCGACACAGCGCGATCACATCCGCGTTTTCGCGCCAGATCCGCGCGACGGCAGCAGCGACTTCGCCGTTATAATCGCCG
>JAAXID010000092.1 GCA_012270545.1 Anaerolineae bacterium | reverse complement strand
GATGACGCTGCTGCTGGATTGGCTGTCCCGCGAAGGGCATATTGTATTCGCCTGGTGGCTCTGGATCACGCTGGCGGGCGCCGCCGCTTTTCCGCTCTGCCTGCGTCTGCTGGGTGGCTTGCCGGATAAGGGATACACCCTGGCGCGCGCCTTGGGCCTGCTGCTGGCGACCTTCATCTTTTGGCTGCTCGCCAGTTTCGGCTTGCTCGACAATTCAGCGGGCAGCCTCGCGCTTTCCTGGCTGATGCTTCTGATTCTTGCCCTTGTGCTTTACGAACGCTTTGCTGAACGCAAGGAATTCGCCATTTGGTGGCGCGAGAATCGTATGCTTGTCCTGGCGGCCGAACTGCTCTTCGCCGCTTTATTCTTTGGCTGGGCGCTTTTCCGCGCCCACCAGAACGACCTCAGCGGCACGGAAAAGCCGATGGAGCTGGCTTTCTTCAGCGCCACGCAGCGGAGCGGCGCTTTTCCCCCAAACGACCCCTGGATGTCGGGTTACGCCATCAGCTACTACTACATGGGTTATGTCATGTGGGCCGCGCTCTCTATGTTGAGCGGCCTGGGAAGTACCGTCGGATTCAACTTGACCGTCGCCTCACTGTTTGCGCTTACCGGTTTGACCGCTTTCGGCCTGGCCTACAACCTGGTTCGCTCGCGTGTTCACGCCGCCGCCGATCGCATCCGCAAACTGGCCTCGCGCAAGGTTTCAATCGCGACTGGCATCTTGGCGATGGCGCTGTTGATACTGGTCGGCAATTTCCAAATGGTCTTCGTTGAAGCGCCTTACCAAGCCCGCGCGGCGCCTCAATCCTACCTTGAATACTGGGGAACGCAGGCGCGTTCTAACTTCAGCGAAGGCGCCTATGTTCAGAACCCGGAAGCCAGCCTGACTTTGCACTCTTCAACTTGGGACTACTGGTGGTGGTTCCGCGCCAGCCGCGTCGTGACCGACTACGATCTGGACGGCGCTCCGATCGGCACGCAGCCCATTGGAGAATTCCCCGCCTTCAGCTTCATCCTGGGAGACAATCACCCGCATGTGCTTGCGCTCCCCTTCGTCGTGATGGTGATCGGCATGATGCTGAATCTTACGCTTTTGCGCCGCTCGCCAGAAGCGGGCGAAACTCTGCTCTACGGCCTGGCCATCGGTGGCTTGACCTTCCTCAACGCCTGGGACGGTCCCATCTATCTAGTTGGCTTTGTCGGCGCGGAGGCGCTCCGCCGGCTACTGGGGAGCGAACGCGGCAAGCTAACTGGGGCGGATTGGCTCGGCCTCATCCGCTTTGGCGCGTCGCTTGCGCTTATCGCTTTTGTCGCCTACCTTCCCTACTTCGTCAGCTTCCGATCGCAGGCCGGCGGCCTGTTGCCGAATCTGCTGCATCCGACGTTGTTCCGCCGCTTTTTCCTTATGTTTGGTCCCCTGATCGCCGTTGTGGGCGCTTATATGTTTGTGGAGATTTGGCGCGGTCATAAGGCGCAGCGGCTGAATTGGCGCTTTGCTTTGAAGGCAGCCGGCATGGTGCTGCTTGCCCTGGCGGGATCGATGATTCTGCTCGGCGTCTTGATCGCCCTCAGCAATCCCAACCAGACCGTAGTCGGCAACATGGTCGTCGCGTCAGAGGAATCGGGCGCGCTGATCCGGCAATTGATTCAGCGCAGAATCGAATTCGGCTTGACATCGGTGATCCTCCTCCTGGGAATCGTGATCGTGCTGGCACGTGTTTTCCCCGCGCGCCGGCAAGCCATAGCGGGCGGCGAAGTCGCGATCACCTGGATCAAGTATCCGAGCGCGACTGGCTTTGTCTTGCTCTTGATTGGCATGGGGCTTGTTCTGACATTGTTCCCTGAGTTCCTCTATCTAAAAGATAACTTCGGGGTGCGCATTAACACCGTATTCAAGTTCTACTATCAGGCTTGGGTCTTGTGGAGTCTGGCGGCCGCTTATGCAGTGTACAGCATCATGGCTGATCACAGCCTGCCACTGCCGCACCCAATGCTCCGTCTGGCATTCGGATTCGCGCTGGTCTTGAGCCTTGGGGCGGGCCTGGTCTATAGCATTGAAGGCCTCTACCACCGCTCTCTCATCGAAACAGGGCGCCAGCACTATACCAATACACGACATTATGCGCCGCCGGACGATTGGGAGGACGCGGTTCGACGGGTCGCCGACGGGGAGCGGGTTGAGCCAGGCATTATACTTTATTCAAGAGGCAGCCTGATCGACGCGGCAGAGGGGGACTTGTTTCGCGCGAATCATGATGGAATTGTCATATTTGAGGATGATGCCGTAACCATCGCAGATCCCTTAAGCCTTGATGGCGCGCCAGGCTTGTTGAACCGCGATGACCAAAACGTCATCGAATGCCTAGACGCCTTGGTCGGGCGAGCCGATGTCGTGGTCGCGGAGGCAGTTGGCGATCCTTATCGCATTGAATACGGACGCGTTGGCACGCTCGCGGGAATCCCCATCGTGCTTGGTTGGGAGAATCATGAGCGACAATGGCGCGGGAATACGTATCCGGCCATCGCCGGTTCGCGCAGCGCGGATATGAAACGTCTGTATACAGCCGCTGATATGAATGATATCGGCGATATCATTGAGCGTTATGACATCAACTACATTCTGTACGGGGCATCGGAACGCAAAAAATATGGTGACTTTGGCGAAGAGAAGTTTCTCGACGGATTGCCCGTCGTTTGTCAATCCGGACGATCACGAATCTACTTTAGCGGCAACCACTGATGAGTCGCGCGCGCGGATTGACTGCCGATTCTCGCAGAGGGGCGGGGGCATCCGTGTGTGCGGACAGTTATCTGATGCAAGTTGACCAGGATGCGGCCAGGCCCAGTGGCGCCGGCGAGCGCATCATTTCCGCGCCCACAATTTCTATCGAAGCGCTGGCCTATATCGCATTGGCTTTGGTGGCGCTGCTCCTCCGCGTGAGCGGCCTCGACATTGTGCCGATATCCGATCACGAAGCGGAAGGCGCGCTGCATGCCTGGCACACCGTCGAGGACGATGCGCCCGGCGCCTTCGTTGCGTCGAATAGCCCGTTGACCTATCTATCACAATTGGCGATGTTCTCGCTCTTGGGCGCGAGTGAATTCGCGCTGCGAATTGGCGCGGCGATCGCAGGTACGGCTCTTGCGCTTAGCCCGCTGCTGTTCCGCGAAAGTCTGGGCAAAACACGAACCTACATCTGGGCGCTATTGCTTTCCTTGCTGACCGTTCCGACTGTCATGTCGCGCACCGCTGATGGCAGCGCATTTATGATGCTCTTTACCGTATTCGCCATCTGGATGATACGGCGCTATTGGTATTCTCGGCGGCAAAGCGACGCCTGGTGGGCGATTGCCTGCGTCACCTTTATGGTGCTGCTATCAAGCCCCTCTGGCATTCCGCTGCTGGCGGTCATGCTGGTGGCGGGCTGGCTGGCCGTCTGGCGGACAGCGCTCAGCGCCCCGCAGCGTCTGGGCTTGCCAGGCGACGATATCTTGCAGCTGGCAGTCAAACGGCTGCGAGACTTCCCGATCGCCAGGGCAGCCTTCGTGCCCATACTGATTGTTTTCCTGACATCGACCGCGTTCATGTTAAATCCGGCCGGCTTGCGTACGGTAAGCCAGCTCATCAACTCAGCCATCAGCGGCCTGACGCAAAGCAACAGCCTTGACGGGACTCGCCTCGGCTTCGTCTCTCTACTCGCTTATGAGCCGCTGCTGATCATCTATGCGCTCGGTGGCGCCTGGCTGCTGTGGAAAAAGGGCGATATCACCTATATCGACCGTTTTGCCGCCGCCTGGGCCGCCATTGGCGCGCTCGCTTTGCTGATCTACCCCGGCGCTAAACCGACAGACGCGATGTGGGTTGTGCTGCCACTCACGCTGCTGGCGAGTTATGGCATCACGCAGCTGATGGTCGATCGACGCGTCGTCATACTCTGGGAGGCGGACGAAGACGACGCGGCGGAAAGCGCGCTTTATTCGCCGCGTTATCGCTGGGTCAAATGGGCGATCTCGGCCGGCGTGTTCATGTTCCTGCTCATCCTCGCCGTGCAATTCATGCAGGTCGCGCGTTTGCTGCTGGAGCTGCCAGCCGGCACTAGCCTCGCCGAGTTGTTCCCTCTGCTGCTTGAGCCGGCGCAGACGAGACTGCTCCATGGCCTGGGCTTGTTGCTGATGACGACAATCATTGTGCTGATTGTTTTTCTGCTAACCGCCAATTTCTGGGGGCTGGGCACCTGCCTGCAAGGCATCGGGCTTGGCTTCCTTTGGCTGATGTTGCTCTCAGGCCTGGGCGGCGCCTGGAGCGGATTCGTGGCGGAGGCCGCAAATTCTCGCGATCTGTGGAGACAGCGCGCTGTTTCCGCCGATGCCTATCTGCTGCGCGACACACTCTTTGAATTGGCCGATCGTGATACAGCCGGCTTCCCGTTACTGGAGATTCACCTTGTGCGGGATGAAGACGGAATCATTCAAGATGACGGACTGGTCGCCTGGCTCGCGCGCGACTTCCTCAACGCGCGCTTCGTAAACATAATTGAGGAGGCAGCCAGCGAAGAAATCGTCTTGACGGCGCAGAATGAAGAGCAGATCGACGCGCTTGGCGGCGACTATGTCGGTCAGCGCTTCCTGTTGCGCCGAACCTGGTCTTTCGCCGATCTGGGGCTATGGGATTTGCCCGCCTGGTGGTCGCAGGGTCGCCTTCGCGCAAGTATCCTGAAGGAAGAACACGTGATGCTTTGGCTGCGGCAAGATGTCTATGATGGCATTCCGGCCGATCAACGCTCTCATAACTGAGGATGTTCGCGCTACAATGTGTAAATGAGGGAGTGTCTATGGATCGTCCGCAACAGGTATGCAAACATGACTGACAATCGAAGGCAAAGCCACGCCGAGATCGACGCGATTATCAAACGCGCCCTCGCCGGAGACCAAATCGGATACGCCGAACTATACGACCGCTACGCCGCCAGCTTGTATCGGCTGTGCTACAGCTTGCTGATGAACGAACAAGACGCCGAAGATATATTGCAAGAATCATTTCTTTACGCCTTCAAAAATCTGCATCGCTTTGACTCGCGCAAGGCTTCCTTGAAGACCTGGCTCTACACGATCGCCGTGAGCCGCTGCCGCAACACCTATCGCCGCAAGCGTTTTCTCACGGTCGATATTACGCAATGGCTGGGTCTGGAGTTGAAAGCGCCGCCCGCGGAAGCGCCGGAAGCGGCCGTCATTCGCCGCGACGCCAACGAGACTATTTCAAAGGCGCTGCAGGATCTGTCGCCGCGCTTGCGCGAAGCGATCGTGCTGCGCTATGGCCAAGGCATGACCTATCGCGAGATCTCCGAAGTAATGGGCTGTCCGCAGAAGACAGCCGAAAGCCGCGTTCGCCTGGGGCACCAACGCCTGAAACAGTCATTGCAGCCGGTGGGTATGGGGCTGCTGGAAGAACTCTTGAGAGTACACTAGGCGGCCATTGGAGACGCTAAGCGAAAGATGATCCGCTTCAAGTATCGCTACTGCAAGGTACATATGGCGCGCTTCGTCAGCGGCGATCTTTCTGAAGCCGCGCGCCGGCGCGTCGGGCGATACATCGACGAATGTGAAGACTGCCAGCGGGAATACATGCGGCATAGGGAATTCGCTCTGAAGCTGGAGCGCAACTTGCCGACCCTCGGCGCGCCCAACCCGCAGCGACTGAATCAACTCTGGTCGTCGCTGCAGAGCGAGTTGCAGGTGCCGGCGAGGCAAACAGTGTGGCTGAGTGATTTTGCGTCGCCACACAGCATGCAATTCAGCTACGGGCTGGTCATGCTGGCGATATCGATTGCGCTGCTGCTTCCGATGGTAATTGGGTTCCATTCCTCGTTGTCGCCGGTGGATTTACCACGCCTTCCGCAGTCAATCAGCATAATAACGACGCAGAACGCGCGGCAGGCGGGAAGACCGTTTGTTATTGCGACAGCGGAACCGGGCGCGCGCGGCAGCAGGCCGATGCTACAAAATACGCCGGCGCCAGACCTCTGAGCGCTCCGCCCGTTCTCTGCCTGAACCAACCAAAACTGGTTGACAAAGCATGATAACCTCTCCCAATCTGCAGGAAGACAACGCCTTAGGGCGTGCCCTGTCGCAGCGCCTGCTCGTCAATTGGGAGCTAGCCGCGTACATTGTCATTTTTCTGCTGGCGGTCTTCACGCGCTTTCACATGCTGGAAGACCGCGTCATGAGCCACGATGAGAGTCTGCACACTCGTTTCTCCTACAATCTATACAGCGAAGGCAACTTTCAGCACACGCCACTGATGCACGGTCCGGTGCTATTTCATGCCACTGCCTTTTCCTTCTATCTCTTCGGTGACAGCGACTTCTCGGGCCGCATCTACACCGCGCTTCTGGGCGTCATCATGGTGATGTTTCCTCTGCTGCTGCGCAAGTGGCTGGGGCGCTGGGGCGCCGCGCTCGCATCAATCATGCTGCTTATTTCGCCGCTCTTGCTCTATTACAATCGCTACATCCGGCATGATACGCCGTCGATTCTCTTCGGCATGATCATGGCCTATTGCATCCTGATGTATCTCGACGGTCCGCCGCGCTTTCGCCGCCGCGCCTTCTGGCTCTATCTTTTCGCCGCCGCCATGATTCTGAATCTGGGCTCGAAAGAAACGGCCTTCATTTATATCGCGATTTTCGGTGGCTTCCTGCTCATCTACTTTCTTGTTCGTTTGGCCCAGCGACGATACCACCTGCGCGGCAAGCCGATCTTCTATGCGATCATGCTCGGCATCTTGCTGGGCGGCGTCATGACGCTGGGCACGTACATAGTCGTCGATGTCATACCGACCGAGATCGTGCCGGGGCGCGGCACCAGTTGGACCGATCTATCCGATATTGAGCGAAGCAGTTGGATCAATTGGATGGCGCTATCCGTGCTGAGCGCCGTTTTCGTGCTGCTATCGACGGCGCTTTATGCCTTTCGCGATCGCTGGGGCCGCATACCCTGGCGCGAAGTCATCGTAATTCTCCTAATCGCCTTGGTCACAGCCGGCGGCCTGCTATTCATCGAAGAGCTATCCCATTTTCCCAGGCCGACGGAAACCGCGGAACCGTCCGTCCCCGATGTGGAAATCAATGACCGCGGCGAATCCAACCAAGGCGCGGCGATTCGCTGGGCGCCCGGGCTGGTCCTCTGGCTGATCGCGGTCGCTGGCGCCGTTTACCTCATCCGCGATGCGCGGCGCGCCGCCCTATCCGGGAACAAATTGGCTGAAGACAAATCGGAGAAGGCGGGTCTCTGGGCAGGCCTCTATCAATTCCCCGAAGTTGACGTCCTCGTTTTGATCGTCACACTCATATTGCCTTGGACGACTGCGCTGTTCGTCCGCTTGATGGGCGGTTCCAGCGCGGCATACGCTGGCTTGGCCGAGACCTTGCCTGAAAGCCTATACGGCTTGCTTAGCAATCTGCCCAATATGGGCTCCCCCTCGCAGATCGGGCAGTTCCTGGTCGGCGCCTTCGCCTTTGCTCCCCTGGTCATGCTCTCCCTTGTCATCGGCTTGACCTGGCACTGGAAGCGCTGGCTGGTCGCCGCCGCCGTATTCCATGTCATCTTCGCCTTTTTCTTCACCAGCGTGTTCACCAATATCGCCGGCCTGGGCACCGGCATGATATACAGCCTGGGTTACTGGCTGGAACAGCAAGGCGTCCGGCGCGGCAGTCAACCGCAGTACTACTACCTGCTCATCATCTTGCCGACTTATGGATTCCTGCCCATCGTCGGGAGCATCAGCGCAATGTTCGCCGGCGCGACCTGCTTCTGGAAGTCCCGCCGCGAACGCATCATTGAGCGTGAAAGGTCTCTCCGCGAGCAAGCTGGCGCTGAACCCGAGGCGGCGCTCGAATCCGCGAATACGGATGCGGC
>JAAXID010000050.1 GCA_012270545.1 Anaerolineae bacterium | reverse complement strand
GCCAAATGGGAAGAGCAGAAAGCCAATCCGGGCGAACGCTACGAAGATCTCAAGAAATACATGCAAGAGGTGGCGCGGCAAATGCTGATCTTCGGCATGCACGTGCATGTCGGTTTCGGCACCACGCGGCGGCAGCTCGATCTGCTGATCGATATTCAAAACCAGCTGCGCTATTTTCTGCCGCACCTGCTGACCTTTTCGACCAGTTCACCCTTCTGGCACGGGCATCCTACCGGGCTGAAAAGCTACCGCAGCATCATCTTCGAGAACCTGCCGCGCACCGGCACCGCGCCCATCTTTGGCTCGTTCAGCGATTTCGAGCACCTTATCGAGACCTTCGGTCAGGTCGGCACCCTGGGCAAGGGACGCGGAGACGGCAAAGCCGATTACACCAAGATCTGGTGGGACAGCCGTCCGCACGAAGACTTCGGCACACTCGAGATCCGCATCTGCGATATCTGCACAACGGTCGATGAAGCGGTCGCCATCGCCGCGCTGGTGCAAGCGATCGTCGCCAAGCTGATCAAGCTGCGCAATCAGAATCAAAGCTGGCGCATTTATCCCAACGAGCTCGTCGCCGAAAACAAGTGGCGGGCAGTCCGCTGGGGGCTGGATGGCCAGCTGATCGATTACGGCAAGCGGGAATCGGTGTCGATGCGTTCGCTGGCGCTTGAATTGCTGGAGCTGATTGACGATGTCGTCGATGAGTTGGGCTCGCGCGAGGAGGTCAACTATGTGCACACGATCCTGGAAAAAGGCACAAGCTCGGATCGGCAGCTGGCGGTTTACCACGACAGTCTGGCGAACGGCGCCACGCAGAGCGAAGCTACAAAAGCGGTCGTTGACCACCTGCGGGCGGAGACGATGCGCGGGGTGCGTAGTTAGATTACCTCACAAGTCAACCGCATTGAGGAGCGCGCAGCTTACTGGCAGGTCAATTGCCTCAGGTTATTTTTCTCCACGAAGACACATAAGTAGTACCAGGAAAATAATGAGAATGACTGCCGCATCAAGGAAATTGCCACAATACTGGAAAACATTGTAGGGGCACTCTGTGAGTCGCCCGCCTGCACCATCCACTACAGATCACTTTTTCGCATGACTAACTTGGAACTATTTATTTACCCGACTTCGCCCGCGTGCTCGCATAGCGCCTGCTCAGTTCCGGCTCCGCCATTTGCAGGCGCCGCGGCGGCATACCCTTCACAATTGCCTCCAGATCGTCCACCACCATCTCGCCTAACTCGACCATGCCCTGCGCCACCGATCCGGCGCGATGCGCGGATAGAATCGCGCCCTCGGCGGAGCGAATCGGGTGATCGGCCGGCAGCGGCTCGATGGGGAAGACATCGGTCGCCAGCTTGAAGCGCCCCGCCAGCACCAGCTCAGTCGCCGCGTCAAAGTCGATGACGTGGGCGCGGCTCGCCAATATCAAAACGGCATTGGGCTGAATCAATTCCAGCAGGTCGCGCGAGATCATCGCCTGGTTTTCGGTTGACGGCACCGCCATCACGAAGATGAACTTTGAAGTCGCCAGCAGCTCATCCAGCGAGAGCGGGCGCAATCCCTGCCGCGTCAGATAGCCATCGCTGAGCCAGGGATCGTAGACCGAGATGCTGACGCCAAATGGTATCAGGAGCGGATACAAAGCGCGGGCGAGGCTGCCATAGCCGATGATGCCGACGGGCTGATCGTATAGCAAGAAGGTATCGACGTTGCCGTGCCAGAGATACGCTTCTTCGCCACGGCGCATCAGACGGTCGCCATAGGAGATTTGCCGCGCCGCGTCAATCGCCAGCCCGAGGGAAAACTCCGCCACCTGTCGGCCGAAGCCGGGCGCCGCGCTCAAGACGCGGATACGCCGCTGGTAACAGGCTTCATAATCCAAATTGAGGGGGAAGCTGCCGGATACATCCATGATGGATTTCAGACGCTCCGCCTGATCGAGCACATCGCCGTAATGCCAGCCGGATGTGACCACGACATCCGCAGTCGGCAAAGCGCGTAGAAAAACGTCCTGCGGCATGCCTTCGTCTTTCCCCCAGATCACATCGACGAGATCGCGCATCCGCCGCTGGTCTTCGGGCGAAAAAATCTCGTCCATCCGCCGAAAACTCGGATTGACTATAACCTTGCTCTTCATCGCTACCTCGCATGTGGATGTACAATCCGGATGATGTTATTTCAGGCGCCGGTCGTACCAGACGGGCAACTCGCCCAGGCCGACGCCGATATGCAGGGCGGCCCCTTGCAAGGCGGTGCTGACCGCTTCCGGCTCCAGCACATGCACGTCAGCGGGCCGTTCTTTTTCTACCAGCGGGTCGCGACCGGTCAAGAGGGCGTCGACTATCTTTTCCTTATCAACCAGGATCGGCATGAAACGCCCATCAAGCAGGTGAAGGTTAATTTCGCCGTGTAATACCGTCGGCTTGCGTCCCCGTTTCTTGACCACCTCGCTGGCATAGATGGACTGCACGCCGCCCCCGTTCACTTTCCACAGCTGCTGATTGCCGCGCGCCGCGCTGATCGTCTTCTCATAGGGATTGATGACGATGGAATTCGGCTCGCGGAGAATGATCAATAGCAGGCGCACAATGGCGAGCAGCAGCAAAACGGCAACGGCGATGCCCAAATAGGGCAGCCAGGCCGGATTGGGAATCAGCGTGCCGGCGATGGGCAGGCCCAGCTCGCTCGTCAGCGTCGCGATGGACACCCAAAGATATACGACGGTCAGCAAGCCGTACCAAGCGATCTGCCGCTGCTTCGCGCGCAGCCAACGCTTTTCCCGCGCCAGCCTCAATTCACCTTCGATTCCGCGCTCCAGACGCCACAGACCCAAATCGAGCGGCAGTGGCTCGAGCGGAATTGGTTCCGGCTCGGGCTC
>JAAXID010000152.1:2942-3463 GCA_012270545.1 Anaerolineae bacterium | reverse complement strand
CTTTGGAAAATGCCGGGGTTTTCATCCAGATTCATAAAAGGCACATCTTCACCGATGACGCGCCTGGCGACATTGCTGAAGGCCATGCCCGCTTTGGATTGCATATTTAGCGTGACGGGGATCCCGCTGTTGGAAGCGGAAAGGACCAGTTCGTCCTCCGGGATGATTCCAATAATCGTCAAGCCGAGGATGTCGAAAACATCTTCGGAGGAAAGCATTTCGCCTTTCTTGACCAACTCGGTCTTCAGACGGTTAATGATCAGCTTGCCCGGTCCTTTGTCGGCCGCTTCGATCAAACCGATGATGCGGTCGGCATCGCGAACGGCCGATACCTCGGGATTGGTCACGATCAGCACCTCATCAGCTGGCTCCAGCGCATTGCGAAAGCCCCGCTCGATGCCCGCTGGCGAATCGATCAAAATATAGTCATAGTCTTCGCGCAGATCGTCGGTCAGTTTCACCATGTCTTCGGGGCTGACGGCCATCTTGTCGCGCGTCTGCGCGGCGGGGATGAGGAACAG
>JAAXID010000152.1:0-2923 GCA_012270545.1 Anaerolineae bacterium | reverse complement strand
AGGCTCGCCAGGGATATCCCAAGGTTGGCGGTGGCGGTCGTCTTGCCCACGCCACCTTTCCCCGACGATATCGTTACTACTTTCCCTCCCATTCGGCGTCCTTTCTCGGTCTAGTCTCGAGATTCCACTACTATCTGATTGCCACGCACAAGCGCGACTTCCGGTATGATTTTTTTGCGTCGGCCCGGCTGAGACCGGACAACGTAGTCCGCGATGCGCAGCTGGCTGGGGCTCATTTCCAATGCGCAGACGATGGCGGATTCATCGCCCGCCGCGCCCGCATGGACGTAACCGCGCAGCTTCCCCCAGACGACAATGTCGCCATCCGCAATTACTTTGGCGCCCGGATTCACATCGCCGAACACGATGACGTGGCCCCCGCTGTGAATCATCCGGCCCGAACGCAGGGTACGACGGAACAACACGCCCTGCGTCCCCGTCTCTTCCGGATTTGCCGAGGCCGTCTCCTGCGCCACCGGCTGAGGCCTTTTCGCGGAGACATGATTCTCAGTCGGCACATCAAGCGATTCAGCCGATTTCTGCGTCGTGTCGCTTTCGCTCCGCACCAGGGACAGCCTCAAGCCACGGCGCTCAAGCAAAGCCTTTAATGAACTGAGCTCATACTTCGGCACCGGTCGTTCGCCGAGCTCGACTGTGATGTTGGCGCCGGTATAGAATTCCGCCTTCTCATCTATTCGCGCGGCAAGCTGATCGGTTACGGATTGCCAGCTTTCCGTTGTGCTGAGCGATATTAGCAGGCCGTCGTTAACGCCTTTGATGGCGATGAGGTCTTCTTGCATGTTGGATAGTATCCGCTTGGGCGAACCGCGTCGCTAACTGCGCTATGTTAAATATACTCGTTTTTGGAATCTGCGCTTAGGGCTTCGATAAGGAAAAAGCTACTCGCGTTATATGGACTTGAAAACGATTGGCGCATCTCAAGCGGCCCCACCAGGGGTACCGGTGAAGTCAGGTACGCAAGATGCCCAGGAGCAGAAATGCCGGAAGCATAAAGTAGAAAGACGAAACAATATGAATCCAGCGGCCGGATTCGTCCGCCAGCGACTTGTTCACCCATTGGCCGACTGTATTGACGGCGTAGGTCATCCACATGACCTGGATGATGATCAGCGGAATGAGCAGGACCTCGCGATGGCTGCCCTGGTAAGTTAAGCCGAAGAAACTGTAAGCGGCGTAGGCGATTATGGTTACTGTACCAAGTGGCGGATACCAGCGTGACAGGCGCGCCAGCCCGATGACGCCAAGCACGATGCCAAAGATGCTGAATTGGGCGACCATCAGCTGCCCCAGTTCAATCCAGCGCGCCGCTTCCCGCCAGCCCCAGATATCTAGCAGGGAGGGCGCTGGCAAGACATAGGCGCGTAGGAGCAAATAGCTTCCCACAACGATCGTGCCAAGCATGCCCAACCAATACAAAGCGGCCAGTTTGGCATAAGACAGGAAGAGCGCGAGCAGCAGCGCCGGCGCGAGCAAGGTCACCAAGGGATCATTGAGGGCGCCGACGGCGAAAAGAAAGAGCATTCCAGTGCTGTGCCAGGGTTTGGGGTTCTGTGCTGGCTTAATGCCCGGGCGCGGATTAGTCAGCAGAATCATATCGACCAGCAAGTAGAGCAGCCAAGCTGTTACCAGCCCGGTGAGACGCAGACTTTGAGCCGTGCCAATCTGGCTCCAGAATATCAGGAGGAAGAGGACGATGCCGGAACCAATGCCGAGGTCGCTGCGTTTGAGCAAGCGAGACGTGGCCAACATCGCCAATCCCGCGCCGCCGACGGCGATGACGATGGTCGCAGGCTGTGATTGACCGCCGCCCGTTTGCGACCAAAAGACCGGGCAGAGCGCCAGGGTCAAGCCGCCGGCAATTGAGGCGACGAATCCCATTTGGCGCATGCTGGCGGTCACGCCGAGGATCGCGAGAGCCAAACCGGATGCGCGCGCGACCGGCGTTTCACCAATGATCAACATCAGCAGCCAGGCGCTCCCGGCTGTCAAGACGGCGGGGATCCACTGACGAAGGAATTGTCGATGCTCAATCGAGAGCCGGCGCACATCAAGCCTCGCTTGCCCCGCTGGATGCGCTCACGGGCAATCCGCCGCGCGCGGCCTTCAACCGGTAATATTCTTCCATTGTCCTGCGCACAATCGGCAGCGCAACCTGCGACCCCTCGCCGCCATTGTACACAAAGGCAAGAATGATGATTTCCGGATCATCGTAGGGCGCGTAACCGGTGTACCAGGCGTGCGCTGGCCACTGCCCGGGGACGCAAAGATTGAGCGCCCAGGCGTTGTCATCGCAGTATTCGGCGGTGCCCGTCTTGCCTGCGACTTCGACAAAAGGCAGGGCCGCGGGCTCTGCCGTGCCGCCCTCGCCGATAACCGCTTCGCGCATGCCTTCCTGTACTAAATCGAGCGTGTCAGTGCTGACGAAGGGCGGGATGTAGGGGGTGTTCACCGTGCGAAATCGCACTGGCTGGCACACGGATCCGTTGAAGCTGTAGTTCAGCGGGATGTGAATGCGGTAGGTCTGCACGTCTTCGATGCCCGGGTCAGGATTCAAATCGACCGTATTGCGATAGCCCGCCGGATCGCAGCGAAACGGGTCATACCAACTCGAATTGGGTTCGCAGACGCAGGCCAGGCTTGATTCGCCCTTCATCAGCATATCCTCTAGCAGCAGCAGGGTCAGTTCGTCTCCGGCAGACATCATTTCGCGATTGATCGTTCGCAACACCTTCGGCTGAAAGCCTTCAATGACCTGGCGTTCTTCGTCGAGGAATTCGCGGATTACCGTCGGCTGATGGAGGACGCCGCCGTTGATTGTAGCGGCGACAGCAGCAATCAACTGCAGCGGAGTTACATTGACATAACCTTGACCAAATGCCGCGTTGTAGGTATCGCCGGTCGA
>JAAXID010000174.1 GCA_012270545.1 Anaerolineae bacterium | reverse complement strand
GTCTACAGCTTTTCGCATAGGAATCGCCGCTTTCATGGGAGTGTCTAATTTCGAGGAGGTGAAGTAAAGATAACGCTAGCGCAAACCCGCTAGAGAACTCCCTTCTCCAATGCTTTGGGATGCTCGCCATAGAGATGGCGAGAAGGGCCGGGGCTGGGGTTAGAAAAGCAGAGTCCAGCCATTAAGACACTCCCAGACCCTGCTCAGTTTGACAAGCTTGTTGAATTCACCAGCGGCTTCCCTGAATTGATATAATGTTTCGCGGTTGGGTTATGGCAGTGAACTATCGCCTGAAAGCCGGAGCTGTGGCGCGGATATCCTGGTTGGTCAGCAGTTTTTATTTCGCCGTATCGCTGATGTTGGCCGGCTGTCAGGCATTCAGCGGTGACGACGCCGTCGCGACGATTGACCCCGACTTGACGCTGTACGCGTTGGAAGACGAGTCTATTCGCGTCGCGGCAACGGCGGACCGAATTATGGTGGTGGAGACCATCGTCGCGGCCGGTACGCGCATCGCTGAAATGTCGGCGGTCAACGCGGCGCTGGGCGCCACGCTGCGCGCGCATCATACTGGCACGCCGGAAGTACGGGCGCTTGTCGTCAGCGCGGAAGATATGGGCAGTTCGCTTGAAGACGATATGGTGAGTGACGCCGCGGAGCAGATGCCAGCTGATTCCACGATGCGCGTATCGAATCTAGTGACAGCGCGAAGTACCGATCCCGACAGCGGCTGTTCTAGCGGGACGGTGAGGGAGTTCAGCCCGAGCGACGAACTCATTTACGTCACAGGGCGTGTTACCGCGCTGCGAGCGGGCACGCAATTTGAAGTGGACTGGCAGTTTAATCGGCGCACGATTTATCGCGTGGCCTGGCTGGCCGATTTTTCGCGATCTTTTGTCTGCGTATGGTTTTACGCGACGCCAGTTGATTTCCCCTTCCTGCCCGGCGACTATGCGGCGACGTTGTATGCTGATGGCGAGGCGCTTGGCACGACCGAATTCTCGATAAAGAGCGGATGATGCCTGTGCCATGAATCTGCGACTTTGTCCCCGGTGGCCAAATCTTTGGTTGGCTCTGGCAACTCTGCTGTGGGTCCCAAGCGCGTCAGCACAGGATGCGACCCCAACACGCGAGTCGAATGTTCAGGTTCAGCTGACGGTGATCGCGGCGATTGAACCGATTGAGCACAATATACTGCATCGACCGATAGAACTCTCTGACGACAACACGCACTGGATCGACCGAACCTACGCCTATGGGGATACGCAGTTGAATACGCGCCCCGTGCATCTGGGCGTGGAATTCGTCAACGAGCGCAATACAGCTGTCTACGCCGCCAAAGCGGGCCGGGTCGTCTTCGCGGGCGCTGACTCGGAAAGGTTGCTGGGACCTCGGCTGGACTTTTACGGCAATGTGGTGATCCTGGCTCACGATCTTTACTCGCTGGCTGGACGTCGACTGTTCACGCTCTATGGCCATTTGGGAAGGGTCGATGTAAAAGCGGGCCAATTCGTGGGTGACCAGGCGCGCCTGGGACGCGTGGGTTCGTCTGGCGTTGCGCTTGGTCCTCATTTGCACTTTGAGGTACGGGTTAGCAATCCCTTTGATTATCGGCAGACGCGCAATCCAGAGCTTTGGCTGCAGCATTACCTTGAACATGGGATGATCGTCGGGTCAGTGCGCAATCGGGATGGCGACCAGATCCCTGGCCGGCGCCTGACCGTGCGCTCAAATTCGATCAGTCGCGATGTGTACACATACGGCGGCGGAGAAGTGAACTCCGACCCGGTTTGGCGCGAAAACTTCACAGTTGGCGACCTGCTCGCGGACCATTATGAGATAATCGTCCTGGACGAGAATGGCCTACCGGCGTATCGGGAAAGCGTGCAGGTTGAGGCGTATCGTACGAGAATTGTTGAAATCACGCTAGCCGAATGACATCTCGCGCGCGGGACCGAAAAACTCAACGATAAATCCGATACTCAAAAGTGATTGTGCCGTCCCGCGGCGCATTGGTCGGCTGCATGACGCCGTGATGGCCGTCCGCTGTGCGCATTCCGATCGTGGAGTTGGTCAACAGATCGATGTTCAGCGACTTGAGGTTGGCCAGCGATGTATCGATGTCATCGTAGTGTACGTTGTCGATTGTGCTGAAGCTGTTCATCAGATACATGCCGGCGCTGTCTAGCGCGATCAGGTCTGTGCCCGTCCAAGCGAAATCGGACTTGCCGTATCCGTCTAGGTCGACGCTGCCGACGCCAATCGTCGATGTTCCGCTGGCGAGAAATGCCCGGTCGGCAATGTAGTTGTAAGCGTAGACACGATTGTTCGATTCGCCCGCGACGCCTTCCGCCACCTGCTCGTTGAGATCAACGACGATGATGACCGACTGCGGTCCCGTCGCGCCGCTGAGCGTCGCGCTCAATTGCACTGTCGTCTGTCCGCCCGCCTCCAGCCCTGCCGAATTGACGCCAGCATAGCGTCCGCCCGGTTGGAAAGAGGCTGCGACGGCGAAGGGTCCGGCGGCGGTCAAGCCTTGATTGAGCACGGTTACGCTCACCGTCGTGGGCTGGTCCAGGATGATGCGCGGCGGATGCGCGTGCAGGACAACGAGGTCGGGATCGCGCGGCGGCGCGGCGGTGGATGTCGGTACTGGTGTTGGCGTCGCCGGCGGCTGAATGACCGGCAAAAGATTGCGGTTGCCAAAGGTATCGACCAGGTATGATGCCAGCCAGCCCCATTGGCCGCGAAAATCAATCACCAGCCAAGAGTAATCCGGTGTTGCCCCGAGTACGCGGGCTTGCGTTTCGCGCGGCAACTGACCGATGACTTCAAATTGCAGCCCGGGCCCGTTTCGCACATTTTGTACGGGGCTCTGGATTATCAGAGTGTAGCCGGCTGGCGTTTGCGTCGGCGCTGGCGTCGCGGTTGAAACCGGCGTTGGAGATACCCGCGCTACGAGCGGCAGGCCTTCGCTCACCTGTCTTCCGCCGCGATAGCGCGCAACAACATTCGGTGTACCGCTCTCGTTCAGCCGGGTCACAACGGCGTTGCTGCTGAGTTCGCCGCGTATGAGCTCGACCGGATTCAACTCGCCTTGGACGCCCTGAAATCGCTGTAGCGCGGCTAGGTTCTCGCTGGCGCTGCCTGAGCCTATTATGGCGCTGGCGACAGCCTGGGTCGCGTCATAACTGGCGGCGGCGATGGCGTCTGGCAATTGACCAAAAGCGCGCGCGAAATCCAGAACGAAAGCCTCACTAAGGGCCTCTCGCAGCGATGGCGACCAAGTATCAGCCCCGATAATGCCCACCAGGTCATCCGCCGGTACGATTTCGGAAAAGGCGGGATCGTCCGCCTGGTCATAGACTACAGCGTCCTTGAAGCCCGCGGCGCGAATGTGATTGTAAGCCCGGGCGGAAACCAGCGGGGGACCGTATATGGCGACGAGATCCGCATCCGATTCGACGATGTCGCGGGCGATGGCCTCCAGGTCTGGATTGATCTCATCGACCAGTGTGTTTGACAGGCGAATCCCTAAAGTCGAGAGTGAATTCGCCAGAGTGATCAAGGTCGCTGTGCTGGCCCTGTCGAGCTGCACGGTTCGGATCGTACGGATACCTAGCGTGTTCGCGAGATAATCAGCCAGGGCGCTCGTTCTTACGCTTGTACGCGCGCGGCTGCGGAATATCCGATTCGTATTGTCTTGCAGCAGGATGGTTTCGCCCGTCGCCGGTGTAAGGATGGGCACGTCAAGCGCCTGCAACTGGGACATATGGCTGACCACAAGAGCGTCGGTTTCGGGTCCTATTACGGCGATCACGCTGGCCTGTCGCATATTGGCGCTGGCGATTTCCATATTGTCCGGCGGCGTGTCCACGACCGTCAAGCTGAAGGACGCGCCATCAGCGGCTTTTAGCCCGCCCGCGTCGTTGATCTGCCGCGCCGCAAGCAACACGCCCTTCAGCATTGAACCGTCGGCCGCGTCAATGACGCCTAGCCGCAGCGTATACTGAGCTGATGTGGGCACGCCAAATGATGTGAAATATAGCGCAAGAAAAAGCGCCAGACGGAGGAGGACAACGCTGAAGTCAGCCATCTATGGTTCTTCAGTGGCAACGGTTATCGTTGCAATCAGTATACAGCAGCCAGGTTCTGAGGCAACTTAATATGGAGACCGCTCACTTGATTTTCAGCATAGCGCCTTCTATACTGAATCTTGCAGCGCGCCTGCCTGAAAACCGGAACAGCCCTACTCGATGCAGCGCGAACGAATCACGGATCACATTTTCGTCTTCCGCAGTGACCAGTATGCTCAGGTGACGGCCGGCGTCGTCTTGACAGGCGAAGGCGCTGTGTTGATCGATACCTTGCTGTATCCGGAGGAGACGCTGTTAATCCGCCGGTACGTCGAAGAGGGCTTGGGCTCGAGCGTAAAATACGTCATCAATACGCACTTCCATGCAGATCACACTACAGGGACCTGTTTTTTCCCCGGCGCTCAGGTTATTTCACACAAGCTGTGCCGGGAAATGCTCGATGTCAGAGGTCGTGAGAGCTTAAGACAGATGAAGGACAATGCCGTCGAATTCGCCCCGGTGGAGCTGGTCTTGCCCGACATCACCTTCGATGACGAAATGTCGCTGGATATCGGCGGGACAAACTTCAAGCTGTGGACCAGCCCGGGCCACAGCCCTGATTCGATCGTCTGTCTGTTGGAAGAGGAAGAAGTGCTGTTCGCAGCGGATACGGCGATGCCCATTCCTTACTTCGTTGATGGAAGTTTCGCCGACTTCATTGGGTCTTTGACACGACTTTTGGAACGAGACTACGAGAATATTGTGCAGGGCCATGGCGACATCATTTTGCGCGGCGAAGTGCCGGAAAAGATTACGAGCGATCTCGAATATCTGCGAGCGCTTGATGAAGCAGTCAAAATCGCTCTGGATAAAGGACAGGAAGGAATAGAGAATCAGATCTCGCTAAGGAACTGCGGCAAGAGCCACGTTTTGCTGAACGGTATTGTTCAGCAGCTGCATCAACACAATATCCGAGCCTTGGTCAACTACTATCGCGCTGAATCTTACGAAGCGCTGGATGATCAACCAGAGGATGAAATCGAAAGAAAGAAGGCATGGCAACAGAAGAAACTTATCTGACCAAAGAGGGCGACGACGCGCTGCGCCGCGAGCTGAAACAGCTCCAAGAAACGCGCCGTCCTGCGCTGGCGCAGAAACTGAAAGAGGCGGCGGCGCAAGGCGATCTCAAGGAGAATGCGGACTACCACGATGCCAAGGAGCAGCTTGGATTCATCGAAGGGCGTGTTCAGCATATTGAAGCGATCTTGCGGAACGCGGTTGTGGTTGACAACAGCGAACCTAGCGATGAGGTGCGCATCGGTTCGACCGTGGTCATTCAAGAAGTTGGCATCGGCGAAGATGAGGAATACCGAATAGTTGGCAGCGCCGAGGCGAACCCGCGCGAGCGGAAAATATCCGAGAAAAGCCCGATTGGCTCGGCATTGCTCGGCAAAAGTATCGGCAAGGAAGTAAAAGTAGAGACGCCAGATGGCGTCATAAAGTTCAAGATCGTCGATATTCGCTGAAGCTGCGGCAGCCGATATTCCAGCAGTTTGTCCCTGGCGAAATCAAAAGCTCCATCCTATCAAATGGGGCTTTCTTTTTTCTAGGAGTAGGGCATGAAGTTTCCGGTGCCGCCGAATGGATCTTCTTCTTCGTCTTCGGGCCGCTTCGCTGGCGGCGAGCCAGCGCCTCCGGTCGGGGGTGGAGGCGGCGCGGGTGATGCGGCCGGCGACGGTGGCGTGATTTGCAGGTCGGCATATTCGTTGAACGGTGAATGGGCGGGCGCCGGGTAGCCTGTGGCCGGTACCGAAGCGCCTTGGTTCTGTTTATGCCAAGCCAGCAGCTCAATCTGCAGTGTTTCGATGCCACTGTTTGGCGTACCGCCACCGTAGTTGCAGAGTACGGACTTGACTTCCGCCTGGATCTGAATGGCGCTGCTATCGACCACCAGCCGGGCGCCGGGTTCGGCGGCGATGATATCAGTCGTCGGATCTTTGACGCGGTTGGCTACAGCTGCGAGAAGCGCCGGATCGCTCAGTGCCGCTGGCGCTGCAAACACCTTGGTCATTGTCTCCTGCGATGCCATGTCAAAGCCCCAGAACTCTACCGATTGCAGCTCATTGCCCACCCGCGTGGCGACTGAAATGCCGCATTCGCCGAGAAACTGATTGCCTTGTTCTGGTCCCATTTCAATCGCGAAGGAGTCGTCATAGGGTTGCCCCTTCACGTAGGTTGATATCGTGTGCATAACCGGCGCGCCGTACTGGGGATGAAGGGTGCCGTTCTTTTCTGTTTCGTCTGCGCCCCGAGGCGATGCGGGCCGCGCTTCGCTATAGGCCTCGTAGGACTGAGAGGCGGGCGCTGTCGCGGGAGACACTTGAGAGCTGGCGGGGGATACTGTACCCGCGTCTTCGCTCATTTGCTCACGCTTCGGGTAGATCGTCCGCCCCGCGATAGTGAGGATTGGAATGATGAGAGCCACAGCAGCCAGCGCGAGGAGGATCTGCAAACTGCTGAGGACGAGCCCGGGGTCTTGCGGCGCGAGGGGACCGACAAGATTAGCGTATCCGTTGATCTCAGTCAGCGCTTCCAGCGCGGCGCGTTCGGCCGTCGGAACGGCACTGCTGCCAGTCAAGCCTTCCACAACGCTCTGTGGATCAGGGATTTGCTGCAGAAACAGCAGCGCGTTGCTGTCGTCATAGTGCACGTCTTGCGAATGCCCCACGGCAACCATGCGCACCCACTGTCGGATTGCCTGCTGGCTCATGTGACGTGGCGAGGCGCCGGTGAATTCGGTCGGGATGATCACATAGGCGGTAACCATCCCGATGACCATGCCAATCAAAACAAGCAGGATGGTGCCGCGTTTGGGGCCGGATTCGATCAGTTGCTGAATCCGCGGATTTGAAGAACTGAGCGCGCTCCCGATCTTACCGCCGGCTGACGGCGGGGCGGCTTGCGCGCGATCCGATTTGTGACCTTGAAGACTCATTAGCAACACCTTTCGAGTCCAGGGCTCTCAGAGAAACTGAGATATCACGTCAAGAAGCGGCGCGCGGCAAGGGCCTCGCACGCCAACGTATTTCAGTATAGTCACAGTTCCAAATCGGCGCAAAGCGAGGGAGTGTCTAAATGGCTGGACTCTGCTTTTCTAACCCCAGCCCCGGCCCTTCTCGCCATCTCTATGGCGAGCATCCCAAAGCATTGGAGAAGGGAGTTCTCTAGCGGGTTTGCGCTAGCGTTATCTTTACTTCACCTCCTCGAAATTAGACACTCCCATGAAAGCGGCGATTCCTATGCGAAAAGCTGTAGAC
>JAAXID010000009.1 GCA_012270545.1 Anaerolineae bacterium | reverse complement strand
TGCATTTTGAGTCGACGATGCGGATGCTGGACATGGGCTATGACGTGCTGCTGGAAAAGCCGATGACACCGCTGCTGGATGAGAACCTGCGTCTGGTCAAGAAGGCGGAGGAAACGGGGCGGCTGTTGCAGATTTGTCATGTCCTTCGTTATACGCCTTTCTGGCAGGCGCTGCGCGAGGTTGTGCAGTCGGGCGTGCTGGGCCGCGTCATCAGCGTCAGCCATCGTGAAAACCTGATTTATTACCACATGGCGCATAGCTTTGTGCGCGGCAACTGGCGCAGCGAAGCGACGTCCGGTCCGATGATCCTGTGCAAATGCTGCCACGATTTCGATATTCTGCTGTGGATATTGCAGAAGAAAGTGGCCTGGCTGCAGTCCTTCGGCAGTTTGATCCACTTCCGCCCGGAGCATGCGCCCGAGGGCGCTACCGAGCGCTGCACCGATCCTTGCCCGGCGGCTGATACCTGCAAATATGAGGCGACGAGACGCTATGTGCGCGATGGCGAGGGCTGGCCGCAGAACGCCGTGTCTTATATCCCGACCGGCGCGGCGCGGCTGGAGCAGCTGAAGACGGATTGGTACGGCCGATGCGTCTATCATTGCGACAACGACGTGGTCGATCATCAGACTGTGAACATGGAGCTGGAAGACGGAACGACGGTGACCCTCATTATGAACGGACAGAGCGACGAAGAATGCCGCACGATGCGCTGGGATGGCACCAAGGCGACGCTCTACGGCAAGTTCTCATCTCGCGGTCATGAGATTCGCGTGCACCACCACTTGACCGGCGCGGTCGAACACGTGCCGGTGATTGCCCGCGACAGCAGCGGCCACGGCGGTGGCGATTACGGCATCGTGCGCAGCTTCGTCAACACGCTGCGCGGGCAGCCCGACGACAGTGTGACGACGGCGCGCGAATCGCTGGAGAGCCATCTGTTGGCCTTCGCAGCGGAGGAATCGCGCTTGGAAAAGACGGTCATCAAGATGGACGAGTATCGGGGACGGCTCGGCCTCTGACCCGGCAAACGCGTGTTGCGCTATGCGCCCGAGTTAGGAATGTAAGCCGCGATTTGGATGCACCCCCGACAGGATTCGAACCTGTGCGCCTGGTTCCGGAAACCAGCGCTCTATCCCCTGAGCTACGGGGGCATTCTGCCCACATATTAACAGACGGACCAAGCTTCTTCAAGCGTGGCAGGGGCGCGCAGCTAAAAGCATGTCGAATTCATCAGCCGCGTCCGCGAATTGATATAATGTGCACGGTTGGATTATGGAACGGATGTATTGCCTGAAAGCCGGGGTTATGGCGTGGAGAAGCTGGTCGGTCAGCACGCTCTTATTCGCCGGGGCGCTGATGATGGCGGGCTGCGGGGCATTCAGCGGTGGCGACGCGGCCGCGACGATTGACTCCGACTTGACGATGGTTGCGTTGGAAAGCGAGTCGATTCGCGTCGCTGCTACAGCGGAGCAGATGATGGTGGTAGAAACCATCGTCGCGGCGGGAACGCGCATTGCGGAAATGTCGGCGGTCAACGCGGCTCTGGGCGCTACGCTGCGCGCACATCATACCGGCACGCCTGAGGTGCGGGCGGATGTCGTCGACGCTGACGATATGGGCGGTTCGCTAGAAGACGACATGATGAATGACGAAGCGGAGCAGGGGCCGGTCGAATCTGCGATGCGCGTTTCCAACCTCACGACGGCGGCAAGTACCGATCCTGACAGCGGCTGTTCGAGCGGAACGGTCAGGCAGTTTAGTCCCAGCGCAGAAAGGATATATGTTGCGGCCCGGGTGACCGCGCTGCAATCCGGCACGTTATTTGAAGTGGACTGGCGGTTCGATGCGAGGACGATTTTTCGCGACGCATGGCTGGCTGATTTTTCAAGGTCATTTGTATGCATCTGGTTTTATGCGACGCCGGTTGCCTTCCCGTTCCTGCCCGGCAGCTATGCGGCGACGCTGTATGCTGATGGCGAGGCGCTAGGCACAACTGAATTCTCGATAGTGAGCGGATGAGGCCTGCGTCATGAATCTGCGATTTTGTCCCCGGTGGCCAAATCTTTGGCTGGCTCTGGCAACTCTGCTGTGGCTCCCAAGCGCGTCAGCACAGGATGCGACTCCAACGCGCGAATTGAATGTTCAGGTTCAGCTGACGGCGACGGCGATCGAACGGGTCGAGCACAATATACTGCATCGCCCCATCGAACTCTCTGACGACAACGCGCACTGGATCGACCGAACCTACGCCTATGGGGATACGCAGTTGAATACGCGCCCCGTGCATCTGGGCGTGGAATTCGTCAACGAACGAAATACGGCTGTTTACGCTGCCAAAGCGGGCAGGGTCGTCTTTGCCGGCGACGACTTGGATACGCAGCTGGGACCTCAGCTTGACTACTATGGCAATGTGGTGGTTCTTGCTCACGATCTTTACTCACTGGCTGGACGTCAACTGTTCACGCTTTATGGCCATTTGGAAAGGATTGATGTGCGAGCGGGTCAATTCGTGGGTGATCAGGCGCGCCTGGGACGGGTGGGTTCGTCTGGCGTTGCGCTTGGTCCTCATCTGCACTTTGAGGTGCGGGTCAGCAATCCTTTTGATTACCGGCAAACGCGCAACCCGGAGCTCTGGCTGCAGCATTATCTGCAACATGGGATGATCGTCGGATCCCTGCGTAATCTAGACGGCGAACCGATCGCTGGCCGGCGCCTGACGGTGCGCTCAAATTCGAGTAGTCGCGATGTATTCACATACGGTGGCGAAGAGGTGAATTCCGACCCGGTTTGGCGCGAAAACTTCAGCGCTGGCGATCTGCTCGAAGGGCAGTATGAGATTCTTGTCCTGGACGAGAATGATGTGCTGGCGCATCGAGAAAGCGTACAGGTTGAGGCTTATCGCACGACGTTTGTCGATATTGTGCTAGCCTCTTGACATCTCACGCGCGATCGAACAGCGCAACGGTAAGGACTGTCGTTGCAATCAATACACCGCAGCGCTATTGACAGGCAACTTGCGCTCATGGCCGTTCACTTGATTTTCATTATCGCGCCCTCTATACTGAACGCTGTGGGGGCACTTGCTTGTAACCTGGAACAGCCCGACTTTTGATGCAGCGCGAACGAATCACGGATCACATTTTCGTCTTCCGCAGTGACCAGTATGCTCAGGTGACGGCCGGCGTTGTTTTGACACGTGAAGGCGCAGTGTTGATCGATACCTTGCTGTATCCGGAGGAGACG
>JAAXID010000021.1 GCA_012270545.1 Anaerolineae bacterium | reverse complement strand
CCGGTTGCAAGCTAGGGAATTCTTGATTGCTGGTTTGTTATACTTCGGTGACCAGTTAACTGGGTGGAGGGAGGTGTACGCGCAGTTGTCCCGAACGAAGCCATTCAAAGTTCAAGTTTATGCAGGAGAGGAAAAATGTCGAAGAGAATTCTGACTATAGCGATACTCTTGGTAGCCTTCCTGGTACTGGCAATGCCGGTGCAACCGCAGGAGGCGAATGAAGGCGGAACGCTGATTATGATGCAGTCGGCCGATGTGATTGCCTGGGATCAGACCAGAACGACCTGGCCCAGCATTCGTAACGTGCGCCCGCTGTATGACACCTTGCTGACGGTAGACGAGAACGATAATCTGCTGCCATTCCTGGCCACCGATTGGGAGATTTCCGAGGATGGACTGGAATATACCTTCCATTTGCGCGACGACGTGATGTTCCATGATGGCACGCCCTGGAACGCCGATGCGGTGATCTTCAATATCCAACGCCAACTTGATGATCCCGATGCGCGCGGTCACGTGCGCTTGAGCAAAATTCAACAGATGGAAGCCGTTGATGACCACACGGTCAAGATTTGGATCGACAAACCCAACGGCGACTTCATCTATATCGTAGCGGTGGGCACGGATGCCTATCAGATCAGCCCGACGGCCTGGGGCGAGGATGGATCGACCTTCCACGAGAATCCGGTCGGCACCGGCGCCTTCATGTTCAAGTCGCATGAACCGCAGAGCGAGATTCAATATGTGGCGAACCCGAATTACTGGCAGGGCGCGCCGCTGCTCGAGGGCCTCACCATTCGCATTCATGGCGATACCACGGTGCGCTTGATCGAGGTCGAATCGGGCAACGTGCATTATGTCGATGGCATCGAGCCGGAAGACGCCGTGCGCTTGCAGGGTGAAGGCAATTTCGTCGTGAACACGCCTGTTGGACCCGGCGTGACCATGATCAGCATCAATACTTCGCGCTACCCGATGACTGAGCTGTCGCTGCGTCAAGCGCTGGCGCACGCGGTCGACTTTGACGCGATCATCGAAGAGATTCTCTTCGGCTTGCCGCAGCGCTCGCGCGGCGGTGTTTCGCCCAACTCTCCTTACTGGACCGATGATCTGCCGCCGATTGCGCCCTACGATCCGGAACGGGCGGGCGAGATCTTGGACGAAGCCGGCTGGCTGATGGCCGATGATGGCTTCCGCTACCGCGATTGCAACGACCGCACCGTCGATTGTGTGGACGGGAAAGAGCGACTGGTCGTCAACATCATCTCCGCCGATTTCGCCCTTTGGGGACTGTTCAACGAGATTTACCAGCAGTATCTAACGGAGATTGGCATTGACGCCCCGATCAAGACGGCCGAATGGAACGCCATGCTCGATGAATGGCGCGAGAACCAGGGCAACTGGACCTTCGGCCACCACTCGCAGGGTTCCTTCTTCGCGGTGACATCGGCAATCGAAGCGGCCTGGGCGCCGGATTCATTCTGGTCGATATACCAGATTGACGACGCGACCGATCCCTATCTGGTTGAGGTGGCGGCGGAACTGCAAGCGACATTCGATGCCTTTTCAGCCACGACCGATCTGGAGGAGCGCAAGCGGCTTTCACACCAGGCGCAGACAATCTTCCTGGAACAACAACTGACGATTTGGGGCTGGCACTCGCCCTGGATCAACGTCATCAACCCAGCGGTTGAGGGCATCGTATGGGAGCTGGGCGGGCGCATCCCGCTGTTCCACAAAGCCTGGCTCAACGAGTAGGAAATTCCCGCATCACCCGCGCTCCCGACTTAGGGAGAGTTGCGCCCAGAAATAACTCCCCTTCCCTCATTTTGGGGGAAGGGGCTGGGGGATGCATTCATGCAGAAATACATCGTAAAACGCCTGTTATTGGCGATTCCAACAATCCTTGGCGCGATCACGCTGGTGTGGTTCGCCATGCAGGCGGCGCCCGGTGATCCCGCTCTGATGTTCGTCCCGCCAGATTTCCAGGGCGAAGAGGCGGAAGAATACCTGGCGAAGGTCAACGAAAAGTATGGCTTCAACGACCCGCTGCCGGTGCAATACTTGCGCTACATGCGCAATACGCTGCAGTTCGATTTTGGCACATCCTTGCGCACGATGCGCCCGGTGTCGGAGGATCTGGCGCGCCGAATACCAAACACCGTTCGCCTCGGTGTGGCGGCCTTCCTGCTGGCAGCGGCCATGGGTATCTCCTTGGGCGTGCTCGCGGCGATCAAGCGCGGCACCTGGGTGGACAGCGCCTTGATGGTCTTCGCGCTGGCGGGCGTCTCCATGCCCAGTTTTTGGTTTGCTTACGTGCTGATTCTTCTTTTCGGATTGTATATTCCAATTTTGCCGCCATCGGGGCTGGGCGGCCCTAAGCATATGATCTTGCCCACCATCGTACTGGGCTATACCAGCGCTGGCTACCTTACCCGCTATGTGCGTTCGAGCATGCTGGAAGTCATCAATCACGACTATGTGCGCACGGCGCGCGCCAAGGGCGTTTCCGAGCGCAATGTGCTGATTAAACACGCCTTGCGCAATGGGCTGTTGCCGGTCGTGAACGTGCTGGGCATTCAACTGGCTTTCATCTTGGCAGGTTCGATCATCATAGAGCAGGTATTCGCATGGTCCGGCGTCGGCTTGTATTTGATCGATGGCGTAGTCGGGCGTGATTTTCCAGTGATACAGGGAGCGTGTTTGCTGATTGCCTCATCCGTTGTGTTGATCAATCTGCTTACGGACGTGGTGCTTGTCTATGTGGATCCGCGCATTCGTTTTGAGTGAGGGACGCTTGCTCGACCGGGGAGTAGCGAAATGAAGCAGAATCAGCAAGAGGTAAAGAGAAAAATCGCTTGGCTTGAGGATGAGGAATTTCGTCGTCTCTCCGGCACGAAGCGAGCTTGGCTAGAATTCCGCCGCAACCGATTTGCCCTGGTCGGCACAGCATTCATTATTTTCTTCGTCTTCATGGGTGCATTTGCGCCTATTGTCTCGACGCATGATCCCTACAAGCAATCGCTGCGCAAGCGCATGAAGCCACCCTCGGCGGAACATTGGATGGGCACCGATGAGCTGGGACGGGACGTTTACTCGCGCCTTGTTTATGGCGCACGCATCTCGCTTTTCGTCGGCATCGTCGGTACAACCGCCGGGGTTGTATGCGGCACAATCATTGGTTTGATTTCTGGGTTCTCTGGGGGTTGGGTCGACATGTTAGTCATGCGCGTGATCGATATCATGTACGCCTTTCCCGGCATTGTGCTGGCGATCTTGATAATCTCGGTGCTAGGTCCGAGTTTGCGGAATTTGATCTTGGTGTTGGCGATCTTCGCGATACCAACCTTGGCGAGGATCGTGCGCGGCAATGTATTGTCGCTGAAAGAGCAAGATTATGCCGAAGCCGCGCGGGCGATTGGCGCCGGCCGCTTGCGCATCATGTTCTTGCATCTG
>JAAXID010000016.1 GCA_012270545.1 Anaerolineae bacterium | reverse complement strand
AGCCACTCGACGAGCGCTTCACGTTCACCCTTATAGACGCTCGTGCGCAAGGTATAGGCGAGGTCGAAGCGCCCACCCGGCAAATCGCCCCGCGCGCCCCGCCACCAAATGACCCGCTGCCGGCGCCCTTGCTCATCTTCGACCTCAACTTGCAGATGCTCCCCGCGCCGCCCCAAGCCTTTGCGGCTCGCCACTCTTAGGTTTCGCGTCGCCAAAGCCAGTGATGGATTGCCGTTGCCAAATGGCGCCAGGCGCTCGATATCCGCCGTTAGTTCCATTGAAATGTCCGCCAAGGGCAAATAGCCGTCAATCGCGAGTGGAGTGATCGGGGGCGCGCCGCCGACCATCTCTCGCACCACCCGCGAGAGCGCGCGCCGGAATTGAAAGACCCTATCGGCGGGCAAGCTCAGCCCGGCCGCCATGCTGTGCCCGCCGTAGCGGATGAGGTGGTCGGCCACCTGGCTCAGGGCGCTCGTGATATCCACACCAGCGATGGACCGCGCCGAGCCTCTCCCCGTCTCATCGGGCGCCGCGATCAGCAGAACCGGGGCGCCGAACTCTTCGACCAGCCGCCCCGCCACGATGCCGGTTACGCCACTGTGCCAATCGTCATGGCTCAACACAAGCACAGCATACTCCAGCAGCCAAGGCTCGGCTTCGATCTGAGCGATCGCCGATTCATAAACCTGATTCGACAGGTATTTGCGCCGCGCATTGAAGCCCTCAAGGGCATTCGCCAGAATCCGCGCCCGCCCCCAATCGTCCGTGGTTAATAGCGCGACGGCCGGGTTGGCGTCATCGAGCCGCCCCAGCGCATTCAAGCGCGGCGCGATCGTGAAACCGATATGCCCTTCGTTGAGTTCGGACGCCGGGATCTGCGCCCGCTCCAGAATCGCTTTCAAGCCCAGCCGCTGATTCTCCCGCAGCTTTTCCAGACCGCGCTGCAAGAGATAGCGCGTGTCATCCACCTGCACCATGACATCGGCGACGATACCCAGAGCGACCAGATCCAGCAGAAAGTGGGTGTCATCACCGCGATAGAGCGCCTCGATGAGTTTGTAGGCGACGCCGACGCCGGGCAGCTCAAGCAGTGGGTGTCCAGCAGGCAAGCGGCGCGGGTTGACCAGGGCCGCGGCGGCCGGCAGCGTCTCAGGCAGCGCATGATGATCGGTGATGATTGTATCAACTCCGCGGCTCGCGGCGTAGTTGATGGCGTCGTGGGCGGCGACGCCGGTGTCGCAGGTCAGGAGTAGATCAAGGCCGTCATCGAGGTGACGTTTCAAGGTCGGCAGATGAATGCCATGCCCTTCGCTGAAGCGATTTGGCACATGGTAGCTCACGCGCGCGCCACGCCCGATCAGCGCCGAATACAGCAGCGCGGTCGAGGTCTGCCCGTCCACATCAAAGTCGCCCCAGACGAGAATGCGCTCTCGGTCGCGGATGGCGCGCTGCAGCCGGTCGACGGCGCGGTCGATGTCGGGCAGCTCATCAGGCGAGGCCGGACTGTACTTCGCGGGCGACAAGAAGCGCTCGGCCGCCGAGACGGATGTGATACCCTTGCGCGTCAGATACTGCGCAATCAGCGCATGCCCGCCGACGAGAGCGGCAAGCGAAGCTGGAACCGCTACCGGCGCCGGTTCCACCCATTCGCGGCGCGGACGCCCCTGCCCCCCCATCAGCCCGTCAGCGTCCGCTCCTCGAGCAGGGTCAGGCCATCTTCCGCCAGGTCCACATTCAGGCCGGGCACATTCGGCACTTCGATATGCCCGTCCACCGGATTCAGCTTGTGCTTGTAGAAGACGTTGGGCATGCGGCCGTGCTGGATGAGCCACTCCTGCAGCGGGCAGGTCGTCAAGCTCTGCGAGGCAATCAGATGGGTGGAGGGCCAGCCGCCGTGATGCGGAATCACCGGGATGTCATAAGCCGAGGCCAGCGCGCAAATCTTCGTCATCTCGCTGATGCCGCCAGCCCAGGTGACATCAGCCTGCAAGACATCCACCGCGCGCGCATCCAGCAGCGCCTTAATGCCCCAGCGCGTGTATTCGTGCTCGCCGCCTGTGATGAAGACGCCGCGGACTTCCTTCCGCAGCTCGGCATATTGCGGGATTAGATCGGCCAGCACCGGCTCTTCGAACCAATATGGGCGATACTCGCGCGACAGCTCGACCATGCGCAGCGTGTAGGGCACATTCCAACTGCTCCAGGCATCGAACATCAGATCGACATCGGGGCCAGCCGCCTCCCGCGCGGCGCGGATGACCGCCAGGTTTTTGCGGATGCCAGGCTCGCCATCCTTGGGCGCGCAGGGCAGGAACCACTTGAAGGCGGTGAAGCCCTGCGCCAGGAAGTGCCGCGTCCTTTCGACTACCTTGTTCGGCTCAACCGAGTAGCCCAGCATCGAAGCATAAGCGCGGATTCTCGCCCGGCTCGGTCCGCCGAGCAGTTGGTGGACGGGCGCATTCAAGAGTTTGCCTTTCAGGTCCCACAGCGCCAGATCCACCTTGCTCTGCGCCATCATCGGACTGCCTTTGCGGCCGTGGATCGAATGGCGGTACATCTTGTCCCAGATGC
>JAAXID010000216.1 GCA_012270545.1 Anaerolineae bacterium | reverse complement strand
ACGATCACGCTGGCGGAAGAAATCGGAGAAGTTGTTCGCAAAGCCCGGCGCGAAGAAGCGAATCCGGTCGATGCCATACGCAGGGCGGTCGACGGCTTTCTCGTCTTCCGCGGCAAGATCACCGATGTGGATCGGCGTATCACAGCGGGTTTCGCCAAAGGCAATGCGCGCATGGCTGGAAGCGGCGAGTTTGCTGGAAAACGCTTAGAGCTCGAGTTTCAAAATGAACATCTGGTTCTGCGCGTCGATGACAAATATGTCGCTACCACGCCCGATTTGATCGCCGTACTCGACGCTGAAACGGGTGAGCCGATAACGACCGAGGCGCTGCGCTACGGAATGCGCGTGGCCGTCATCGCCTTTCCCTGCGCCCCGCAGTGGCGGGAGTCGGCGGCGCTTGCATTGGTCCATCCGCGTTACTTTGGCTACGATGTCGAGTATGTGCCGGTTGAGGAGCGCTTGAGCGCATGATGCGGCAAGTTGCGTTAGACGACACGTTGGCGATCGCCATCGGCGCCGGTATCCTCGGCACGGGCGGCGGCGGCAGCACCTACCTGAACCGCCTTCGACTGAACAACGAGTTGCGTCAGGGTGAGCGTTCGGTTCCGGTCATTCGAGCCGACGATGTGCCCGATGATGCGCTTGTCTGCGCGGTGGGCGGTATGGGCGCGCCGACCGTCAGCAATGAGAAGCTGCAAGAAGGACAAGAGATCAAGCGGGCTGTCCGCGCGCTGGAGGAGCATCTGCGGCAGAAGGTCTACGCTATCGTCATTGGCGAGATCGGCGGCGGCAACGCGCTTGGTCCCATGATCACGGCTTTACAATGTGGCACCCCCGTCGTGGACGGCGATGGCATGGGGCGCGCTTTTCCCGAGCTCGATATGGATACCTTCATGATCTATGGCGCGGCGCCGGCGCCCTTTGCCCTGGCCGATGCACATGGCAATGTCGTGATCTTCGAGCGGATCGGATCGGCAAAGCAGGCCGAGGCCTTCGCCCGCAGTCTGACGATTGAAATGGGCGGCTCGGCCGGGCTCGTCATGCCGCTGATGACCGGCGCCGAATTGAAAGCGACTGTCATCCGCCACACGCTCAGCCTGGCGAAACGCATTGGCGAAGCGGTACTCGACTGCCGCGCGCGCAGCATTGAGCCGTCCGCAACAGTGGCGGAGCTTTGTAATGGCGTAGTGCTCTTCAGCGGCAAGATCATCGATGTCGACCGGCGGACGGTGCAGGGTTTTGCCCGGGGCAAGCTCGTCATCAGCGCATTTGATGACTTCAATCGAAAACTGGAAATTGATTTCCAAAATGAGAATCTGGTCGCACGGAGCGCTGGGCAGGTCATCTGCACCGTACCTGATCTGATTACGCTCGTCACCCTTGAAGATGGCGAGCCGATCGGGACGGAGTCGCTGCGCTATGGTTTGCGCGTGGCGGTGTTGGGCTTGCCGGCGCCGAAGGAGTTGAAGACGCCGGAAGCGCTGACGGTCGTCGGTCCGCGCGCATTTGGCTATGATGTGGATTTCCGTCCGCTGCCGGGGGATTTGCTCTAAACTACAGGCCCCGCTGATTTTAACATCTTGGTATGTAAATCATGCCAAGTTATAATTGAAGCTACATAGACCGTAGCAAAATGAGGAATTGGCAGGGTTGGGCGGCGCAATGGAAAGGGCAAAACACATGGCTGATTTGATGGAGGACAAGGCATCTGAAGAAGTGGCAGCCAGTTCGGATAGCGCGCTGATTAAAGCTGTTCAAGCGATTCATAAGTTGACCCTAGAGGAAAAAGCGCAACTCTTGGAATACCTGAGCAAGTCAATGCAACACGACATCAAACAAGAAGCGTACAAGGATATATCTTGGGAAGAATTTCTCGACATGACCTATGGAAGTCTAGCTGATGATCCCATTGAACTGCCAGACAGGTTCAAGACGCAAGCACAGGACGCATCACAATGAGGTATCTGCTGGATACCGATATCTGCATTTATTACATCAACGGATTTCAACCCAACGTACGCGAGAATATTCATCAGCATAGCGCATCAGATATTGTCGTCAGCGCAATAACAAAATGTGAGATGTATGCCGGTTCTAGCGGGAGCCGTAATCCGGCGAGATCCCGAGCAGAGCAAGATTTCTTTCTGCGTCAGTTTGCTAGTTTGCCCTTTGATGACCGCGCAGCGGACAAATATGGCGAGGTTTTTGCAGAATTGAAACGCAGCGGAAATCTGATTTCGGAAATGGATCTGCAAATCGCTGCCATTGCTCTTGTCCATAATCTGACGCTCGTAACACACAACATCCGCCACTTCAGTCGAGTCTCCAATCTGAAGATTGATGATTGGACGGATGCCTAGGCGCGCGATAGCAGGTAGGATCCCACCATGTCCAAACGTCCCCACCTCATTATCTTCAACCCCGACCAATGGCGCGGCGATGTGATGGGCCATTTGGACAATCCCGCTGCGGTGACGCCGAATCTCGACCAGATCATCGAGAATGACGCCGTCTCCTTTCGCCAGGCCTTTTGCCAGAATCCCGTCTGCACGCCGAGCCGCTGTTCCTTCATGACTGGCTGGTACCCGCATGTCCGCGGTCACCGTACAATGTTCCACATGTTGCAGCCGGATGAACCGGTGCTGCTCAAGTATCTCAAGGACAACGGCTACTTCGTCTGGTGGGGCGGCAAGAACGACCTGGTTCCACGTCAGAATGGCTTCGCCGAGTACTGCGATGTCAAGTACGAAGCGCCGCGCGAATTGCGTCCCAATTTGCATCGCGCCGACGAATGGCGGGGCGATCCCGCTGGCGATAACTACTATTCTTTCTACGCTGGCAAGCTGCCCTCAGCCTCCCTCGATCCACCCGAAGCATCAGGGGGAAGTGTGACAGAAGGCGTGTATTACGACAATGATTGGGCGATGGTCGATGGCGCCGTTGACCTGATACAAAACGCGCCGGGCGATCAGCCGCTCTGCATCTATCTGCCACTGGGATACCCGCACCCACCATACGGCGTTGAAGATCCCTGGTACAGCCGCATTGAGCGCGACCGCATCCCGGCGCGCATTCCCAGTCCCGACTGGTCGAAGAAACCAAGTCTCGTCGCCGGCATCTACGAGCGGCAGGGCTTGCAAGGCTGGAGCGAGGAGCGCTTTACCGAATTGCGCGCCACCTATTACGGCATGTGCGCGCGCGTCGATGCCCAGTTCGGCATGCTTGTAGAGGCTCTCAGGGAAAGTGGCATATATGACGACAGCGCGATCTTCTTCTTCTCTGATCACGGCGATTTCACCGGCGATTACGGCTTGGTCGAGAAGACGCAGAACACCTTTGAAGACTGCCTGACGCGCGTACCGCTCATCGTCAAGCCACCGGCTGATGTGCCGATCGAGCCGGGCGTCCGCGATCAATTGGTCGAGTTGATTGACTTCACTGCGACGGCCTACGAATGGGCGGGCATTGAGCCCGATTACGATCACTTCGGGCGCTCGCTCACGGCGCTGATCGGCGGCGCGGCGGATGAACACCGCGATGCCGTTTTCTGCGAGGGCGGACGGCGCCTTGCTGAGGAGCAGGCGATGGAGAAAGACAGCCCGTCCTTCTACGATCCGGCTGGATTATATTGGCCGCGCGTCCAATTGCAGGGCAGCGAAGACGGCGAGCACAGCAAAGCGACGATGTGCCGCAGCCGCGACTTCAAATATGTCCGCCGCTTGTATGAGACTGATGAGCTATACGACCTGCGGCTAGACCCGGGCGAGCTAGATAATCGCATAGACGACCCGGCTTACGCGGAGATTCTGTCTGACTTGCGCGAGCGGATGCTGACCTGGTATCAGACGACCTGCGATGTGGTGCCCTACAAGACGGATCGGCGCTAGCTCCTCGCTGGCGAAAGAAACTAGCCACAGCCGGCGGTCAAGCCATATTGTAGCCTGAGGCGCTGATTCGCCGGTACGCTATCGAGACGGCATTCGACGCCGTTGCTCCAGATGATGCGCAGGTCGGCGCTGGAGTTGGCGCCCAAGCCAAAATGCAGTGGCAGTTGATTATTGCCGCCGAGCCCGGCGCCGATGCCTACCGCCTGCATCTGCGTGATGCCGTCCGGTGTGCTCAGGTAAACGCGCGTCCCGACGGCATCGCGATTGACCGCGCCCGTACCACGTAGATCCACTGAAAGCCAGCGATTTCTCCCACCCTGATTCTGGTATAGCCGGTAACCGTCATTCCAGTTGCCAGTGACCAGGTCGAGGTCGCCATCGCGGTCGTAATCAGCATAGGCGACGCCGAGGGTGGGCAATGCCTCATCGATGCCGCTGCTAGCGCTGACATTGTCGAAACTGAGCCGACCGCTGTTGTGGAAGAGGGCATCGGCGCGCGGATTCATGAAGCTGGTTTCAAGCTCGGGGAAGGTCTGAAAGAATTCGGTCGCGGCGACATAAAGATCTTGCCAGCCGTCATTGTCGTAATCGAAGAAGACGGCGCCCCAGCCGACGCCGCTGTCGGGACCCAGATTGATGGCGACGCCGGCTGAATGCGCGCGACTCCTGAAGTCGCCGCCATCATTGCGCAGCAAGTACATCGTGTAAACCATATCCGTGATGTAGAGATCGAGATCGCCGTCGTTGTCGTAATCGGCGGCATCGACGCCCATGCCGTTGATCAGCAGGTCGGTCCCGCTCTCGTCTGACGCATTCGTCCAGCACCAATGGGCGCAGCCGGCGCCATCGTTGCGCCAGAGCACGTTGCCGATCTCGTTCTGCAGCTTGTCGTTGACGACGTAGATATCCTGGTCGCCATCGCCGTCGTAATCGAGGAAAGCGGGCGCGAAACCGGCGCCCAAGGTCAGGGCGTATTCGAGGGTCAGCGTGACATCGGTGAAGCTGCCGTCGCCATTATTATGATAGAGGCGGTCTTGCTGCGCGGCGAAGTCGACCGGGTCGCACTCGGGGTAGCAGGACCAGTTGGTCACGTAAAGATCGAGCCAGCCATCGCTGTCGTAATCGCCCCAAGCGGCCGAAGTGCCTTTGCCCGTATCGCCGACGCCGGCGCGAAGGGTGACATCGGTGAAGCCGGCGCCGCCGTCGTTGCGAAAGAGCCGGTTCGCGCCGAAGTTGACGATGTAAAGATCGAGCCAGCCGTCGTTGTTGTAGTCAGCCCAGGTGGCGCCGCCGCTCGGCACATCGGGCAGGCTGAGTTGTCCCGAGAATTCGGAGACTGAGAAGCGGCCATCGCCGTTGTTACGATAAAGTACATTAGGGTCCAAATTGCCGGTGACGAAGAGATCGATCCAGCCATCCCTGTCATAGTCGCCCCAAGCCTGACCGATCGCCAGATAGCCTTGCATGGCCTCTTGATCGTCCCAAATGCCGCGGTGGGTTGCCGTTATGCCGGCGGCTTGGCTGACGTCGCGGAAGATAGGCGGGGCTTCTGGTTGTGCCGCGACCGCCGTTGCGAGCCAGAGCAGTATAAGCAGTAGTATTGTTCCTGGCAGCCTCAGTGTTATTGGAGTGGATGTCGCAGGGAAAACCCGCTGGGTCGCACGATTCAATTGAGCGTCCCCCACTAGCGCGCCGTCGTCCGCGCATAGGGCGGCCAATCTAGTGGAATGCCCAGATGATCTTTCAACAGGCATTGGAAGTCGCGCAGGTGACTCTTGCTATTGCGCACCTGCCGCGGCCTCAGGCCTTTGTCCAGACAATAAGCGGCCAGCGCGCCGGCCGATTCGCCAATATTCCACTCCACCGGATGCAGGCGATAACAGCCGTTGGTGATATGCGTCACGCCCAGGTTCTTGCAGGCGGGCAGCAGATTCTCGACGCGCTGCGGAATCAGCGAGCCGAGCGGAATCTGGAAGGGATAGCAGCTGATGTCGATGTAATTGCGCAAGCCGGTGCTGGGATGCAGGTCGATGCGATAGCTGCCGATGCCGACGCTGTCATCGAATTGCTCGGCGGTTTCGAAGCCTGCGCGCTGCTGGACGCCGACGTGTTCTTCGAGCACGGTGAATTCAGCCAGGATACGGCGCGCCTCGCGCACGTAGACGTACTTCGCCAGGCCGTCAGTCGTGCCGACCACATCCGGGCGCAGCCGCAAGCCAGGATAGCCGTAGCCTGCCCCGTCCGAGCGAGGCGCCTCGGTCTGCATCCAATAGAGCATGGATAAGCTCAACTGCTTGCATTCGCGCAGGGCGGCCTGCTTCACATCCTCGCTGACGCCGAGCAGCGGCTTCAGCCAGTAGTCGATCTGGGGCCAATTGACCAGCGTAATGTCGCTGGGGAAGGCGCCCTCGGGATAGTGTCCTGTGTAGAGGATGCGGCGGAAATGCCAGAGATCGCCCGGTCCGCCGGTGTAACGATGGCGGAAATCGGCGTGGAAGATTTGGCGGTGGACCGGCTCCAGCGTTTGCGGACTAGAATAATACCAGCTCAACTGTTTGTCGGGCCAGAAATCGGCTTTGTACTCACGCCAAAAATCGTAATCTTCCGGCTTGTCGATGGTGTGGTCTTCGCCTTCCAGATGATCGATGGCGAAGCACCAGGAGATCGACTGCTGATCAAGCGGCAGCGGATCGCCTTCGACGGCGTGCAATTCACCCGTCTGCGCTTGACTCTCGGCGCCGATGATGGATTCGACATCCGCCAGCTCAAGTAGATCGCCGAGCTCGGTGGCATCCAGAATGTAGGGCGCGGAGACGACTACTTGATCGCCCGTGCGCGTATCTTCCAGCGTCACTGCCAGGGCGCGGTCGCCATCAGTTTCGGCCGCCAGCGGGATGTGATAGAGCAGGACATCCAGCTGCCTGCTGGAACGGTAAGGCGCGAGCAGCTCTTCAATGACGGCCAAGCCGATGCGCGGCTCGTGGCAGAGCCGGCTGACATTGCCCTGGCCGGGATTCCAATTCATGGTGTAGCGCGCTTTTTCGCTCAGGGGATAGTTGCGGCGGTAGTACTCGCGCACGCCATCGGAGAAGCGCATATAGGTAGCGGTGGCGCCGCATTGATCGACCCAGGGATTCTCGTCCGGCGGGACCGCTTGCGCCGTCAGTTGGCCGCCGATCCAGTCGGTCTCTTCGCTCATGATGACCGACTTGCCCATGCGCAATGCCGCCAGCGCCGCGCCGATCGCGCCGGTGCCGCCGCCGACGATGAGGATGTCGCAATGTCGTTCGTTCATTGTTATTCCTTAAACTTTTAGCATCTCTGACAGCGCCAGTATGAGTGTATTATAATCGTGCCAGCAAAGGCAAGTTTTGCCAGAGAAGGCCAAGTTCGTGGATCAAGCGCAAATTCCCACACTGCTGGGGCTGGCAATGAATGCGCTAGTGGCAGTGTTGGTGACCATCAGTTTCTTCCGCCGCTATGCTACGAAGGAAGACATCAAAGACCTGAACGACAGGCTGGTCAGCGTCGAAGCCAGGCTGGGCAATGTCGAAGCTGGGCAGGCCGCGCTCGAAGCCAGGCAGACCGCTCTTTCAACCAGATTCGACCGCCTCGAAACCAGATTCGGTCGCCTCGAAGAAAAGATCACCGGGATTGAGAAAAAGGCGGACGCGGCCAATGAACTGCATCATGC
>JAAXID010000024.1 GCA_012270545.1 Anaerolineae bacterium | reverse complement strand
TATCGCCAGGAACAGCGCGATGAAGATGACATTGTTCAGCACGAACAGCGATTCGCGACTGAGCAGATTGGCGAATTGACGCTCATCGCGCAGTTCACCGCGGCGCCAGCGCCACAACAGGCTCACCAGCGCGAGGAGGGTCATCATCGCCCAGAACGCCAGCATCGGAAAGCCGACCTCGCTGCGCGCGAAGCTGTGCACGCTTTCAATCACACCGCTGCGGGTGGCGAAGGTGCCGAACATCACCGCCGAAAAACTGGCGATCACCAGAATCATATTCCACAGCTTCAGCATGCCGCGCTTTTCCTGAATCATGACGCTGTGGATGAAGGCCGTGCCCACCAGCCAGGGCAGAAAAGCCGCGTTCTCCACCGGATCCCAGCCCCAATAACCGCCCCAGCCCAGCACATCATAAGCCCAGCGCCCGCCCAGAATCAGCCCGATGCCGAGGCAAATCCAGGCGATCAGCGACCAGCGCCGCGTCGCCTTGATCCAGCCAGTTGACAGATCGCCAGACGCTAATGCCGACATGGCGAAGGCGAAGGGTATCGTGAAGCCGACGAAGCCCAGATACAGCATCGGCGGATGGATCACCATGCCGAAATGCCGCAGCAGCGGATTCAGTCCCTCAGCGCCCGCGCGCAGATTCGCTTCCGGCGGCGCAATCGCTCCCGGCGGAATCAGCGCGGTCGAAACCACCTGCTCAGCTGGCGGCAGATCCGGCAAGATCCACCAGCGTTCAAAGGGATTCTCCACGAACAGCGACAAGCCGAGGAAGAAGGCCAAGGTCGCCATCATGTAAGCAATCGCGTAGGGCATCAGCCGCCGCTCGTCCCGCCAATTGAGCCCGATCGCGATGCTGGTGAAGGCACTCATCAATAGCGACCATAGCAGCAGCGAACCCTTCTGCGAGCCCCAAAGCGCCGTCAATCGATAGATCGCCGGCGTCTGTGGATCAGTCACACTGTAGACGTAAGTGAGTTGATACTGCTCGGTCATCAAGGCGCTGACCAACGCGCCGGTCGCCAGCAGAGCCGCCGGAAAAGTCAGCAGCGCGGCATTGCGTCCACTGAGCACCAACCTAGCCGATGCCGTACGCGCCCCGTAGACGGAGGCGACAAGCGCGTAAACCGCCAGCGTAAAAGCCAGCGTTAAGGACGCCAGTCCGATTTCCGCAGGCATTACTGATGTTCCGGGATGCGGCTCAAGCCTTCGGGGGCGGTGCTCTCTTCAAAGCGGCTTGGGCATTTCAGCAGCAATTCCGTCGCGGCGAAAATCCCGTCCTTGCCCAGCGCGCCGGTGAGGATCGCCTGCGCCTCATGCTGCAGCAAGTCGGGGATCGCAGCATCTTCCACCAGGACGCTCAAGCGCGGCGCCGTCGGATCGAGCAGCGCCTCATGCAGTGCCGTCGCCAAATCCTCGTATTCGTTTGAGATGTTGACGATCGTGAAGCGGATGATCGCCTTCTCGCTGTCGTATTCGATGCTCTCGCCATCAACCGCGCCCGATATCCGCACTGTGCGCCCTTGATAAGACGCGTCAGCAAGAACCTCGCCCACCGTGATGAAATAGCGTGCGCCTTGCAGCGTACCTGAAATCAGCAGATAAAGCACCGCGCCCAAAATCAGCAGACCGGCGCTGATGAACTTGATCCGCTCCGACCGTTTCTTCTTAGCCGGCTGCTTCGGCTTCGGCCAGTTGAGGTCCGGCATCCAGGTCTCCGATGCGCCCGTTTCTTAGGCCTGCTCTTCTTCGTCGCCGGTCGACTGGCTCCAGCGAATGACGAAGACGCCGATGATGCCAGCGATGCCCAAGAACAGCACCAGCATCGTCATGCCTTCGTGCGCCGAAGACGCCTCGCCATCCTGCGCCAGCGCCGTACCGATTTGACCGAGCAGGGCGCACAGAAGCGCAAAGGCTTTTGTCGTGTCAATTGCTGTCATCACTCTCATCTTGCCATCTCCCGGCCGCGTTTCTAGAGCGCCTGCAATTTCAAAATGTCGTATAGCGTAAAGGCCGCCAGCAAGACCAGCGCCGCCGCCGCCACCACCAGATAGCGCCAGCGATGCGCATAGCCAATCGTCCAAAAGCGCCGCAAGCTGAAGAATATCGAAACAATCGCAATCACATTGATCAGCAGCAGGATTGGCAAGGTCGCCTCCGCCGCAATCCCGATAATCGGCAGCAGGAAAGGCAGCAGGGCATACTGCAAAATGCAGCGCGCGCCGGAGAACATCAGCGACAGCGTCAGCGCATTCTCGGCGCCCCGCTTCAGCGCCGCCTCGTTTTCAGACGCGGCTAGACCTGCCCGCGGCCGAATCAGCAGCAGCCTCGTCATCAAGTTGTCCGCCCGACTTACATGCATCGTCAATACTCAATTGCGTCGAGTCATATGCTCCCAGTTTACCACCCGCTCAGCGCAAATTCCACGCTCACTCGCCTTCAAGCAGCTGATCCTGGCTATCCAAAAACGCCACCAGATCGGCCAACTGCTGTATCGTCAATTGCCCGCCATAAATCTCCGGCATCACTTCGGCGTAATCCGGCGTGATATAGTCCATCGGCCGCACGATACTCTCCACCAGAAACTGCCGATGACTATAATCGGCGAACTGCGGCAGCCGCAGCCGAATATCATTGATCCTCGTCCAGGTGCCGGCGGTAAAAGGCGCGATTGCCTCATTCTCGTGGCAGCCGGCGCAGCCCAGTGGTGAGCCGCCCAGCGCTGGCTCCAGGCCATTGTAGAGCAGCTGCCCGGTCAGCGGATCGCCATATATCGCTTCCAGCTCGACCAGGATTTCGTCCACATCTACCCCGACAGATTGCGCCGCGATCAAATCATCGAGCGAGGCGTAATCCAGCACCTGCTCCAGCATCATGTCCACTTCGGCATTGTTCGGCGCGTAGCCGCAATCCAGCGCCATCGACTGATAGATCGCCCCCAGTCGGAATAAATTGGCCAGCGCCACAGCAACATCAGTCTCGAAGTCCAAGACCAAGAAGTGCGCAAATGTTTCCTGCTGCCGCCTTAGATCCTCGGCCGCGCAACCAACAAAGACATCATCCTGCGCCGCAGCCGACAACACCGGCGTGAGAATTAGAAGGATGAGAATACAAAGTTTTTTCAGCATACGCTCACCTCGGAAATGAAAAAGCCCCCGTAACCGAGGGCTTGCATGCTGTTTATTCACCGATCATTCCTGCGTCAACAGGAAGGCGACAATATCCGCCAACTGCTGATCGGTCATGCGCACGCCGAAGTTCACCGGCATCAAGCCCGAACTGTAACCGTCTACCACGTAATCGCCCGGCCGCGTGATGCTCTCGATGATGTATTGCTCGATCGTGTAGTCAGCGAACTGCGGCAGGGTCAGCCGTTCGTTCCGAATTCTAGTCACCGTCCCGACCGTATCCGGCGCTGATGCGCCATCGCGGTGACAGTCGGTGCAGCCGAATTCCTGGTCGTAGAGCAGATCGCCACTAACGGCGCTGCCCACCACTTCCTCGATCTCCCAACGCAGCAGAATACCCGCGACATTATCACCGGCCGGTGGTGGCGGCGGTTCACTCGGCAGGGAGCCATCCGCCAGTGGCTTGCCATACTGCGCCACCGCGATGAAGTCTTCCATCGTCCAGTTGGCGCCCTTATCCCAATTGAGGATATAAGCCGCCAAATCCTCGATCTGATCTTGCCGCAAGGGACCGCCGGCCGTTTGTGACCAAGCCGCCATACCCGTGCTGTTGGGATACACGCGCGCGCTGCCCGGCCGCCCGTGGATCAGGGTTGTGACGACATAGCCGTGCAAATCGCCGGCCCAGCCCACCTGCGCCAGCCGCGTGCCATTGGTGTTGAAGAATACTTCGATCTCATTGTCGCCCGTCTGCTCGATATCGACAACCGTATCCCAAAGCGGGAAGAGGCCGCTATCCACCGCCGTATCCAGTGTCTCGAGGATGGCGATGCGCTCGGCCACCGCCGCGGCAATCGCCATGTTCTGTTCCTCGATCTGTTCTTCAAGGGCAGCGATCTCCGCTACAATCTCGTTCTGTCGCTCCTCGGGCGGCGGATTCTCCGCGTCGGTCAATTCAGTCAGCAAGCGGTCGGTGTCCTTATTCAGCCGCACCAGCGCCCGATTCGCATTGGTGATCGCCGCCGTCTGCAAACCAACCGGGTCGAAGCCGAAGAGATGCGGATTATTCAAACCCGGCGCACGATCGCCGGCGCCATATCCCTCTTCGCCATGACATTCGGAACAGAGCGACGCGAAAAGCTCGGCGCCACGCTCAATCGAACGACCGGTGTGCTGCCGCACGAAGGACTGCATCCGCGCTTCTTCGTTGATCGCCACCCAGCCCACCAGGATCATCATGCCGACAAACATCGTGATTCCCGCGAGGATGCGACCTTCGATTGTCCTGATGAAAAGTAGATTCATGGTGGTTTCCTGTGTTTGCTTCGCTCAGTTGCGCGCGCAGCGCCTGCCGATCGCCGCGCCTCCGCCTAATCGAAATACGCCGACGCTTCGTGGATGAATAGATGGTCGCTGTAAATGCGCCGGATAGGAATGGGATCCCCCTCGGCATCAACTTGATCGGAGTAGACCAGAATCGGATCGCCGTTATCATCCAACTGAACCTGGCCGCCTTCGATCAGAACGCTGTCCCAACTCACAACCCAGTCCAGCCGCTTCAAGCTGGCCTGATTGTCCGTGATCACCAGCGCGCCCCAGACGTTGGGCAGCTCCTTCGGCTCCGCCCCCAGATGATGGGCGAACGCTTCCATCACCCGCATCAATGTCGGCGCCTCAGCAGCCGGAATCGTGCGGAAGCGCAGCGGCAGCTGATTCGCGCCGACATGCTGATCTTTCAGTTCCTGGATCATTTGCTCAAATTGACCGTTCGCAATAACTTCGGCGTTGAATTCAGCGATCGTCTCGTTGGCCGACATGTCGTCGTGATGATGAAGCTGCTCTGTGGTATAAGCGCCCACGATCATCTGATCGAAGGGAATCGTCCGGCCGACGCCCACCTTGCTATGCGCTGGCTCGAAGGTCAGCTCATGCACGATCTCGGTCTCGGCTGAAGTCTGCACCGCGAATTTCGCCAGCCCCATGTAGCTCAATATTGTTGTCAGCGAAATCAGCAAACAGGCGATCGTCAGCATGAAGCGGCGATGAGCGTAACGCCGGCTCGGCGTGACATCGAGATAAGGCAGCAGCGCCAAACCGCCGAGTGCGATCGTCGGGAAGGCCACGCCCCAGAAGAACTTGTCGCCCAGCTTCAGCGCGCCCTGAATCCACAAGAAATACCAAGGCGCCGTCGTGCCCAGCGGCGTCACTTGTGGATCGGCGTGGTTCTCCAGCGGCGCATGATAGAACCAGATGCAAAGCACCGTGATGATGAAGGTCGTCGCCCCCAGCCACATCATTTCGTATGTCAGCATGTCGGGGATGAAATAAACGCGTTTGTCCAGCGGCACGCGTTTGGCCGTGTCCTCGCCGATGTTCTCCTTCTGCGGCGGCAAACTGTGCCCGTGAATCACCACCTTGTAATAATGCACGCCGAAGAAAACGAAGAGCAAGGCGGGCAGCGCCAGCACATGCAGCAGATAAAAGCGCAGCAGTCCATTCGCGCCCAGCTCCGGCGCGCCGCGCAGCAGCAGGTTGACCTGATCACCAACCACCGGCGTCGCTTCCGCCATCGAAGCCCCAATTGTCACCGCCCACAGCGACAGCTGATCCCAAGGCAGCAGATAACCGGAAAAACTCAAAAAGCCCGTGATCACCAGCAGCAGCAAACCAGTGAACCAGGTGAATTGCCGCGGTTTCTTGTAACTGCCCGTGAACCAGGTTCGCATCATGTGCATCGCCACCACCGCCACCATGAACTCGGCGCCCAGGCGGTGCATATCGCGCATCAGCTGACCAAGCGGGACATTGCTCAAAATCGTCAGCATATCGCCATAAGCGATCTCCGGCGACGGCGTATACCACAGCATCAGCAGAATGCCCGTGATCGTCTCGAAGAAGACGAAATAAGACGAGAGCCAACCCAGCCGGAATGATGGATACATGCCCGTCACATCGCGATTAAAGTAGGACGGGCGCATATGCAGCCAAAAGCCATCGGCATGCGGCGTCAAACGTGGATTCGGCCGCCGGCTCGCCGCTTCGCCGCGGAAAGCCTCGCGCAAATCCTGAATGTTCAGCCCCGCGGTCAGGCGCTCGACAGAATCATCAATACCTTCAAAGACCGCTTTCTTGAAGCC
>JAAXID010000150.1 GCA_012270545.1 Anaerolineae bacterium | reverse complement strand
GCGATCGGCGAATTGGTGATCCACATTTTGCTGCCATGCAGCCGCCAACCGCCATCAACTTTTGTCGCGCGCGACTCCATCCCCCCGGGGTCGCTGCCATGATTCGGCTCCGTCAAGCCGAAGCAGCCGACCCACTCGCCGCTTGCCAGCTTTGGCAAGTACTTCTGGCGCTGCTCCTCGGTTCCGTAGGCGTAGATGGGATACATTGTGAGCGCGCTCTGCACACTCATGGCGCTGCGATAACCGCTGTCGACGCGCTCCACCTCGCGGGCGATTAAGCCGTAGCTGACATAGTTCAAGCCGGCGCCGCCGTATTCTTCCGGCAGCGTCGCGCCGAGCATGCCAAGCTCAGCCATCTCGTAGTAGATTTCGCGATCGAATGACTCGTGACGGTTCGCCTCGAGGATGCGCGGCATGAGCTTGCCCTGACAATAATCCCGGGCGACATCACGCACCATACGCTCTTCCTCGTCAAGCTGGTCTTCTAGCAGGAAGGGATCGTCCCATTGAAATTGACTCGCCATTGGTGCTCCGTCGACTCTCAGCCGTCTCTTCGACCTAATCATACCGAGTTCGGGTCACAATTAGAACAAGGAATCGGCGCGCGCTGAACGCTTCGCATTGATTTGTCCGTTTTCGCGATGGTGACATGCGGTTATAATGAAAACGCAAATTTGACTCTTTCCAGTTGGACATACTCAGCGCGAGGGCTGCTGTGGCTAGGGCCTGAGCCCTTCGTTTATTGGCTCTGGAAGACGGCATGACACAAGACAAAATCATCGTACGTGGCGCGCGCGAACATAATCTGAAGAATATCGATGTCGAGATCCCGCGGAATCGACTGGTGGTCATCACCGGCTTGTCCGGTTCGGGTAAGTCATCGCTCGCCTTTGATACGATCTTCGCCGAGGGGCAGCGGCGCTATGTCGAGAGCCTGAGCAGTTATGCCCGCCAGTTTCTCGGCTTGATGGAGAAGCCGGATGTCGACCAGATCGAGGGATTAAGCCCGGCGGTCTCCATCGATCAGAAAAGCGTCAGCCACAATCCGCGCTCGACGGTCGGCACCGTCACCGAGATTTACGATTACCTGCGCTTGTTATACGCGCGGGTCGGGCTCCCGCATTGCCCGAAATGCGGCGCTGAAGTATCGGCGCAGAGCGCGCAGCAAATTGTCGATCAGATACAAAATATGCCCGCTGATTGCCGAATACAGGTGCTGGCGCCGGTGATTCACCGGCAGAAGGGCAACCACGTCAAGGTTTTGGAGGATATCGGCAAGCAGGGTTTCGCGCGCGTTCGCGTGGATGGGTTCGTGCGTGATTTGGATGAAGAGATCGAACTTGATCGATATGTCATCCACGATATCGAGATTGTGGTTGACCGCCTGGTGATACGCCACTATGAAGATGAGGATGCCGACGATGCTACCGCCTTTGAAACCCGGCTGACCGACGCGGTGGAAACGGCGCTGGAACTGGGCGACGGTCGGATGATCGTGCAGGATGTGACAGACCGCGACCATTCGGTTGATCACCTGTTCAGCGAGGATCTGGCTTGCCCCGAGGGGCATGGCAGCGTACCGGAGCCGGAACCGCGTCTCTTCAGCTTCAATACGCCGAGCGGCGCCTGCCCGACCTGTCAGGGCTTGGGCTTCAGTCTGGAGATTGACCCGGACATGGTGGTGCCTGACAAAACCAAGTCCATTGCTGATGGAGCGATCAGCGCGAATGGCCACGGCGTGGAAGACAAACGCGGCTGGAATTGGAATGTCTACTGCAGCTTGGCGCGCGCCTATGATTTTCGCCTTGATGTGCCTTGGCGGAAGCTGAGCAAGAAACATCAAGAGCTGATACTCTACGGCTCGGGGGAGCGACGCTTTGATGTGACCTACTACCACTCGAACGGCGCGGAACGCACCTGGTCGACGCGCTTTGAAGGAGTCATACCGAATCTGGAGCGGCGCTATCAACAGACCGAATCGGACTGGATCCGCGGCAAGATTCAGGAATATATGCGCGAGATTCCTTGCCGCTCCTGTGGGGGGCGGCGGCTGCGGCCCGAAGCGCTCTCGGTGACCATTGGCGGCGAGACGATTCATGACATCACGCATTTGCCGATAGATGATTTACAAGTCTGGGTTGAGTCGCTTCGAGGCGAGGACGCCATCCTATCGAGCCGTGAACAGCAGATCGCGCATCAGATCCTGCGCGAGTTAGATTCACGGGTTGGATTCCTCAGCAATGTCGGGCTGAACTATCTGTCCCTTTCACGGAGCGCGGCGACGTTGAGCGGGGGCGAATCGCAGCGGATTCGTCTGGCAACGCAGGTTGGCAGTCAGCTCACTGGTGTGCTCTACGTTTTAGACGAGCCGTCGATCGGGCTGCATCAGCGAGACAACAAACGTCTAATCCGCACTTTGACCGGCCTGCGCGATATTGGCAACACGGTGCTGGTCGTTGAGCACGATGAAGACACGATGCGCTCGTCGGACTGGTTGATCGACTTAGGTCCCGGCGCTGGCGAGCACGGGGGCGAGGTAGTGGCGGCTGGCACGCCCGAACAAGTGACACTGGTCGAAGAGAGCTACACGGGCGACTTCCTTGCCGGGCGCTTTCGAATTCCATTGCCGGACAGCCGCCGCCCCGGATCGGGTGAGCATCTATCGCTGCGAGGCGCGCGCGCGAACAATCTGAAGAGCATCGATATTGATTTTCCGCTCTGCAAGCTGATCTGCGTGACTGGCGTTAGCGGCAGCGGAAAGTCGTCGCTGGTGGTTGAGACCCTGTATCGGCGGCTGGCGCAGTTGATCAACCGCAGCCGTGAGCGAGCCGGCGCACACGATGAGATCATTGGCGCGGACAAGATTGACAAGATCATCAATATCGACCAGAGCCCGATTGGACGGACGCCGCGCAGCAATCCCGGCACCTACACCAAAATGTTCGACGATATCCGCAGCCTCTTCGCTGAATTGCCGGAGAGCAAGATACGCGGCTATAAGGCGGGGCGTTTCAGCTTCAATGTCAAAGGCGGGCGCTGCGAGAATTGCGAGGGGCAGGGTCTGATCAAAATTGAGATGCAGTTTCTGCCCGATGTTTATGTGCAGTGCGAGGTCTGCCGGGGGACGCGCTACAACCGCGAGACGCTTCAGGTTCATTACAAAGGCAAGTCGATAGCGGATGTGCTCAGCATGACTGTCAGCGAGGGTTTGGCTTTCTTCGAGAATCTGCCGCGCATCCGCCGCAAGCTGGATACGCTGGACGCAGTCGGCTTGGGTTATATTCGCATCGGTCAGCCGGCGACGACCTTGAGCGGCGGTGAGGCGCAGCGCATCAAGCTCAGTCGCGAACTATCCAAACGCGCCACCGGGCAGACGCTGTATATCCTCGATGAGCCCTCGACTGGCTTGCACGCCGTCGATGTCGAGAAGCTGATCAACGTGCTGCAGCAGTTGGCGGACGCAGGCAACACCATCATCGTCATCGAGCACAACCTGGACATCATCAAAGTTGCCGATCACATAATTGATCTGGGTCCGGAAGGCGGCGGCGGCGGCGGCGAAGTGATCGCGCAGGGCAACCCAGAAGAAGTCGCGGCGACGCCGGGAAGCTATACCGGTGAATACTTGCAGCCCTACTTGGCAGTGCCTCAGCCAGTCTGATCGCGCAGGACTGGAATCGATTCGTGGCCTCATTTTGGTTCATTTCGGCGCCGCTTTACAGCCACACAGATTGGGGTGGCTTCCTCAAGACGGCGGGTGCGTTGCAGGAGCGCGGTCACGACATTCTCTGGCTCAGCGAGGCGCCGCTGGAAAACGCGATCAGGCAGAGCGAAATGCCCTTCGTCGCCATTCGAAAAACTGGTTGGTTATGGCCGCCACCGCCACAACCTGACTTGAGCGAAATTTCGCCGCAGGAGGCCGTCAAGCTGCGCTACAGGCGGGCGCTTGACACCTGGCTCAGCGAGGAGTTGGTGACTGACGCGGTCGAAGCCTTGCTGGATCTGGAGGACGAAATCGGCGCGCCGGACGCCATCGTTTCTGATCCCTTCCTGAGCGCCTCGGCAATCGCGGCGGACATACTGGATATACCACTGATCATTTGCGGCTGGCCCGCCCAGGCGCCGCTCGACGAACAGAGTTTGTTTCCGGTGCAGCGCGACCTGAGCAGCGACAGCCAGCAGCGGATTCAGCGGCTGTGCGACCGCTTCGGCATTGATGGTCGCAACTTCTCCAAGGGCGCGGCGCCTTCTATCATCAGTGAAGCGCTGCATGTCAGCTTTTTCACCCCGGCCTGGTATCAATCCGAATTGCCGACGATCCTGCCGCAGACACAGTTCGTCGGCGGCTGCGCCGAGAAGCCGACAGATTCGCCGCCGCAATGGCTGCTGGATATTCCACCGGAAAAGCCGCTTGGGCTGGTCACTTTGGGCACGAGCTTCACGGGCGATCTGGGCTTTTATAGCTGGGCGGCGCAGGCGGTGGCGAGCGCCGGCCTGATCCCGCTGGTGACGATCGGCTGGAATCCGATTTCCGCCCGGCAGAAAGCCGAGCTGAAACGGGCGCTGCCATCCGGCACGCGGCTGCTCAATTGGGCGCCCTACGCTCATGTTCTGCCACGCTGTCGGATAGCCATTCATCATGGCGGCATCGGCACGACGCATAGCGCGGTGGTTCATGGCCTGCCACAGATTGTGGTGCCGCACGCGGCCGATCAGCGGATACAGGGGCGGCGCGCCGCGGAAGCGAAAGTGGGATTGCACTTGACGGCGCATGATGTGCGTCAGGGTCAATTGCGCGAGGGCGTGCAGGCCATCATGGAAGCGGATTGGGTGCGGGAGAATGCGCGGCGTCTGGCGCGGGAGATGGCGGCGCTGGGCGGTCCCGAGCGGGCGGCGGGGTTAGTCGAGGAAGCTTTAGCTTCGAACTCGATTTAGCGAAAACCTCAGCTTCTCGACTCCACCCCGATGTTTCTTATGTGCGCATTCGCGTTACAATACGCCTCATGACCACCCATCATAGAGAGCACACCCACATGAACCTCCCCCTCGACAACATCGGACGCTGGCGCTGCATCGGACCCTTCCGCGGCGGACGCGTCGTCACCGTCGCCGGCGATCCCCGCGATATCGGCACCTTCTATTTTGGCGCTTGCGCCGGTGGCGTCTGGAAGACGGATGACGCTGGGCAGTACTGGCGCAATATCTCTGACGGCTACTTCAACACGGCCTCTGTCGGCGCTTTGGCCGTCTCGGAAGCGGACCCGAATGTCATCTACGCCGGCATGGGCGAAGCGACCATCCGCATTGATGTCTCGCACGGAGACGGCGTCTACAAATCCACTGACGCGGGGCGTAGTTGGAAGCATATCGGATTGGAGGACACGCGCCATATCGGCAAGGTGCGCATTGATCCGCATGATCCGGATACGGTCTTTGTGGCGGCGCTGGGGCATGCCTTCGGGCGGAATCAACAGCGTGGCGTCTTCCGCTCGACTGACGGCGGCGACAATTGGGAGCGGGTACTTTTCGTCAGTGACAAGGCGGGCGCAGTCGATCTGAGCATAGACCTGAACAATCCGCGCATCGTCTATGCGACGATCTGGGAAGCCTACCGCAACTTTCACATGATCAGCAGCGGCGGCGAAGACAGCGGCATCTGGCGCTCTATGGATGGCGGCGATACCTGGGAGAATATCTCCGGCAAGAAGGGCTTGCCGAGCGGTATCCTGGGGAAGATTGGCATTGTGGCATCTCCGGCGCAATCGGGGCGCGTTTATGCGCTCGTCGAACATGAAGAGGGCGGCATGTATCGCTCGGATGATTATGGCGATAGCTGGCGGTTTGTCGCGCGCAATAATGACATCATTTCACGCGCCTGGTATTACATGCACCTGACGCCCGATCCACAAGATCCGGATACGGTTTACGTTAACAACCTGCGCTTCTGGAAGTCGGTTGACGGCGGCAAAACCTATGCAATGATTGGCACGCCGCACGGCGATAATCACGACCTGTGGATCGATCCACAGAATCCGAAGCGAATGGTGCAGGGAAATGACGGCGGCGCCTGCGTATCGTTAAATGGGGGCGCCACTTGGTCGAGCATATTCAATCAGCCGACGGCGCAGTTTTATCATGTCGCCGCGGACAATCGCGATCCCTATTACGTGTATGGGACGCAGCAGGACAACAGCAGCATCGCCGTGCCCAGCCGCAACGAAAAATCGTCGCTGATGTGGATGGATGGCTTCATCGCTGGCTCGGGCGAGAGCGGCTACATCGCGGTCAAACCTGATGATGACGACATCATATTCGTCGGCGCGATCGGCAGTTCGCCCGGCGGTGGCAACTGCCTTCAGCGTTATGATCACCGCAGCAAGCAACTGCGGCTGGTGACGACCTGGCCCGAGATGACATCAGGAGAGGCGGCCGCCGATCTCGAGCATCGTTTCGCCTGGACCTATCCGATCGTCTTCTCGCCCCATGATCCGGACACGATTTACATCGGCGGTAATCGGATCATGAAATCCACTGATGAGGGGCATAGCTGGCAGCCAATTAGCCCAGACTTGACGCGCGCCGACCCGAGTACACTTCAAATTACGGGCGGCCCCATCAATCGTGATGGCGCCGGCGCTGAAGTCTACGCGACCGTCTTCGCACTGGCGGAATCGCCGCATCAGCCCGGTGTGATCTGGGCGGGCTCGGACGACGGGCTCGCGCATATCAGCAAGGACAACGGCGAGACCTGGGATGATATTACCCCGTCCGACCTGCCCGAGTGGTCCATGATCAGTATGCTGGAATTGTCGCCACATGCCCCGGGGACCTGTTATCTGGCGGCGACCCGATACAAGCTGGATGATTACTCGCCCTATCTATACAAGACGGATGATTTCGGAGGGAGCTGGACGCGCATCAATGACGGGATTCGAGAAGAGGACTTTACGCGGGTCATTCGTTGTGATCCGGCGCGGCCTGGGCTTCTGTATGCCGGCACGGAAACGGGCGTCTATATTTCCTTTGACGACGGCGCGCGCTGGCAGCCCTTTCAACTGAATCTGCCGGTGACGCCAATCCACGATCTGCTGGTCAAGAACGGCGACCTGATCGCCGCCACTCATGGCCGCTCGTTCTGGATTCTGGATGATTTGTCGCGTTTGCATCAGTTGTCCGGCGACAGGGAGAACGAGAGCGCGCTGCTGCTCAAGCCACGCGACACGCAGCGCATTCTGGAAAGCATTGACGTGCGGCGCCTAGTCGACCAGCCGGGCAAAACTTATCAAAGCTCGACTGGCATTATGGCCGCCTATACGCACACGGTTACGCCTGAGAATGTGGTGGAGCGCGAGTTTCTGGATTCGGGAGAGAACCTGCCACGCGGCGTCCTGATTAGCTATTTCTTGGGGGAGGAGCCAGCCGACAAAATAAGCTTGAGCGTCGCCGACGCCGACGGCAATCTGCTGCGCGAGTTTACGAGCATGGACGACGCCGAGCGGCAAAAGCAGAAGGAGAAGCCGGACCGATCGATCGTCTATCTCACTGCGGATGCTGGCTGGAATCGCTTCGTCTGGGATATGCGCTTGCCGACATCACCGGCGATCAAGGGGGTGGATCCGCAATTCGAACGGATGCCGGGTCCGACTGTGACGCCGGGAGCGTATCAGATGACCTTGCAGGTTGGCGACGAAGAACATACGCAAGCATTTAACTTAATCATGGATTCCACATCCTCGGCCTCAGAAGACGACTTGCAAAAGCAGTTTGACCTGCAGGTGACGATCTATCGGCTTTACTCAGCTGCGACCGAGAAGGTCAATACGATGCGGCGTCAGCGGAGCCAATTGAAACTTTTGGCCGAGCGCTTGGCTGGAAATACCGAACATTGCGAAATTGTCGATCAGGCGACCGCGCTCAGCGATCGCATTCTTGAAATTGAGAAGGGCATCTTCATTCCCGACTTGCGCGAAGGCTGGGCGGGTCGGCTGAACCAGGGCACTGACCCCTTGCGGCGGCTAAGCGCTTTGCCTTCGGTGGTGGGCTTGGGCGAGTTCCCGCCGACCGAGCAATCATACGCGGTTTACGAAAAGCTGGCTGGGATTATCAAGGGGCGGATGCGCGAGTTTGATGCCCTGAGCCAGAGTGAAGTCGCTGCGTTCAACCGACTGCTAGAGGATAAGGGAATCGCGCTAATCGGGTAAAGGGCTGTTTGCGTCTATCTGGCTGAAATCGCTGGAACATGTCTGCAAGGTTTGTCCGATACTGGGTCGCTACCTCGCTTTTTCTACCCCATCCCCGACCGCCAGTGTCTACGCGGCGCGGCCCCTTTCCTAGCGAGCTAGGGAAGGGAAGCTATTCTTGGCGCATTCTGCACAAGATTTGCAGTATCGGACAAGCCTTGTAGTTGGCGACGTGAAGGTTCGTCAGCAGCGCGAATCCCGTGGCGCCCGCCAGCGCCATACCGCTAATGCGGATCCAGAGCCTCTACTAGCGTTTGACCAATCGCGAGCAGCCGCGCCAGATCGTCACTGTCTTCCAGCAGGATGACGAAGGAGAAGGCCGCTCCGTCGACTTTGGCGACGAAGCCGTTCAGCCAGATCTGCGCGCCCTCGCCCGATTGTGACCTGGCGACTTGCGCGCCGGCGTCGCCTGCATCGTTCTGTAAAGCGGACCAAGTTCGGCGCATGACCCCTCGCAGTTCTTGAGCCGCCTCAGCGCTGAAAACTGGGATGGATGCCGAATTAAGAGAAATCTCTTGCCAGGGCTGTTTGCCCGGCGGCCGCGTGGCGGAATGTATATAAGGCGTTTTAATGCTGCCGTCGGTCGCCACTGCCGCCATGATGGCCGCCATGTGCAAGGGCGTAGTGGTCAAATCGCCTTGGCCGAGCGCAGCTCGAAGCGCCAGAGTCTCGTCATCAAGCTGATCGGCTGAACGTACGCCGGGCAGGTCTATCGGTTCTGGTTGAGGGAAACCACCCAGTGTGATCGGCCTGTCAAATGCAAAGCGTTTCAGAAGCGCGTCCAGGTCGAATCGAGACTCGGCGAGAAAATAGGCTTGAAAGGGGGCCGGGCAACCGTAGGCGTAGGCATCGATCAGCGTGAGTTCAGTCGCTTCCGGCGCTATGAAACAGCCTATCGTCATGCCGTCTTCGAATTCAACTGGCGCGTCAGCCTGCGGGAAAGGCTGCGACAAGTCGAATCGCGACGCTATTGATTCGGCCAGCAAGACGGTATACATGGTGCCACCAAGCTGGTAATTGCCTTGCAGCGCGCGATTGAAGAAGGGCTGCCCGTCAGCTTTGACCAGATCTTCCCAATCGTCATCCAGCGTATTCGGATCGAAGCTGGGCTGGCTAAGCAGAGTTAGGACCTCGCCGCTCCACGCGTTCAAGACGACGACCGCGCCACGCGCATCGCCCAAGCCGGCTGCCAGCGAATCCTGCAAGTCCGCATCGATCGTTAGCCTGATATCAGAACCCATCTGCGGCAATCGCAGTAGATGCCGGTCGAGAAAGTCACCCAGGCTCCTTGTATCGGGCGAGCCGGACAGCCGGTCGTCGTACGCGGCTTCGGCGCCGCTGACCCCATACCGCAGGCTGTAATAGCCTATAGCACTGTAGGTAGAAGATCTGTAATAACGCCGCTCTAATGTAGCGGCCTGGGTGACAGTTTCGGCGAGCAGTTGCTGGTTGCGGTCATAAATGCTTCCGCGTTGAATTGCGGCGAGCGCTTCGATTCGTCTGGGATTGTCGGCGCGCAGCAGAAGCGAGTCCCGGCCAGCGATCGCCCAGTATGTCGCCGATAATCCAATCGCCAGCAGAAAGGCGAGCGTGCCGAACAGAAGGTGACGGATTCCGCTTGCGAGTCGCACCTAGCGCGCTCCCGAGTGGCGCGTAGACACGGACAGGGCTGAGAGGCGCAGCAAGAGGCCGATCATGATGAAGCAGACGAGCAGCGAACTACCCCCATAGCTGATGAAAGGCAGTGTAACGCCAGTCAATGGCAGGAGCTTCAGAACACCGCTCATGATCATGAGCGCCTGTACGACCAGCATTAAAGTTAATCCGACAGCCAGCAATTTGTGAAAAGCGCGGCCCGAGTGGATAAGCCCGATCGACAGACCGCGAAGAGCGAGCGCGGCGAAACAGCTCAATACGCTGATCACGCCGAGCAGTCCCCATTCTTCCGCCAGCGCGGCAAAGATGAAATCGGAATGCGCCACCGGTATATATCCGGGCGAGCCGAGACCGACGCCGGTTCCGAATATGCCGCCGGCGCCGAATGCCATGAGGCTCTGGACAATCTGATAGGCGCGTCCGTCGGCTTCTGGCCAGGGATTCAGCCAAATATCGACGCGCAGCTTCACCACGTCAAACAGGTGGTAGGCCACGGCGGCCGCGATGATCACAAGCAGGGTGCCGCCGAAGAGAATGCGCATGTCGCCGCTCGTCAGGTAGAGCAGCAAAAGGAATACGACGAAGAAAAGCATGGCCGTACCCAGGTCGCGCTGCCAGATTAAAATCACCAGCGATAGCAGCCACATCAACAGCAGCGGACCAGCCAGCTGTGGCAAGAATGAGAGTCTCATACCGGCGTCGTCTCGATCAGCCCGGATGGCCGCGCTCTGTTCACCGAGATAACTAGCCATAAAGGCGACCAGAATAACTTTCATGAGCTCAGACGGTTGAAAATAAACGGCGCCTAGGCTTAGCCAAAGACGCGGGGCGAATTCGAAGCCGGAGGGATTGCTGCCGAAGACGATGGTAGCGAACAGCAGCAGAAGCGCCCCGGCCAAGACAAGGTAGCGATAGACGCGCAGCCAACGCAAAAGCTGCGGAAAAATGGCGGCGAAGAGCATAGCCGCTACGCTGATTACGAGCCAGAGCGCTTGCCGGTCGGCGAATGGCGGCGCCAGGCGTTGAATGGCGACCAGGCCCCAGCCGCTCAAGCAGATCGCCAAGGGAAATAGCAATGGGTCGCGCGTGGGAAGGTAGCGATTCAAGAACGCCGTAGCCACAAGCGCGCAGGCTAGCCAGATCGCAAACCCTGACCAAAGGCCGGGTCCAGACGGGCGCGTCAACGAAATGGCGGCCATGCCGGCAAAGACTGACATGCCGGCGAAAACGAGCAAGAGCTGATGGCGGCGCCCGGTTGCGGTCGAGATCGGTCCGCTCATGTTAGTCGGTATCAAGCCCAAGCACGCGCGCCAGGATCGGACGCAGTTTTTCGATCACCTGCGGGTCCATGGCGTCGCGCGATGTCGCCAAGGCGGTATCAAGAGCGGTATGCGCGGGCGTCTCTTTTTCTTCGTCGAGCTGCGCAATCGCCACGACCAATGCCTTTTGCACGGTCTCGATATTCTTCGCTAGCGTTCGAATCACCATGTCCGAGGTGACGGCTTCTTCCTCGCTGTGCCAGCTATCGTAATCGGTGACGTGAGCGAGCGATGCATAAGCGATTTCGGCTTCGCGCGCCAGGAAGGCTTCGGGCGCGGCCGTCATGCCAATCAGGTCGCAGTTCCAGGCGCGGAACAGGTGGCTTTCGGCGCGGGTGGCGAATCGCGGTCCATCTTCGATCAGGAAGTTTCCCTGGCGATGAACCGTGCCGCCGACCGCCTCGACAGCGTCGGCGATGAGGTTTCGCAGGTAATCGCTCATCGGATCGGCGACTGATACATGCGCGACGACGCCATCCTCAAAGAAGGAGCGCGCTCGCGTGTGAATAGTGTAGTCGACGATTTGATCGGGCGTGATGATGTGGCCGGGGGCGTAATCTTCACGAAGCGAACCGACGGCATTGACGGCGATGATGAAGCGGACGCCCAAGGCCTTCAAGGCATAGATGTTGGCGCGATAGGGCAGCGTGGATGGCGACAGCACATGCCCCTCGCCGTGACGCGGCAGAAAGGCAACCCGTTTCCCGCTCAGGCTGCCGATACGGATTGTGCCGCTCGGCTCGCCAAAGGGTGTATCAACTTCGACCGTTTCAACATTGGAAATCGCGGCCATGTTATAAAGGCCCGATCCCCCGATCACAGCCGTTTTCGTCGCTTCCATCGTCCCCCTCCTTGTATAAACTGGTGACTGCTTGCAGCGGCCTCCACTCAGTGATTTCCATTCAGCGTATTGACGCGGCCGCTTCCGATTCCAGCGTCATCCGGTAGCTGTATTTTCCGATTCCGATCACATCGCCATCTGTGAGTATCGTTCGCTGTTCGATGGTCCTGTCATTAAGACGAGTGCCGTTGCGGCTGCGCTGGTCTTCCAGCCACCATTGCCCATCCTCCAGGAAAATGCGCGCGTGCTGGGCGCTGGCGAAGTCGTCGTGGACGACGATCGTGTTGCTGGCGGAACGCCCCAAGGTGGTAATGGCCTGCAGCGGGTATCGTTCGGTCGCGCTGTCGTCCCCCTCTCGGTCGCTCCTTTGCATGATCAGATAGCCGCGCGCCGTCCGCGCCGCCGCCAGTTGCTGGTCGATCTGCCGCATGCTGCGCCAGATGATGGCGAAGAGTATTGTCAGAAAGCCAATCAGGCTCAGACCGGCAAGCAGGCGTAAGAGAAAGACGGTGACTTCAATGCTCAAGGTATCGACCTAGCCAGGCGGCAGCGCACCGTTTGAACTGCCATGCCAAAAGTCGTTGGATGACAGCGCGGCCATCCTTTTGGTCTTGGCACCCGCTGCCGGGCTGTGCTCAGCGATGACTCTGGCTTGATGCGTCTCCAACTGACTGTCGGCGAGAACTGAAACTTCTGGCGCGGCAAGAAGCAGGTATCCGGACTCTCTGCTTAGCTCGGCGAGCAGCCTGGCCAAACGCGTCGGCAAATCGGGATAGCGCGCCAGAAACCGTGCAGCATTATCCGGCTGAAGGTAAATGGCGTAGGAATCGGGCGCGACTGGTTTTGTACCGGTGGCTTGAGCCAGGTAGGCCTTGTCTTCCAACGCCCGCAGGAGCAGAAGGGCGATATCGCGCGCGTTGGTCCTGCGGCGGAAAAGACGGGTAAAGGCGCCTTCAATCAGGTCCTGGAGCTGACGTTCCAGCTTGTCTATCGGGTTCGCGCTCATGCTTGCATTATAGACGAGACGCCCTACAGAGCAAACGGGAATGGACGGGCCTTGGATTAGCGGAGAAATGACGGAGCGGACGCTTTGGGCGCTCGCTCTGGTCCTGCCACGATTTCCTGCTGATATCGCGTGCTTAACTGCGCGGGATGTAATCGAGCCAGGTATTGAAGATTTCGAAGTTGTCGCTGTTCATTTCGCGCAGGGATGCTCTCAGTTGCTCAAGTTCCTGCAGCTTCGCACGTTGAAGCTGCGTCTCGATATCGCTTCCGCTGCGTTCTTCTTTGCTGCGCACCTGCAGAATGTGAAAACCGAACTCGCTCTCGACTGGACCAACGAGCGTGCCGATCTCCGCGGCTTCAATCGCCTGGCCGAACTCGCGCACGTAATTGCCGACGTAGGTTTCGCCCAGCTCACCACCGCGCGAGCCGCTGCCGGGGTCGGTCGATATGGCGCGCGCAAGCGCTGCGAAAGACTCGCCTTGCTGTAATGCTTGCAGCGCTCGCATGGCTGCCTGCTCATCGTCGACCAGGATGTGCCGGGCATCGGCGTAAAGCAGACTACCGTCATCAGGAACGAGGGCGTCGGCGAGCAAGGCTTCCAGCGCGTTTCGCTCGAAGAAGCCATCGACTGTTTCCGCTGCAACGCCGGCGCGGTCGAAATAGGAGCGGTAATCACGCTCGTTCTGTTCGAAGTTCTCTCGCACCTCTTCGGCGCTGAGCGTTGGCTCGACGACCGTCGGCTGCGGAGTGACTTCTGGTTCAGTCTCCTCTTCCGCGTCGCTCGCAGCGGGATCGGGTGTTTTCGTCGGCTCGGGCCTGTTCGTCGGCGTGGGCGAGACGAAGGGCGTCGGCGTGATTGTCGGTTCAGAGGTTGCGGTCGGCTCCAGACCGATAAGCGCGACCTGGGTGGGATCGAAACCGAAGAATTCTTCGACCGCCTGGCGCAGATCCGCCTCGTCAACGTGGATGTTTCGCGAGGCGGCTTCTGCCGCGAGCAGTCTGTCATCAACCATATCGTTTATCACGCGCAGCCCGAGCTGGTCAGGCACATTCACTTCGCTGATCCAGGTCTTGTAAGGCTCTTGCTGCGCCAGCTGCTGTATATCGAACCCGGAGGATTGAATCTGGTCGAGCTGCAGAAGAAGCCGATTTCGTTCCAATTGGTATTCCTGGCGGAATTCCTGCACCGTGATGTCCACGCCATTGACCACCGCCACAGCTTGATTGGGGACGATGAGCTGTTCAATGGCGAATGTGATGGCGACGAGCAAAGCCAGGATGGCGACAAGGGCGATGACGCCACGAATCACCCATTTCTGTAATTGCTCTTCTTTTTCGGCGCGGCTGACGTAGGACGAATCGGCCTGGCCTTGCGGGATGTTTTCGCTCCCTTGCGCCGCATCCGCTGCTTGTGTTCGGCGCCGCCTGCGTTTGGGCGCGCCTGTCGTTTGAGCCTTCTTCGACATGAATCGCTGAGCTCCTCAGGTGGTTTCCGTCTGACGCTTACGGCTCTAGTCCTGAAGCCGTGTGCCGAGCCTTCCAGATGCCTGACGCGGGCGAGGTCTAGTCGGCAACGACATAGGGCAGCAGAGCCAGATGGCGGGCGCGCTTGATTTCACG
>JAAXID010000274.1 GCA_012270545.1 Anaerolineae bacterium | reverse complement strand
GGGCCGCGCCGCGTAGACACTGGCGGTCGGGGATGGGGTAGAAAAAGCGCGATAGCATGACCCAGTATCGGACAGCCTTTCAGGAGCGTCTTTTGCATTTGGCAATCACCCGTGTCTTGTGCGATAATACGGCGCGACTTGTGGCACAGTTGCCGCAAGGTCCATCGGGCGGGATGACGATGAAGCAGAGTCGTGAGTTAATCCGCCAGCGCCGCGAACGTTCACTGGCGCCGCCACTAGGCTAAACCGATTCGTTGCCGCCGCGTACTTAATGTCACGATGTGTCCATGCTCCCGTTCAAAGCTCGAGATCTATAAATTGACGCATGAAGGAGAACCGCATCGTGTCGAAAAATCGGGTAATCCCCGCAAGTGATCTATCTCGCCGCGAGTTTCTGAATGTATTCGCCGCTGGCGCCGCCGCCGCTGTCGGCACAGTTTCGCTGTCCGGCCTGAGTGGAATCGCTAAAGCTCAAGATGGCAACGCCTTGCGCTTTGCCTGGCTGACGCCACACAGCTTCGATCCGCGTTCAGCTTCCGGCGACAGTGAGATTGCCGTCCTGAACGCCGTCTATGATTATCTGATTGAGACTGACGCCGCAGCCAATCTTGTACCGCGGCTGGCCTCTTCTTGGGATGTCAGTGATGATGGCTTGGTCTATACGCTGCATATCCGCGAAGACGCCGTCTGGCATGACGGCAGTCCGGTGACGATTGGCGATGTGATCTGGACGCTCAATTGGCAGATTGAATCCGAGGGCACCGTCGCCAGTCTGCTAAGCACAGTGGATTCGATTTACGCGGCCGGCGAAAACGCGATCGAAATTGCCTTGAGCGCGCCGAACCCGGATTTTCTCTACAACCTGACTGACAACAAACTGGTCATTCTCAAGACCGGCGCGGAAAATATCGGTACCGAATTCAACGGCTCCGGCCCCTTCATATTGGAAGAGATGATTCCAGGCGACCGCACGATCCTGCGCGCCAACGCGGACTATTGGGGCGGCGCGCCCAGCATCGACCGCCTCGAATTCATCTACTTCGAAGACCAGCAGGCGGGGATTGCCGCGGTACAAGGCGGTAGCGTCGATGGCATTGCCCGGCTGGACAATTCCAGCTTCCTCGGCTTCGCCGGCGATGTCAGCTTTAACACCACCGATATACCGACCAGCGGGCATCACCTGGCGCGATTGCGCGCCGACCGGGCGCCGGGGAACGATGTACGCGTACGCAAAGCTTTCAAGCTGGCGACCGACCGCGATGCCATCTGGGAGCGCGTGCAACTCGGCTTTGGCGCGGTCGGCAAGGATTCGCCGATTGGACCCGCCTTTGGTCAATACTTCCTTGCGGAGGCGGAAGTGCCGGCGCGTGATCCGGCGGCGGCGGCCGCGCTTCTCGCTGAAGCCGGCTATCCCGATGGCCTGGACATGACCCTGCATTTGCCGAACAGCGGCAACTTCCCCGATTTGGCGCAGGTTTTTGCGGCTCAATGGGAAGAAGCCGGCATCCGCGTCGACGTGCAATTGGAGGACGAGAACACCTACTGGGCGGAACTATGGATGGATGTCGATCTGGGCATCACCGGCTGGGGACCGCGTCCCGTACCGCAACTCTATCTCGACTTCGCCTACCATTCCGAAGGTGTCTGGAACGAGTCGCATTATAGCAACGAGCGGATTGATGAGCTGATCGAAATCGGTCGCTCTTCGCTTGATCAGGAAGCGCGCACCGCCGCCTACAAGGAGATTCAACAGATCCTCCTGGATAGCGGTCCGATAATTGTGCCCTATTTCTTCGCCGCATTCATGGTGCTTGGCGGCAACATAACCGGCGTTGAAATGCATCCCTTCGCCGGCCGCACCAACTTCAATTCGGCGTCGGTTGGGTAATCTCGGCTGCAAGGCAACTTAAACTATGACGGGCGACCCGGCAGGGCGTGCAGACACCGGCAAGACCTCCGGTCGCCCCTACAACGCATATTGTGTGGGACTGTAGGGGTTAGCTACTGGCTGACTCTTACTTGTTGAGCTGGGTCAGGCTTCGTACAGCTAACCAAAGTACAGGCCATTTCGACGTTCTTCGTCAGATGAGATCACTAACAGTCAAGCGCCTTTATGCCGCCTTTCAGCGGACGGCGAGAGCTCAGTTGCGCCATCCGCAATCGGCGGCGGGCACGCTGCTGGTCGCCTTCTTCCTAATACTGGCGCTGTTTGGTCCTCAACTCGCGCCCCATCCCAATCCAAACGATCAGAGCCACGATGCACGCGTACCGCCGACGCTCGATCTCGGCGCGCTTCAATTGGGTGAGCACCCTTTCGGCACGGACAGGCTGGGACGCGATGTCTATAGTCGCGTCATCCTCGGCGCCGGGAGCATCTTGCGGATCGCCGGTGCAGGCACGCTGATCAGCGTCATTGCCGGCTCGGCGCTGGGATTGTTCATGGGCTACAAAGGCGGCTGGGTCGACGAGGTGATCGGACGCGTCATTGACGCGCTGCTGGCGCTTCCGGCGCTCTTGCTGGCGCTTGTGCTGGTCGGCATCATTCGCAATCTTGATTTCGAGGCGGGCAGTTGGCAGGCGGCGCTGGCGGACAACGTCATCCTACTGGTGATATCAGTGCTTTACATCCCGATCGTGGCGCGCGTCGCCCGCAGCACGACGCTTGATATCAAGACGCGCGAATTTGTCGAAGCGGCCGAAATCCGCGGCGAAAGCCAATTCTACATTATCTTTCGCGAGATCTTGCCTTCGGTGATTCCAGCGCTGGTTGTTGAGGCGTCCTTGCGTTTTTCCTACGCCATTTTTTTGGTCGCATCACTCGGATTCCTCGGCTTTGGCGCCCGCCCGCCGTCGCCGGACTGGGGTCTCATGGTCAGCGAAAACCGCGGCGGCTTTTACCAGCTCACGCCCTGGGCACTTGAGTTCCCCGCGCTGGCTATCGCCATTCTGGTCATCGCCGTCAACCTGATGTCGGATGGCATCCGCCGCGCGGTGCAAAAGGGCGCTTGAATATGACAGAGACGCAGCGGAATCTGCTCGCCGTAGACAATCTGACCATCAGCTACCGGGTGGAGGATCAGTGGATCCCTGCCGTGCGGGGTTTCCAATTGCGGCTGGAGCGCGGGCATATCGTCGGTCTGGTCGGTGAATCCGGCTCGGGCAAATCGACCGTCGCCCTGGCGCTGATGCGCTACCTCAGCAGCAACGGACGAGTAGAAGGCGGCGCTGCGCTGCGCTTCGACGGTGAAGACCTGCTGAGCAAGTCGAATGCCGAGATGCGGCGCCTCTGGGCGAAGCGCATCAAGTTCGTGCCACAAAACGCCGCCGCCGCGCTCAACCCGTCAATCAAGATCGGGCGGCAGGTGACCGAAGTGCTCAAAGCCGCTGACGGCATCGAAGGCGATGAAGCCTACAACCGCATGATGCGCATGTTCCAGGATGTCAACCTGGTCGATCCCGAGCGGGTCGCCGAGCGCTATCCGCATGAGTTGAGCGGTGGCATGCAGCAGCGCGTCGTCATTGCCATGGCGCTAATCAGCAATCCCGAACTGCTGATCATGGACGAGCCGACTACCGGGCTGGATGTCACGACTGAAGCGGTCATCCTCGATCTCGTGCGCAGCCTGATCGCCGAACGCGATACCGGCGTGGTCTACATCACCCACAATCTTGGCGTTGTTGCGCAGCTCTGCGAACGCGTGCTCGTCTTGTACGCCGGTGAGATCATGGAAGAAGCGCCCGTGTCGGACTTGTTTCAGCATCCGCGTCATCCCTATACGCTGGGTCTGATCAGCAGCGTGCCAAAACCCGGGCAGAGCAAACGCGCCGCGCAGCTACAAGCGATCGCCGGCAATCCACCCTCGCTGACCCGGAGTCCCAGCGGCTGCGTCTTTGCGGAACGCTGTCCCTTTGTCCTCGATGTTTGCCGGGGGCAGAAGCCGCCATTGGAATCGCTGGGGGGCGTACGCTTGGTTCGCTGCCACCGCTGGAGCGAGATGGAAGCGGGCAAACTCCAATTCGCCGACGCTGGCGAAAGCGTCGTTCATCACGATGCCGACGATTCGGCGGAAACACTGATGCGGGTCGATACACTGATCAAGCACTTTCCGGTAGCGCGCAGCCTGCGCGAAATCATCGGGCGGATTGAGCCGTCGCCGATTCGCGCTGTCGATGGCGTAGACCTGCAATTGCGCGCCGGGCAGACGCTGGG
>JAAXID010000082.1 GCA_012270545.1 Anaerolineae bacterium | reverse complement strand
GGCGCGGGCGCGTTCTGAATGATCAGCGGACGGTCAAATTGTGCCAGCGCCCTATAGTATTCCCGCAAGTCGGCCTTTGCTGCTTTACGCAGGTAGGGTGGCATCGCCATCAGCGCCGTCGCATCGTTCTCGCAGGCGTGCTCGGCGAATTCAAGCGCAATCCGCTGGTTCAATCCTTGCGCGCCGACGACGAAGGGGACGCGCCCCGCGATCGCGTCACCGGCGAATTCGACCACCTGCCGCCGCTCGGCATCATTAAGTGTGAAGAACTCGCTGGCGAGCGCCGGCAGGACCAAGCCATGCGCGCCGGCGGCCAAACTGAAGTCGATTTGCTTGGCAAAGCTCTCCCAGTCGATCGCGCCATCTTCAGCAAAAGGCGTCTGCAAAATCTGATAGATGCCGGCTAACACCGAAGCTGCCTCCTTTTTTCGACTGCGTTGCGGTTTTTTCTCGCGTCCCATAAACTATAACGTTCATGGCGAACTGATTCCACTCGCGGCGCCGGAGGTAGCGAGACATGAACATCAGCAAAGTCGAGGCGATTCCCGTTCGCATCAGACGCGACGACGCTTACCTTGGTGGCTTGCCGCAAACCGCTGATCCACATGCCTACTTCACCCGGTCGCCGTATCGCGCGCTGTATTTCGCTTACTTCGAGACGGCTTTCGTGAAGATCACAACGGTGGATGGAATCATCGGCTGGGGCGAAGCGCTGGCGCCGGTCGCGCCGGCGGTCGTCAGCACCATTATCGAGCAGCTGCTTGCGCCCGTGCTGATCGGCCGCGATCCCCTTGACGGCAACGTGCTATGGAATGTGATGTATGATCTCATGCGTGAGCGCGGTTATTACGGCGGCTTCATGCTGGACGCCATCAGCGCCTGTGATACCGCTCTGTGGGATTTGCGCGGGAAGCTGCTTGACCAGCCCGTAAACAGGCTGCTGGGCGGCGCTTATCGTGATCGCGTCCCCTGCTACGTCTCTGGTCTGCCGCGCTCGACAGCGGAAGCGCGTGCCGAACTGGCGCTGGAATATGTGGAGCAGGGCTTCAGCGCTTTCAAGCTGGCGGCCGGTCATGGCCTGCGAGCGGACATCGCTAGTATGGCGGTTCTGCGCGCTGCCTTGGGCGCGGATGCGACGCTGCTTCTCGATGCCCACTGGGTGTACGCGCTGGATGAGGCGATGCGGCTGGGTCATGCGCTGACGGAATTGGACGTCGGCTTTTTCGAAGCGCCGATCAATCCGGAGGACATTGAATCTCACGCGCAGTTGGCGGCGGCGGTCGCTGTGCCAATCGCCCACGGCGAAACCGAGCGAACGCGCTATCAGTTCCGTCCCTGGCTGGTGCAGAAAGCAGCCGATATTTTGCAGCCCGATGTCGGGCGCGCCGGCATTTCGGAAGTCGTCAAGATCGCTGCGATGGCGGAAGCGTTCAATGTGAGCATGGCGCCGCATCTGAGCGTGGGCTTGGGAATATGCATCGCGGCGACAATTCACGTGGCGGCGGCGATCCCCAATTTGTATATGTTGGAGTATCAGCCGCCGGTCTTCGAGATCGCGAACTTAATGCTCGAATCACCTCTGATCTGTGAAGCGGGATTCTACGAGATTCCGTCGGGCGCGGGACTTGGCGTCGAGGTCGATGAAGACCGCTTGTATGAACTCCAGTCTTGAGATATTTGATTTGCGCATATAAACCAGTTAATCTAGGCACTGGAGAGATTCCGTGAACTTCGAAACAGATCTCTTAATCTCGCAAGCGCAAACGCTCCGTTACCTCCCCCCAAATACATACTTGGAAACCGACCAGGCTGAGGACGCGCAGTTGTTAAACGAGTTGCTGTCCATCAATCCGGACCAGAATCCCATCTCGTGGCTGATGGAGGCGCGGGCGGGATGTTGCGTGCAATTGCTGTTATGGAAGATCCTTGATGGCTTGCGCGGCAATCTTATCGGTTTGCAGCGGACGCTGGCCGAGGCGGCATCTGTGGTCAACAGGAGCGAACTTGAAGCGGGGCTGGGATACAGACTCAATGACCATGATCTGAAACTGCTTAGACCGCTTGCGTCTATCCATCCATTGCAAGTGGATGCTGAAACTTTGTTGTCGATCTTCTGGCGGTTGAAGCGCGAGCTGGTCCCGCTGGCAGCCGGCAGACTTGAAAAACCAAGCCTTGAACTGCGATCCGAACTGCTATCGCTGCCGCGCCAAGTAGATCCCTTAAAATGGCTGCGGGAATACCACCTCCAATATGCGGCCGAGTCCACCTTGCGCTATCTTGTTTCGCAAGTCCTGCCCGAATCTGCCAAGACTTTGTTCAATTCTCCGCTCCCGATCAGCCACTATCCGAGATTGACTAGCATAACCTGCAGAGCGAACGATATAGAGTTCAGGGTAAACCAGCTGTATTCAAGATTTGACGTCTTTGCCATCTGCATTGCCTTTACCATATCCAAACGGCAAATTAGGAGCTTGGATGCCAAACAGCAAGGCTATCCGTTTTGGAAGGGGATCCCGCAATTAACCGATGATCTTGGCAATCGCTATCTAATAACCTGTGGGGGCGGCCGGATGGCGGTTAAGTTCCCGCTGGAATGGGAGCTGCAATTCGCTTGTTACCCGACAATTGCGGAAACCGCCAAGACATTTTCCTTATCATTTGATGATGTCTTGCTCACCATTGCAGTTCGGGATACACGCGGCGGTCATCCGGGTGGCGACATTTGCAAATATTACGATTTGCTTCTCGGAGACTTGAAATGGACCGTCGATATCGCCGCGCTTCGGCGACAATCCCCTGGCTTCTATTGATGTGTCTATTCAGGCTAAGTCGGCACAAGCGGCGCCTTGGGGCGTACAATTTGCAAGCGCTCGGGCGTCAAGCGCGCGACTAGCTCCTCCGATGCCTGGTAGCCGAAGCGAAAATTGCCCCATGATGGTCCATAGCGGAAAACGATGATGCGCCTCTCGCCGGGATTGACCCGCTCCGCCGAGCCATGACAAAGCGCATCGACAAAGAGGAGCGCATCGCCAGCGTCCATATAAATGTTTATTGCGCCTTCGACGTGGTCAACCGAAGCGACGTCTGTATACATGCCATGACTGCGCTCATCTGGATGCGGGAAATGGGCTTTGTGGCTGGCGGGAACGACCATCGTGCCGCCATCGCCTGCTCCGATGTCCGTTAGCGCCATCAGAATGTTGATCTGCCCACAGTGAAAGCGTCCATTGTAATAGCGGAATTGGGTGCGCTTGGTGCCTTCGTGTCCGCCTGAGTGCAAGCCGATCGCTTCACCGGGACCGCGTAGATTCGCAAAGCACTCGTCGATGAAGAGCGGACCATGATTGTAATCGAAGGTATCGGCGCCACCGACAAAATACTTGACCTTCTCGATCCACGACGGATGATCGATCAGCTTTTCGAAGGCTTCACCACCTTCATAAATCTGCTGTAAGTTTAAGCCGTCATCATCGCCGTAGGTATGTCCATGCACGTAGCCGTTCCACTCGCCAGGCTGTATTGGCAGCAAGGCGTCGATGGAGGCGTTGATGTCGGCGACTTCCCCCTTCGATAGCGCGCCTTTCAGCAGCAGAAAGCCGTTGAGGTCAAAGAAATAGCGCTCTCGTTCTGTAACCTGCATCTTTACTTGTTCCTTCTCGCCAAGGCTATTCGTAACAGTGTAGCGCAAAGACAGCCGCTGGCACAGCGCCATGGCTCGCGACAACCTCGACCTGCAGGTGGTCGGTTTCGACCGGCTCGTCAAACTCGATCCGGTTTACCGTCTGGTGGTTGTCGGTCACTTCGGTCAGAACCTCGCTATGGCCATTCCGCAGCCGATAATGTTTGACAGCGAAGGGCATGACGTCCTCCGGATGGCCGCTATTAACCGTCTCCATGGCGTGGTCGAAGTCGGTGTCGAACATCAGCGTCACGCGGCTGATGCTCTGGGGGGCGATCCATTTGATAGCCAACGTTGGGGCCTCATCATCGGGGTCGGCCACCCAGGCGTTCACCTCAGCTACGGGGCGCGCCAGACCATTGCAGATATTCTGCGGGTCAAAGCCGTTAATCGGTGGGGAAAAGCTCATTGCCATATTCTGTCCTTCGGGCCGGCGAGGCGGAGTCCAGAATTCGAAGGACTCAGCGCCAATGTCATGCGTCGGTGATTGCGTCCGCCAGTATTGAAGCGCGACTAAACCGGTGATGCGCATATCGCTCAGGTGCAAGCGCAGGGACGGATTCTCCATCACGCAGACGAAGACGTAGCGCGAATCATCGATCAGTTGAGCAAAATTCAGCTCGATCAGTTGGTCATCGCCGGCCGGCAGGTCGAAGCTGAGCGTCTTCAGAATGAGGTCCGGACTGTGATTATCTCGTTTCGAGCTTTGGCGCAGCTGCACTTCAAGCCGCGTGTCTTCCGCGACATCGACCTTGATCGTCATGCCTGGGATAGACCCTCGCTGCATGGGCAGCATCTGGGCATAGGGACGCTCGAGCGCGAGCCGCGGCCCATCATCCGGCAGCGTTTCCAGGCAGAGTTTGCTGGAAGCGGTTACGGTAGCCTGCCTGACAAGATTCTCTTCGTCATCCAATTTGAATTGCGGGATGTAGCCGCCGACCCGCTGCAAATCGCGCTGCAGGAGCATGACGTTGTCCGGTTCGGCGATGTCGCGTGGCAGCAAGCCCCGCTGAATGCAATGCGCCGCTGCCATGCCGACGGATTGCGCGGCGGAAGCCAGCGTCAGCATCACCCGCGTCGAGCCGAAGGCGACATGCGAGGCGCTCATGATGCGACCGGTGATGAAGAGATTGCGGATGTTCTTGCTGTATTGACTGCGATAAGGCACTTGATAGACGCCCTTGGCGTGCCATTGATCGCAGCCGGGCAGCTCGCTGAATATGCCATCGGCCGGGTGCAGGTCGATTGACCAACCGCCGAAGGAGATGGCGTCATAGTGCTGCCGCTGCTCGATGACATCCTGCTGAATCATCATATAATCGCCTTCGAAGCGCCGGCTTTCGCGCTTGCCGGGGATGTGCCCGACCCATTCCAGCGTCAGCGTCTCGGCATCGGGGAATTCGCCCGAGTTCTTGATGTAGTTCCAGACGCCATAGACGACCTTCCACAATTGCCATTTGATGGTCTCGGTTTCGTGTACCGTATCCAGGCGGCCGCCATATTCGATCCACCACAAGCGGCAGCCGTCGATCGCAGTGTTAAAGCTGCGGAAGCGCGGGATCTGCGTGATGTCTTCCAGCGCGTAACTCGGCGGCACGAATTTGACCGGCTCGCCGATATCTTTGGTGTAGAAATATATCGAGTGCCCTAGCAGGTAGCCGTATTCTTCGCTCGGCGCAAACTTCTCTCCGAACTCCTCGCTCGATTCGGCGCCCATGCGGAAGGCGGCGCCCGCCTGAAAAGCGACGATGCCATCGCCGGAGGCATCGCAAAAGAGCGGCGCATAGAGTTCATACTGCGTCGAGTTCTGGCTGCAGAAGGCGGTGACAGATTCGATCGTATCGCTGTCAGACTTTTTCACGCTGACGGCGGCCGTGTTGAGCAGGAGCGTGATATTGTCTTCATCAACGACTTTTTCCAGCAGGACGGTATCAAAAATCAGCACGTTGCCTTCTTTATTACGATACATATTCTCGACCAGGATTTCGTCGATGACGCCACCTTCGCGCGACCAGCGATTGTTGTTTTTCATATGTGAGGTGGCGCCCAGCGCCCAAAGGCGGACTTCACTGCTGGCGTTGCCGCCCAGCACGGGACGATCCTGCACCAGCGCGACATTGATGCCGGCGCGCGCCGCTGTGATCGCTGCGCAAGTGCCCGCCAATCCGCCGCCGACGATGACCAGATCGCTGTCGATACGCGCGGTCTTCGGGGACCGAACTTCATGCGAGAAGGGCTCGCTCAACATTCTGGGGATCTGATTCTCTTGTTTCATTATGCTCTCGCTGTCATTTGTTTTCTGATTCTGCTGCTGGTCACTGCCCAAGTCGATCCTGTTCGATACCGTGTTTGTCGCACCATTCATGCAATGGATTCGCACCACCTTGCGGCTGGAACTCCAATGTCTCGTCGACCTCTTCGCCGACAAGGTATCTCTCAATGTCGCCGAGCTTATTGATAAAGGACGCATCCTGTTTGACGTAATCCATCGGCTTGAGCCAACGATAGCAATAGCCGATCATGACGCATTTGCGTGTGATGTCCGTGAAGTTGGGGGCGCCGGCGTGCCAGGTGCGATACTCAAAGATGACACAATCGCCGGGATTCAGCAGGGGTTCCAGCGCGTTGGATGGGTCGGTTTCGCCATCCGCGATTTCGATTCGTTCTTTGAGCTGGTTGCTGCCCGGCGCCAACATGGTGACACCGGAGTTTGGCTCGCTGAGGTCGGTCAGATAGAAGGCGCATTTCAAACCCAGTCGCGGATAGTTGTCCTGCCCCAAATCAAGCTGCGTGCGGCCGCCATCACGGTGCCAGCCCGGTCGCCGAACCGTAGCGGGCGTGCCCGGTGGATCTGGATGGCGGTAGATGAGATGGCTGGTCGAAAGCTGCAGATTTGAACCGAGCAACTGTATCACTATCGGCAGCGTGACTTCGTTGGTCAACAGCGGGATGAAGGCATCGGCCATCGTGATGCAATTGCGGAAGCCATCGTAGAAGTCGCTGGTCTGGTAGCGATTGAAACGCTCTTCGGTGGCGATGAGTCGGTCGCCCGCTTCGATCAGGCGGCCAATCATGTCGTCGCCAAGCGTATTGCGAACGATCAAATATCCTTCATCGCGAAATTGCTGCCGCTGCGCATCGGTAACCTTGCTAAATCCATTAATCATCGTTGGCCATCCCGCTCTGTAGCTGTTCGATCACATCAAGTATAGGTGAAATACGCTGTTGCCACACTATCATTCTCGCAGCGCAGGCGAACCCAATGCGCGCTGTAGCCGGCGGGAAAGGCGTGATGGACATAGCCACCTGAGGGAACTTCAAATTTGTCGTAGATTAGCCACTTGCCGTTGCCGAGGAAATCGACCTCCAGGACGAAGCGCGCTACCGAATCGGCGTCGTTGCACAGATGCAGCACTTTTTTGTCGAAGCCGGTCATGAGATAGGGGTCGGATGCCTGGCCGGCGCCCACCTCGTCATCCCACCAGACGCCACCCCAGCCGGCCGGCTTGCCAAACTGCCAGAGGTCGTCGGTCTTGCCGAAATACAGGCCAGACTGCGGCTCACCCGCAAGATGGTTGGCGCCATTGTGTGGGCTGGCATTATCCGCCCCGAGCACGAGCATGCCGCGCCAGGCACAGAAATCGCCGTGCACCCAGAGGTGCGTCGAAATCGGTCGGAGGCCCCAGATATGATTCTCATAAGCCCAGGTCGAAAGCTCGTAAAACATGCCGTGGCAATCCATGATGAATCGCTCATGATCGACCTCGCGGATGCGCGGCCATTCGGTCTGCCACATGTGATCGAAACAATGGCTCGCCTTGGGCAGGCGGTAGCGCTTCCATTCGCCATCGGCTTCCGTGTAGACTTGGAGAATCGCCGAGCGTTTGTCCCAGCCCATCGCGAATATGGTGCCGGCGAAGTCGCCGCGACCGTTCACTTCGATAAAGGGATTGCGCTCAATAATGGTCCAGCGTTCGCCATCCCACTCCGCCAGCCGACCGGCCGCCTCGACGCCGCTGAAGTCGCGTTCGTCATAACTATTGTTGGCGACGACGACGCGTCCGAAATTGCTGTATGCCGCTTTGAAATGCGCGTACTTGTGGTCGGGTACGCCTAGCTCGACGGTGAGGTCAGCCAGAAAGCGCGTCTCCAGCGTATGTACATTCAACTCATAGAATTCGCCTTCCATGCCCAGCATATAGACCCAGTTTGCCTGGTCGGTCAGATGGCGCATGGTTGAGCAGATGCGCACTTCAAGCAGATCCTCTACCGTGCGGACCTTTCCCTGCGCGTCGATGACATGCGGTCCGATGAAAAGCTGGTTGGATTCCCAGTGCGCCATGCGGTTGGTGTAGGTGCCGACGTAACTGGCCGGATGTTTCGTCATCTCCAGCTGCTCGTTGATGGTATAGAGACCGGTGCCGACGCCGCTGGCGGACTTGTGCGAGACGTAGGTGACGAGCCAGAGTTTTCCCGCCCATGCCATCAGCGCGCCGACGCCGCATTCCGAGCGCGGTGGACCCAGCTCGGCCGTCAGCGCCAGATGCGGATACACGCCGCTCGCGTTCACGAATTGACCTGATGCCATTGATTCTCTCTTTCCTAAGTCGTCAATGCAATCGATTCTGTTGCGGCAATGCCACAACCCGCTTGTGCCAGTTGCTCAATTCCGCCTGCAAGGCACCTTGAATCTCGGCGGCAGGGGGACTATCAAGACGATTGTCCAATTCGTAGGGATCAGCGCTGATGTTGTAAAGCGCCGCCGGCCTTAGCGTTCGGCCATCGGTCACCAGCTTCCAGGAGCGCGTGGCGGCACAAAAGTTCTGACATTCGCTTATCACAATTCGATCGTCATCTGCCGCACCGCTTTCGATCTGCGCTTTGAGCGAGATTCCCTCGGCGTCCTTTGCTTCAAGGCCCGCGTAGTTGAGCAGGGTCGGCATCAAGTCCACCGTCGCCGCAAGCTGGGTGGTTCTTCTTCCTCTTGTTTGACCTGGCGCCCGCACAATTAACGGCACGCGCAGCGATTCTTCGTACATCAGGCCCTTACCAAACAATCCATGCGCGCCTGCCATCTCGCCATGATCCGATGTGAAGACCACCAGCGTATTCTCATGCAAGTCAAGTTCATCCAGCCCGCTCAGCAATCTTCCGAAGCCGGCATCGAGGTGACTGATCTCGCCAAAATAAAGTTGTCGAAACGTCGCCGCATCGTAATCCGCGTCCCAATGAGGCATGTCGAACCAGGCTGAAACATCGGCGTTTGCTTCGCTGAGCAGGTCTTGCTCGCTGTAGATATCCAGAAAATCGCGTGGTGGAGAACAGGGCGGGTGCGGCGCTTGGTAGGACAGGAGCATGAAGAATGGTTCTGATCCGCTGGCCGCCTGCGTCAACTGATGCAGGGCGATATCGGTCAGCGCATCGGTCTCGTGACCGGGCATCTTAATCGATTCGTTCGGATCATCACGCCAAATCAAGCCGGCATGATGATCGACATGGTGGCTCTCCCAACCGATGAAATGCTGAAAGCCGGCGCGCTTCTCCGGCGGCACCCAGCGATTTTCCTGGGGCGCGCCACTGAGATGCCATTTGCCAACGTAATGAGTCGCATATCCCCCGGCGTTGAGATAGTCGGCGAGGCTTGGCACATCGGCGGGATAGGCCTGCCCGTTATGCAAGACGCCCGTTTGCGCTGGATAAGTCCCGCTGAGCAAGCAGCTGCGATAAGGTGTGCAAAGCGGCGCCGTGGTGATGGCTCGTTCAAATACGGTAGATTTTGCGGCGAAACTTTCGAGCTGTGGCGTGGATACGATTTTGTGCCCGTATGTCGGCAACCAGCGCGCGCCCAGCTGATCGACCAGCACAAAGAGGATATTCGGACGCGAAGCCATGGCCGCGTGTCTCAGCCTTTCATGCCTGAGAGGTTGGCGCCTTGGATGAACTGCTTCTGAAACATGAAGAAGACGATCAGCACCGGCAGGACCATCATGACCGACGCCGCCATCTGCAAATGGTATTGCCCGCCTTGACCCGGCAAGCTCTGGAACTTATAGAGACCGATGGCAAGTGTATGCAGCTTCGCGTCTTGCAAATAAATCAACGGACCAAGGAAGTCATTCCAACTGTTCTGGAAGCTCAAGATGGCGATGACGACGATAGCCGGCTTGGCAAGGGGAACCATGACCTGGGTGAAGATGCGGAATTCGCTGGCGCCGTCTATCTTGGCGGCATCGAGCAAATCCTGCGGGATGCCCAGGAAAAACTGACGGCAGATGAAGATGTAGAACGCGCTGCCGAAATAGTTTGGCGCGATGAGAGGCCAGAAGGTGTTCACCCAGCCGATTTCGTTATAGGCGATGTAAACTGGTATCAGCCGCACGGCGAAGGGCAGCATCAGCGTCGCCAGCAGAATAAGGAACAGCGCGTCGCGGAAGGGGAAGCGAAAACGGGCGAAACCATAAGCGACTATGGTGGAGGAGGCGAGATCGCCGATTAGTGAAAATATCGTAATAATTAGCGTGTTCTTGAAGCTGTTGCCGAAATCCCAGAAATCCAGCGCATCGGTGTAGTTGTGGAACTGCCACTGACGCGGGATCCATTCGGGCGGGAAAATGCCCACCTGTTCCAGCGGCATGAAGGAACTCATGAACATCCAGAACAGCGGCGCCATGTACCAAAGCGATACGCCCGCGAGCAGTCCGTAGAGCAGGATGCGACCGATGAGCTGCCATAGTCGGCGCTGACGGTCACGCCGTCTGGCCTCCCGCGATATTGCGCTCTTGCTGTGATATTCGACGGTGGTCATAGTCAATCGCCCTGATAAAAGACCCAGCGCCGCGATGAAGCCACAATTGTCGCCGTGAAGACAAAGATAATCATGAACAGGATCCAGGCCAACGCCGAGGAATAGCCCATCTCCGGCGGCAAGTATTGAAAGGCATGGTCGAATAAGTGCAGCACATAAGTTCGCGTCGCGTCCCGCGGTCGACCGCCGGTCATAATAAATATCTGGGTGAAGACCTGGAAGGCGGCGATAATGTTGATGAGAACGTTGAGATAAATTGTCGGCGTCATCAGCGGGATGGTGACGCGCCGCAGCCGCTGCAGCCAGTTGGCGCCATCAATTTTGGCGGCGTCATAATATTCTTCGGGTATGCCCTGCAAGCCGGCGAGGAAGATCACCATCGTCACGCCGACCCAGGTGGTGCTCATGATCAGGAAGGCGAGCATGGCGTAATCCGGATCGGCGAACCAGCGGATGCGCGGCAAACCGAACAATGTCAGGAACCAGTTGAGCAAACCGGCGCGCGCGTTCAGCACATAGAGCCAGACGATGGACAGCGCCACGATTGGCACGACTGAGGGCACGTAGAATAAGGTACGCCACATACCGAGGAAGCGCACTTTGGCATTGAGCAGCAGTGCCAGGGCGAACCCAAGCAGGATGCGGATCGCCACTGACCCGGCGACATATACCGAGGTGTTGCCCAGCGACTTCCAGAAAAGCGGGTCATCCGTCAGTATGTTGTTGTAGTTCTGCATGCCGACCCATTGCGGTGGCTGCACGAGGTTGTAGCGCGTGAAACTAAGCACGAACGAGGCGACGAAGGGGAACAGGTTAAACATCAGCACGCCGATGATCCACGGCGTGATGAAGAGCAGCCCGAAGCGCGCCTCGCGTTTCCGCATGGGCGAGAGGTCGCGCCAGCGTTCGCGCCGTTTTCCGCGCAGCGCACGCAGCTGTGAACCAAATGCTGTTGCCATGAAGTCGAGCCTATTTGCGGAGTCGGTCTTCGGCAGGATGGGGCACCGAGAAGATGCCCCATACCTTTTGGGTTTAGCCGTATTCTTCCCAGAAGGCGTCCAACAGCGCCTGGACTTCGGCTTCGGTGTCTTCGAGCGCTTGCTCGATGCTCTTGTCGCCGAAGAGCACGTCATCGGCCATTCGGTTGATGATCTGGTTGGCTTCCGGCTGTACTGGCGAAATCGGCGCAACAGCGTCGAGTGCCGCCACGCCAAGGATCGCCTCGGCACGATGATGCGTTTCGCCATCTTTCATGTAGCCGTCACAAGCCGCAATCGGCGAGGGACGCTGCTGCTGCTGCAAGAACCAGCAGCCGCCGGTGCCTTCGACCTCGGTGGTCAGCCATTTGACCAGCTTCCAGGCTTCATCTGGATGCGCGGCGTTCTTCGGCACCATAAAGCCCCAGCCGCCCCAGGTGGCGCCACGGCGATCCGGGCTGCCATTCGGTCCGTAGGGAATCGCCGCAACTTCGTAATTCAAGTCTTCCGCGTGCGATTCCAATTGGAAGAGCGCCCAGGAGCCGGTCGACTGAATCGAGACCAGATCGAGGATGATCGCCATTTGGTCGAATTCACCGGCCGATTCCCAGAAGGCGTTCTGCTCTTCAATGCCATAATTGATCTCGGTCATCGCCTGCATGAATTCGAGCGTCTGCACGCCGGCCTCGTTGTTGATCGTTACGGTTTGCAGGTCGTCGCTGATCCATTGCTGGCCGTTGGCATTGAGCCAGGTGATGAAGGCGGGCGCGCCCGAGAGTGCATTGGCGTTGAAGCCGATACGATCGAGGAATTCGCCATCGCCCTGCGTCAGCGCCGCCGCCGCTTCCAGCATTTCGTCCCAGGTTTCTGGGAATTGCTCGATGCCGGCTTCGGCGAAGTGGTCGGTATTGTAGAACATCAGGTTCAGCGCGCCGCCGCTCGGGTTGGGCAGCATCCAGGTCTGACCGTTGTAGACATTGCCGACAAACTCGGCCGGGATGAAGATGTCGGCTGTAATGCCATCAGCCGCCATGTAGTCGTCCAGCGGAATGATCTGCTCGGTCGCTGCGAAGAAGGGGAGATCCTGGCGCCCAAACATGGTGACATCGGGTGGGTTGCTGGCCGCAATCGCTGTCAGCAGGTTCTGCAGGCGGTTATCCCAGGGCAGGAAGAGGTTGTTGACGCAGACACCGGGATGAGCGTCTTCAAAGGCCGTGACCACAGCTTCCATCAGCGGGACACGGTTGCCGCCCCAGTGATGCCAATAGGTCAGGGTAACATCGCCTTCGCAGTCGGGATTCTGCGCCGTCGCCGTCATTGAAAGCGGCACAAGCGCAAGGATGATAACCACAATAGCCAGCAGGAGTGTCCGTTTCCTAAACACAAGATTGTCCTTTCATTAGCGGAATCGATCAAAGAGATTGTCAAATGCGAATGAAGCCTTTTGCCATCAGGCTGGTGAGACCGATGATTGCACTTATGGCAACACCTAAACCTCCTTCCTAGACGCGACTGTTTCGCGCGATCTCAGGTGGAATCACGAACGATTAAACGCGTCGGCACGGTCATGACGTGGCAATCTTCGTCCGCGCCTTCGAACAAACTGCAGAGCCGCGATGCCGCTAAACGCCCCATCATCTGCATGTCAAAATCGATAGTGGTTAACGCTGGGTCAGCGAAGCGAGCGATCTCGTAATTGTGGCAGCCAATCACCGCAACATCGCGCGGGATATGGCTTCCTGATTCCTTTAGGGCCTTCAGCCCGCCGACAGCCATACCATCTGTGCCATAGATGATCGCATCGACCGGCCGCCGCAGCGCCAGCAAACGCAATGTTGCGATGTATCCGTTTTCAACGTCAAAAGAGGCGCCGTTGCTGGCCTGATAATCTTGAAAAGCCAGGTTGTGCAGGCTAAGTGCCAGCCGAAACCCTTTGTATTTTTCCGCGCTGGTATTCGTTTCTGCCGGACCGTTTATCAGGCAGATATGCTTGCGGGAAGTCGCCACCAGATGTTCAACGGCAATGCACATGCCCTGAATATAATTGGCCATGACCGCGTTGGTGTCGATAGGATAGGCATGAGCGCCGGCAGTCACAAAGGGGATTGATCGTTCCTTTAAGCGGCGCAGCATATCTCTATTGTAGATGCCGCCCGGGAAGATCAAACCGTTGATGCTATTGGTCTCGGTCAAACGCTGAATTTGCTTGGCGCTGGTGTCAGATCCATATATTTGGGTCGCCATGCGCTTTTGCTCAAAGATGGCTTGCGCGCCACGAACAATCAATTGCTCGATCTCGCCAATTTCCATCGAGGATGAGTGGATAGTGCTATCCAGCATTTGCGTAACAAAAGCAACTGTACGCTTTGGCTTGGCGCCCGGGCCTCGCAGACGCGACAGGGGATAATTCATCTCCGAAGCTGTTTTCCATACGGCTTGACGAATATGTGAATCGACATGTGGATGTTCGTTTAGCGCGCGCGAAACCGTCGAGACTGATACGTCAACCGCTCGGGCAATATCGCGGATTGTCGGTTGGCTTTTACTGTCAGATTTTGGAACGCTCATTATTGCTGAAAACATTAGAAACTGTTGTCCATGAAACTCTATATTTGTTTCTGCAACAATGCAAGGAAAATCAGAAAATTGCAAAAAAGTGAAACAAGTTACTTTGCGCTGATGGATAGCATCAGCCTATTTATTCATCCAGACGCGATGCCTGGCGCGTATCAGCAGATCGCGGCTATCACGCAGCGCCTTGGTCGGGTTCGCGAGCGCTGGGCTCAACTCAAGGCTCACGGCGCCCTGATATCCAACCGCATCCAGCGCGCGCAAGGTAGCGATTAATGTCTCATCAGTCATCACGCCGTCCAGCAAGGACCAGTGCAAGTCGCTGACGCCGTCGTTGTCGTCGAAGTGGACGTAAGCCAATCTGTCGCCCGCATTACTGATGACCGTTGCCGGATCTTCGCCCGAGATTTGAATGTGCCCGCTGTCGTAAAGCAGGTAAAGATTGTCGTGGTCAACCTGGCGGATAAATTCCAGCGCCTCTCCAGCAGTGGGAAGCGCCATGCCGGGAAAGTGCTCGATCGCCAGTTTGACTCTGCATTCGGCGGCTGTATCCGCGAGCCGGGCGATTGAGCGGCGATAGCGGTCGATTGCGTCGGCTCCAGCATCCACACCGGGAATGACGTATGCCGTCTCGGCGTCGATGTCAGCCGCGTGTTGAATCGCCGCGCTGACGTGATCGATGGCGCGCTGACGCTGGCTTTCGACTTCGTGATCCAGGGCAGAACCGGCTGGAATGCCGAAGGAAGCGCCAATGCAGGAAACGCGCAAGCCCAGCTCTTGCGCCAGGAGTCGACTCTCCAGCGACCGCTGATGCGCCGGCTGGATATCGATAAAATCGAAACCAATCTCATGAACTTGGCGCAGCGTGTCGGTTTCGGATTCGCTAAGCGCCCAGATGCAGCAGGCGATTCTCATCAGTTTCATCCCTTCGGTGGCCTCAGCGAGACAGATGGTAGCGCATCGAATTCGACTTGTCACGATTTGACAAGGGGCGTACACTTGGCGCGGCTTGAATGGGCGAGGAGAAACGATGGAGCGGCGGATTGCATTAATTACAGGTGCGGGTTCCGGCATAGGCCGTGTATCGGCGCTGGCGCTTTGGAATGCAGGCTATTGGCTGGCGCTTGCCGGCAGGCGCGAGGCCGCCTTGCGTGAGACAGTCGCCATGGCCAATGTCAGCACTGACCGCGCGCTGGTAGTGCCCACTGATGTAACCGATCGGCAGGCGGTCGCTGCCCTTTTCGCCGCGGTCAAAGAGCGGTTCGGGCGGCTGGATCTGCTGTTCAACAATGCGGGCATGAACGCGCCGGCCATCCCTACGGATGATTTGACGGAGGACGATTGGAATAGCGTTATCGCCGTGAACCTGACGGGCGCCTTCTGGTGCCTGCAAGAGGCCTTCAGATTGATGAAATCGCAAGACCCGCAGGGCGGACGAATCATCAACAACGGATCGATTTCGGCGCATGTACCCAGGCCCCATTCGGTCACCTACACCGCTTCCAAACATGCGTTAACTGGTTTGACCAAATCGACGGCGCTCGATGGGCGCGCATTTGATATCGCTTGTGGCCAGATTGACATCGGCAACGCGCGCACCGAGATGTCCGATCGCATGCAAAAGAAGCTCGAGCGGACGAAAGGCGCGGCGGCTGTCGAAGCGCAAATCGACGCGCGCCATGTGGCGGATGCCGTCGTCTACATGGCGAATCTGCCGCTCTCGGTTAACGTGCCATTTATCACAGTGATGGCGAACGGCATGCCATATATCGGGCGAGGCTAAGGGAAAATGAGCGAACTCGTATGGAAGACCGCGGTTGAACTAGCGGCTTTGATCAAGCGGGGCGAAGTCTCCTCGACCGAAGTCGCGCAGGCGCATCTGGATCAAATCGACGCCGTAAATCCGGCGCTGAATGCCATCGTTACCTACCTGCCGGAGATGGCCTTGGAGTTGGCGCGGCAGGCCGACGAGAAACAGGCGCGCGGCGAGGAATTGGGTATCTTGCATGGCCTGCCGATCGCGCACAAGGATGCCAACGAGACGAAAGGCATCCGGACGACGATGGGCTCCCCGGTCTACAGCGATTATATTCCGGCGTCGGATGATCTGATCATCGCGCGCTTGAAGGAAGCGGGCTGCATCACGCTGGGCAAAACCAATGTGCCGGAGTTCGGCGCTGGCTCACATACCTTCAATCGCGTCTTCGGCGCCACGCGCAACCCCTATGATTTGAGTCGGACTTGTGGCGGCAGCAGCGGCGGCGCGGCGGTGGCGCTGGCGACTGGCATGATACCCATCGCCGATGGCAGCGATTTGGGTGGTTCGCTGCGCAACCCCGCCAGTTTCTGCAATGTGGTCGGCTTTCGACCGGCGCCAGGCCGCGTGCCAAAGTATCCCGCGGCGAACGCCTGGGCGCGCCTCGGCGTTGACGGGCCAATGGGGCGTACGGTGCAAGATGTCGCTCTCATGTTGCAGGCGATCGCCGGTTACGACCCGCGCGCGCCAATTTCACTTCAGGTGCCGGCGTCTATCTTTGCGGATCACCTGGGGCATGACTTCGCCGGGGTGAAAATCGCCTACAGTCCCGACTTGGGAGAACTGCCGGTCGACCCGCAAGTCACGGGGACGATTGAAAAGCAGCTGCCGGTATTCAGCGACTTGGGTTGTCATCTCGAACGAGCGGCGCCGGATTTCCGCGATGCTTATGAGATCTTCCAAACGCTGCGCGCCTGGTCCTTTGAGTTGAGTTTTGCCGAGCGCTTTGCCGAATTCGGCGAGGAGCAGTTCAAAGATACGATCCGCTGGAATGTAGCGCAGGGCAAAGACTTGACTGCGGCGCAGATCAGCCGCGTTGAAGTGAAGCGGACCGAGCTCTTTCATCGCGTTCGCGAATTTCTCGATACATACGAGTTCTTGCTGCTGCCAACCGCGCAGGTGCCGCCGTTCCTGCTGGAGTGGGAATACCCGACGCAAATAAACGGCGTTGCGATGGAGACCTACATCGATTGGATGATGAGCTGCGCCTTCATCACGGTGACGGAGTTGCCGGCGATTTCAGTTCCTTGTGGCTTCACGGACGACGGCTTGCCGGTTGGCTTGCAGATTGTAGGACGCCCGCGCAGTGAATTCTCGGTGCTGCAACTGGCCTTTGCCTTCCAGGAAGCGACGCGCTTTTATCAGCAAAAGCCGCCGATCTGCCAGAACCAGATGTAGAACCTTGTGTCCGCCGGTCGCTTGACCGCTTCCCCAATGCGGATCGCATCATGATTGACTCTATAGAACCTATTTGTTCGGAGAACTGACTTGGAGTTGAATCTCGTCAATTGGCTGCTGGCGCTGTCGCCTGTGCTAACTGTGCTGGGCCTGATGGTTGGCGCCGGTTGGGGCGGCAGCAAAGCGGGCTCCGCTGGCTTCCTGGTGGCGCTCGCGCTGGCCCTGACGGCATTTGGCGGCGATGCGAATCTGGTGCTGGTGGCGATCGGCAAGTCGGTGCTGCTCGCGATTGACGTGCTCTATATCGTATGGATGGCGCTGTTCTTCTACAACGTCACTAATGAAGCCGGCGCCGTCGCATTAATTGGGCGCAGCCTGCCGCGCCTCACATCCGACCGCGCCGCGCAGAGTCTACTCATAAGCTGGGTCTTCGTATCGTTGCTGCAAGGGGTAGGAGGATTCGGCGTGCCGGTGGCGGTTGTCGCGCCATTGCTCGTTGGCTTGGGCTACACAGCGACGCAATCGGTGATCATGGCGTCGCTCGGTCACGGCTGGGCGGTGACCTTCGGCTCGCTGGGAACATCCTTCGTCGCCTTGACCGCCGTCACCGGCTTGCCGGGCGAGACGCTGGCGCATGACGTCGCTTTGATCCTGGGCCTGGCCTGTTTGATCAGCGGCGCGCTGGTGGCCTATGTCAGCGCCGGCTGGAGCGGTTTCTTGCGCTCGATTCCCATGCTCGGGATCGTGGGCGCGGCGATGGGATTGACGCAGTGGTGGATCGCCAGCAATGGCATCTGGACCCTGGGCGCGACATCGGGCGCGCTGGCCGGCGCTCTCGTCGGTGTGGTATACGTGTTGTCGCCGCTGCACCGGGGCAGCACGAACCGCACCAGGAGCGCAAGGGACGATCGCGGTCGCAGCCTCGTCCTGGCGCTGGCAGCGTATGTCATCTTGCTGGTGATGGCTTTCGCGGTGAATCTGATTGAACCGCTGGAACACTTGATGGATAGCGTCTTGATTCAGTTTGAATTCCCAGCGGTGGCGACTTCATTTGGCTGGGCTGTGCCGGCGGAAAGCGGCCGCGCAATCAGCGTCTTTGGTCATGCGGGCGCCATTCTGTTCTACGCCGGTCTTATCGCCTTTCTGCTCTATCGCGCCGCCGGATATTTTGACAGTTCCACTGTTTGGCGTGATATCTGGAGCAAAGTGCGTAAGTCGGCAATAAAATCCACCGTTTCAATTTTGGCGCTGGTGGCGATGGCGTCGCTGATGAGCCACACGGGCATGACGCAGATCATCGCGCGGGGTATCAGCGAGACCTTCGACGCTGCCATCTACCCGCTCTTTGCGCCCTTCATCGGCACGCTAGGCGCTTTCATGACCGGCAGCAATACCAACTCCAACGTCGTTTTCGGCGCCTTGCAACAAGAAACCGCCAGCTTGCTGGGGCTGAGCGTGCCCATCGTGCTGGCTGGGCAGACCGCTGGTGCCTCGCTGGGCAGTGTGTTGGCGCCCGCCAAGGTCATCGTCGGCTGCAGTACGGTGGGGCTCGGTGGGCAGGAGGGTCCCGTCATTCGGCGCATGCTGCTGCTCGGGCTGGTGCCAGTCCTGTTCGTCGCCCTGTTCACTGCCCTGCGCGCGGCGGGCGCATGAGCGAGCTGGCGCTCTTTGGTGGCGCGCCAACGCGCAGGACGCCCTTCCCCAGCTGGCCCCCGCATGACCAGCGCGACATCGACGCCCTGGCGGAGGTTGTCCGCAGCGGGCGTTGGGGAGGCTTCCCGTACCCTGGTC
>JAAXID010000001.1 GCA_012270545.1 Anaerolineae bacterium | reverse complement strand
TGCTGATGGATGAGCCCTTCGGCGCCCTCGATGAATTCACCCGCGAACGCATGAACCTGGAGCTGCTGAGGATTTGGGAGCAAACCGGCAAGACGATCATCTTCGTCACGCATAGCATCGCCGAAGCGGTCTTCCTGTCGAATCGCATCGTGGTGATGTCGCCGCGCCCCGGGCGCATCACCGAAATCGTCAGCAATACCCTGCCGTATCCGCGCGACTTCAACACGCGGAACGACCCGGCTTATCACGATCTCGTCGCAAAAGTACGCGACTTGTTGCGCGATGCCCACGAGGTGGAGTGATGGCACCGGCTGAAGCGCAGACAAGCACAACGCTGACTGCGAGCATCCGCCGCCGAATCGTTTACTACTTTCCCACCATCGCAATCGCCGTTGCTGTTATCCTGCTGTGGGAGTTCATCGTCCTCGTTTTCAATATTCAGCAATTTCTCTTGCCGAAACCGTCGGCCATCTTCGCCGAATTCATGCTGCAGGTCGACTTGTGGCTGGCCCCAAACGAACGGTCAATCCTCTTTGAATCGAGCGGCGCGACATTTTGGGAGGCATTTGGCGGATTCATCATCGGCTGCGGAAGCGGCATCCTGGTGGCGCTGATCACCTCGCGCTGGACCATCGTTAGCGAGGCGACCATGCCCTTCGCCATCGCCGCCAATTCGGTGCCGATCATCGCCTTCGCGCCGATTATGAACAATTGGTTCGGCATTACCAACCCGGCTTCAAAGATGGCGATTGTGGCGATCATCGTCTTTTTCCCGACCATGATCAATACCGTGCGCGGTTTGACGCTGGTGGATGTGGAGCAGTTGGAATTGATGCGCTCCTATGCGGCGAAGCCGGCGCACATCATGTTCAATTTGCGCGTCCCGAACGCCTTGCCGTATATCTTCAGCGCTTTGCGCGTCGCCAGCGCGCTCAGTCTGATCGGCGCTGTGGTGGCGGAATTCTTCGGCGGGCCGCGCGCTACGCTTGGCGTCTACATCACGCAAGAGGCGGGCGCCTTCGATTTTGCCAAAGCCTGGACCGCGATTTTGATGGCGTCGATCATCGGCATTTCGTTTTATCTGGTGGTTTTGATTGCGGAGAGACGACTGATGCCTTGGCACGTTTCGTTTCGGGAGACGGGTTGAGGTGCTGGGGCAGGGGGAGCGATACTCCGCTGGAAGCTATGGTATTATGGACAGTTGGGGCACTGGAACAGCGATGATTCGGGGTGAATAACAATGGGCCCAGAAGCATTCAAATTCAAGTTTTTCATTGATGAAGAGTACATCCAGGTAAATTGGGAACGCTTGCCAACTGCTTCCGCTTTAACAGCCCTGTCCCGTTATCCTGAGCTACAGATTCGCTTCAATTACCGGGATATCTCTAATGATACAGTTAGAGCCATGCTGCGAGATATGGAAGTTCCCGATTCACTCATGAAGGCGATAATGACCCGCATTACGGCTAACGCAGCCTAATATGTCTTACGCATATAGCATTAAGGACAACTTTGAAGCTGAATGGCTGCGGGGCAAAGTGGTATCGGACAGTCTGCTGTCGGAAATCACACGAGATGCGAGCGGTAGGTCTTACTGGCATGTGCACGGCGACCCATTATTGAGTGTACTCGACAATCATGATTTGGTCTGTTATTTCGTATACACCTTGAGCAGTTGGTGGGAAATTCCCCTCATAGACAGAATCATGCAAATAGATTAGACAACAATTTTGCCATTTTAATGGACATCAACCCGGCGCCTGAAACGATGTACCGGCTTGGCAATCGAGAGCCTGAAACACCAGAAGTCCGTTATAAGTCTGGCTTGCAGCAGATCTTCCCTAGCCTGGAATCCGAAGTGGCCGACGCCATGTACAATTTACTCAGGAATGGATTTGGGCATAATCTCTTCGGCTGAGAACCAGGGAAGATTCAATTTGATAACGCGTTTGATTGCCCGCCGAGAGTAAACGAGCAAAACGTGCTGCTTGTACCTCCAATACAACTGGCACTGTCTATGGTGAACGCTTTTGTCACGAAGATTGCGATGCTGTTGCTATTCCCTATTCCTGATATTTTGCGAGTATTCAAGATGTATATGACAAGCAGGTCCTGATTGACGATCTACATTCGCAGAATGCATATCACCAATCTTACTAAGGCGCAGCACTTTGCCCAAAGCCCCCGCCATTCGCTATACTGTACACATCAGCATTTAGCCTTTTATTCAATTTAACGGAGGAAAACCATGCGTAAAGTAATTGCATTGTCAGTTGTTTTAGTGCTGCTCCTTGGCGTTGCGCTGACCTCAGCCGATGGCCACTTGACGCCGATCAAGCTGCAATTGCAGTGGGTGGCGCAATCGCAGTTCGCTGGCTACTTCGCCGCCGTCGACCTCGGCTTCTATGAGGACGAAGGCCTGGACGTCACCATTCTGGAAGGCGCAGTTGAGATCGTGCCGCAGCAGGTGGTCGCCTCCGGCGCCGCCGAATTCGGCCTTGCCTGGGTGCCGAAGGTGCTGGAATCCAATGAGCGGGGCGCCAATCTGGTCAATATCGCGCAGGTCTTCCAACGCAGTGGTACGCTGGAAGTTTCCTTCGTCGATACGGGCATCGAATCCGTTGAAGATTTCGCCGGCATGCGCATCGGCACTTGGGGCTTCGGCAACGAGCATGAGCT
>JAAXID010000129.1 GCA_012270545.1 Anaerolineae bacterium | reverse complement strand
GGCGCGGCCCCTCCTCGCCATCTCTACGTCGAGCATCCCAGCGGGCTAAGGAAGGGGAGCTATTCGCGGTGCATTCTGTCGAAATATGTTGCTTTTTGCAAAGATTGACCGCCTATATAAATGTTTGTAACTATTTCAGCTGTCTCGGCGTAAGATTTGTAGTATCGGACAAGCCTTGTAGCCCACTCAACACCGGAGGTTGGGATGCCAATCGGAGAAGTGACGCAGCAGGTAAAGATCGCCGCCGGCCTCTTCTGGGCGGATTACGCGGCTCTGGGGGCGCAGGTGCGCGAACTGGAAGCGGCTGGCGTCGATTGGATACACATCGAAGTGCGCGACGGCAAGTACATGGATTTCGCCATGCCGCGCGGCGGTTACGATATCATTGAAGCGACCTGCGGCAGCACGAACCTGGAAGTGGAGGCGCAGCTGCAGATGCTGCGGCCGAACTTCAGCGTCTTTGATCAATTGGCCGATCTCGGTGTTAGTCTCATCAGCCTGCCGCTGGAAACAACGAATGAAATGATCTTCCAGAACATCACCTACATCAAAGAAAAGCTCGGGCTGAAGGTCGGCGTGTGGGCATGGCAGGGGGTGCCGGCGGTCGCCTTCGAGCAGTTCATTCATCCCCACGTCGATATCATCGAGTATGAAAGCCGCGCCCCTTTTTGGAAACAAACGAGCGGCGGGCAGAGTCCGCATACGATTGACCCGCTGGTGCTATCGACGTTGCGCAGACTTCATCAGATGATTGCCGCTGCCGGCCTGGAAGAGCGCATCGAATTGATGGAGGACGGCGGCTTGAACAGCGACAATGTGGCTGAGTTCATTGCGGCCGGCATGACTGTCGGTGAGTTCTCATCGCCACTGCTGAAAGGTCCCGCCGGCAAACTGCAGCCGGGCACGGGCGAGATTGGCGTCGCCGTGCGAAATCTGCGCGCGGTCATGCGCGAGGCGAGCGACAGGTATCGCAGTGAAAAGGGATTGAAATTGTAATATGCTGGCGACTTGATAAGTCTTACACGCGTCTCAAGTTGGATTTGTAGCGGCGATCGGCGGTCAGTGTCTACGCGACCCTTGGATCGTTCGCCTCGAAACGTGAAGGAACGGTAAATGCCAAAGATCAGAATCGGACTCATCGGTTACGGCGGCATCGGGCGGGTGCACGCGGCCGCCTATCGCGCGATTCCCTTCCATTATGGATTACGGGCTGACAGCATCGAAATCGCTGGCGTCGCCACCACTCGCCAGGAAACCGCAAAACGCGCTGCTCAGGAGATCGGCTGCGCTTTCTTCACCGATGACTATCGCGAACTGCTACGGCGCGCGGATATTGATGCGATCGATATCTGCACGCCCAACAATTCGCATCACGATATTGTGCTGGCGGCGGCCGAAGCAGGCCTGCACATCTACTGTGAAAAGCCCTTGGCGCTGAATGTTGCAGAAGCGGCGAGCATGGCGCAGGCCGTTCGCGCTGCCAGCCTCAAAGGACAGGTGACCTTCAACTTCCGTTTCTTTCCGGCGGTGATGCGCGCCAAACAACTGGTTGACGCCGGCTTCCTCGGTCGGGTTTTCTCTTTCCGCGGGCGTTATCACCGCTCCAGCTATATCGAGGGGGACAAGCCGATATCTTGGCGGCTCCAGCGCGAGGTCACCGGTGGCGGCGCTCTCTTCGATTTGGGCTCGCATATTCTCGATCTTCTATATTTTGTCCTGGGAGAATTTGATTCCGTCTACGGCACGCTCGATACACTGATCAAAGAGCGACCGGTGACGAAAGGCAGCGCGGAAAGGGCGCCGGTCGAGGTCGATGATATCGCCTTGCTGCATGCGCGCACCGTGGATGGGACGCTTGGCACGGTAGAGATCTCGCGCATGGGCACGGGCGCGACGAATGATCTGTCTTTTGAAATCTTCGGTCAGGGTGGCGCGATCCGCTTTGACCTCAGCGATCCTGCCTGGCTATATGTCTATGACGCGCGTGAGGCAGAGGGTCCACTGGGCGCCGAGCGCGGCTTCCGCAAAATTGAGGCGGTCAGCCGCTACGACGGGCAGCGCGCGCCCGACTGGACGATGACGCCCGATTTCATGCGCGCCCATGCCGAATGCCAATATCAGTTTATCCGGTCGATATGGGACGATGCGGCGACAGCGCCTTCGTTTGACGATGGCGCCCACGTGCAGAAGATCATGGCGGCGGCTGAACGCGCGTCTGAACAAGGCGGATGGGTGAGCTTGTCAGCAGTTGAGTGAATGGCGCTGGGAGAGCACAAAGTTGGCGGCGCACTACGACTTTATCATCATCGGCACGGGCATGGGCGGCGGTACGCTGGCTTACGCCTTGCGCGAGAGCGGCGCCAAGATCCTCTTGCTCGAACGCGGCGACTTCCTGCCGCAAGAAGCGCAAAACTGGCAGGTCGATGCCATCTTCAAAGAAAATCGTTACAAGCCGGCTGAAAACTGGATTGACGCGTCTGACGGCCGCGGCTTCAAACCCGGCGTCCATTACACCGTCGGCGGCAATACCAAAGTTTACGGCGCCGCGCTGCCCCGATTCCGCGTCGAAGATTTCAACGCGATCGAACATGAAGGCGGCACATCGCCCGCCTGGCCCATCAGCTACGCCGATCTTGAGCCCTACTACAATATCGCCGAGGAACTGTTCTTTGTGCATGGCAAAGCCGGCGGCGACCCCAGCGAGCCACCGCGCACGCAGCCATATCCGCATCCGGCGGTGCCCCACGAACCCTATGTCGCCACGCTCATTGCGAAGTTGCGCGCGCAAGGCTTGCATCCCTATTGCCTGCCGATGGCGGTGGACCTGCGCTCGGGTGGGCGCTGCATCCGCTGCAAGACCTGCGATGGCTTCCCTTGCATGCTACATGCCAAAGGCGATGCCGAAATCTGTTGCCTACGACCGGCGCTGGCGCAGGACAACATCGAATTGTGGACGAATTCGCTGGCGCGGCGAATCCTGACGGATGCTAGCGGCGCGCGCGCGGCCGCCGTCGAGGTCGAGCGGGGTGGCGAAATGCTGACTGTCTCCGCTGACCGGATCATTGTGTCCTGCGGGGCGGTGAATTCCGCCATTCTGCTGCTGCGCTCGCTGAACAGCCATCATCCCAAGGGACTGGGGAATTCATCCGGCTTGCTGGGGCGCCATTACATGATGCACAACAACACAGCCATGACCGCCGTCGCCCCGCTGAAGACCAATCCGACAGTCTTTCAGAAGACGATGGCGGTGAACGACTTCTATTTCGGCGATGACGATTTCAAGTGGCCCATGGGCAATATTCAGGCGCTGGGTAAATTGCAGGCCGGCATGCTGTCGGCGGCGAAGCCTTATCTGCCCAAGCCGCTGCTGACGGCGATGGCGAAGCGCAGCATGGATTGGTGGGTGATGTCGGAGGATTTGCCCGATCGGAAGAATCGCGTCTTTCTGGGTCCCAGCGGGGAAGTAAAGGTGCAGTGGAAGCCCAACAACCGCGTCGCTCATCAGCAGCTGATTCGCCGTGCGATACGAATGATGCGGCGAGCGGGCTACAGCTTTGTCTTCACGGAGACGCTCGGCATCGAGACCAACTCGCATCAATGCGGCACGGCGCGCTTCGGGACCGATCCAGCAAAGTCGGTGCTCGATCCTTTTTGCCGAAGTCATGATGTTGAGAATCTTTATGTGATGGATTCGTCATTCTTCCCCTCGTCGACGGCGATGAATCCGGCGCTGACCATTTGCGCGCAGGCGCTGCGGGTTGCTGATCACTTGCAGGGCGCCGCGCCGCTCAAGTCGGGGCTGCTGTTGTGAGCCACGTCATCGGCATTGACCTCGGCGGCAGCAAGATCGGGGGCTTCTAGGAGAGGTCGATGTACCACTACGCGGATCAACTGCCGGCCGGCGCGATTCTGGCTGGCTTCGATATCTGCATTGTCGGGGCGGGCGCGGCCGGCATCGCCATGGCACAGCGCCTGGCGAATAGCTCGCTGAAGGTGATCCTGCTCGTCAGCGGGAGGCCGGGCGACCGCGGGCTGCCCGCCGAAGCGCGTCAATCGCTCTATCATGGCGCGGTTGGTGAATTTCTGGAAAAGGTCGATCCCAGCTTCCCCCGGCGCTCGCGCCTGAATATGTATGGCGGCACCACGAACCATTTCGGCTTCTGGGCGCGCCCGCTGGACGCCGCCGATACCCTGCCGCGCCCGGGCTACCGCGAGGCCGGCTGGCCCATTGACCGAGCCGACCTGAGGCCGTATTACCGTGCCGCTCATGAATTCGGGCGCTTTGGTCCCTTCAATTACGACGATATGGACTTTTGGCAGCGTGTGCTTTACGCGCGTCCTTTCGATGCGCTGCCCGGCGACAAGCTCGAAGGCGCCATCATGCGCGCACAATATGAAGAGCACCTGCACGACTTCCAAGTGCAGTTCCGTCAGGAGCTGGAATCGGCGGGCAATATCACCGTCCTCTTTAACGCCCATCTGCTCACCATAGAGACTGACGCAAAGCAGCGCTACGTGACTGAATTGAACTGCTCCACAATCGTCACGGATTCAGCCGGCCAAGGCGCGGCGGGCACAACATTTCAAGTGCGCGCGCGGACCTACGTGCTGGCATGCGGCGGCATCGAAAATGTGCGATTGTTGCAGCTCTCCGGCGATCTCGGCAACAACAGGCGCGACATGCTGGGGCGCGGCTTCATGGTGCATCCGCTGCTGACCAACGCGGCGCGGGTGTATTTCGAGAAGCCGGTCGCCTCCGACATTCGCAATTTTTTCCGCGAACAGCAGATTCGCCTCAAAGCGCCGGACGATGGAGAAGGCGGGTATCGGCACATGGTTGAGCCGCTGGTCAATCCGGAGCTGGTCTTTGAATACTTGATGTTCAACGCCTGGGGTGTGCTCGCCCCCAAACATCAGACGCTGCTCGACGAGCGGATCGGCAACTTTCGCATCATTTTGTATTTCCGCGAGGCGGGATCCTCGGCGATCGTCAACCTCAATTGGGAGCAGACGCCAAATGAGAACAGCCGCATCACGCTGGATCGGGAGCGGGTCGATCCTATCTTCGGTCAGCCGCTGGCGCATATTGACTGGCGGCTCAGCGATATCGATAAGCGGAGCGCCGTTCGCGCGCTGGAGATTACGCTAGCCTATTTGCGGGATCATGGTGTTGTCAGAGAAGAGATGATCACGGATGTCAGTGGCGGCGCTGACAGTTGGACCTTCCCGCCGCATGAAGGCGCGCTGGAGACCGGCGACCACCACATGGGCGCGCTGCGGATGTCGGCTTCTCCCGCCGATGGCATCGTTGATATCCATTCGCGGCTGCACGGCGTGGACAATCTCTACATCGCTGGCTCAGCCGTGTTCCCGACCGGCGGCTATGCCAACCCGACGCTCACGATCGTAGCGCTGGCGCTGCGGCTGGCCGATCATTTGCGGCAGGTCTGTCGTTAGACGCGGGTGAATTAAGTTGCGGATCGGTACAAGTTGTCGACATCCGCGCGGTAGGGGGCGCTGTCGGCCGCGCCCGGCTTGGTTACACAGAGTGCCGCCGCTGCATTGGCGAAGCGAACCGCATCGCCCAGCGCCTTGCTTTCCGAAAGTCCCACAGCCAGCGCCGCGTTGAAGGTGTCGCCGGCGCCAGTTGTATCGACTACATCGACCGCGAATGGCGGCACCAAATGACTTTCCCCAGGCCTGACGATCCGCGCGCCTTGCGCACCCAGTGTCACGACCGCTGTCTGGTCGTCGCGGGTCAGCAAAGCGCGCGCTGCTGAAACGACATCGTCGTATTCACCGCCGTTCAGGGTCTCCAACTCGATTTCGTTCGGTGTCAGGTAATCCGCCAGTTGGATGGACTCGCGCGAGGCGCCGTCGGCGGGCGCCGGGTTCAAAATCGTCTTGACACCAAATTCCTTAGCCGTCCGCAGGGCGTAAGGCACGATCTCGAGGTTAATCTCGCGTTGGACAACCAACATATCGGCAGCCGCGATCTGCGCGCGCGCCGCGTCGATATCGCTCTCGCGCAGGCGCAGGTTCGCGCCTAGCACGACGACAATCATATTTTCGCCGCTGCTATCGACCAGGATCGGCGCCACGCCGGTAGCCACTTCGTCATCGCGCGTGACGAATTCGCGCTTGACGCCCTCGGCATCCCAGATTTCATAAGCCAAGTTGGCGAAGACATCATTGCCAACGCGCCCAATGAAGGTGACATCGGCGCCCAAGCGCGCGGCCGCCACGGCCTGATTAGAGCCCTTGCCGCCGGCGCCGGTGGCGAACCGCTCCCCGTGGACGGTCTCGCCCGGGCGCGGCATCCGCTCCATATACGAAACCAGGTCGGCATTGAAGCTGCCAACCACCACGATCTTCGCTGTCATGTTCGCTTCCTTTTGCCTTGGGCGACGATTCACTATACTGTAATTGTGTTCGATTTTCGACCATTCGACTACCGATTGGCCGGTGATGGCTCAATTACAGCTGGCTCTGGACGGCGACCTGGCCGCCACGCTTGATATTCTATCCGCTGTTCATCCTTATATTGACATTGCCGAGATTGGCACGCCGCTCGTCTTCCGCGAGGGGATGAATGCTCTGCGGTGTATTCGCGCGGCGTATGCGCAGTTGACGTTGGTGGCGGAGCTCAAAATTGTGGATGCCGACGCTTGAAGGCTGCCCGCGGAATGGAAGAAGCGGCGATGAACGCCAGGCACGCCAATCTGGAGTAAGGCTGAACGGAGGGTGAGCGAAATGAGCCAAACATACACTGAGATCCTGGCGGAAGCCAATCAGGCTGTCGCCGATACCGCCACCAAGGTTGGCAGCGACCCGCAGCGACCCCGCTATCACCTGATGACAGCCGCCAATTGGATCAACGATCCTAACGGACCGGTCTATCACGATGGCTACTGGCATATGTTCTTTCAGCACAATCCTTATATCGCCGACTTTGGACCGATGGGCTGGGGGCATGCGCGCAGCCCGGATCTGGTGAATTGGGAACACTGTCCGATTGCCATTATGCCGACGGCGGGCGGCTACGATGGCGCCGGTTGTTGGTCGGGCAGCGTGGTGATTCACGATGGTCTGCCTCACATGATGTACTCGGGCGTTGCCGATATGACGCTTTGGAGCATTGATGATGATATTCCACCCTCTGACCGCCAGTGCATTCCTCAGGGTTATTACGACGAATTCCTGCTGGAGATCGATCAAGAGACGCAGTGCATCGCCACCAGCAGCGACGGGATGCTGACCTGGGACAAGCATCCGGCCAATCCCGTGATTCCGGCGATACCTGAGGGGTTGGATCTGATCGGCTTTCGCGATCCCTTTTTGTGGAAAGAGGGCGATGGCCGCTGGTATATGCTGCTCGGCTCCGGCATCAAAGGGAAAGGGGGCGTGGCCCTGCTTTACCGGTCCTCTGATCTGATCGCGTGGGAATATCTGAACCCGCTGTATATGGGTAATCCTGCTGAGAGCGGGATCAACTGGGAATGCCCTAACTTCCTTGACCTGGGCGCGAAGCACATGCTGGTCGTCTCACCTCATGGGCGGCCGATTTATTGGCTGGGGAAATACGCTGACCGAGAGTTCAAGCCCGCTGGAGCAGCGAGACGCCTCGATTGGGGCGATGTGTTCTACGCGCCGAACAGCCTGCGCGATCCAGCGGGACGCTGGCTGATGTGGGGCTGGGTGCGGGAGGCGCGTCCGCGCGATCAATACGCAGCGGCCGGCTGGGCCTCCTGCTTGACCTTGCCGCGCGAAATATCGTTGGATAGCGCCGGGAATCTCTGCGTCAAACCAGCGGCTGAAATGAAGAAGCTGCGAGCGGAAACGCTCTTTGATGCTGAGGTTCACTTAGCCAAAAATCAGAGCGATCCTCTTGCTAATGTGCAGGGCGACCGGCTGGAGATAGCTTGCCTGGTGACGCAGTCCGATTGCCGCGCGCTCGGCATACAGTTCCGACACAGCCCCGACCGCCAACAGCTCACTGAGCTGATCTACGATTTTCATGAACAAGTCCTTACCTTAATTCGCGATCGGTCAACGGATACCGCCGAGGTCACGGTTGACCCTTGCCAATGTGAGCTTGTCCTGTCCGAGAACGAGCCCTTAGACTTGACGATATACTTGGACAATTCAGTCGTCGAGGTTTACGCCAATAACAGGATTACGTTGACCAGCCGGATTTATCCAACGCGCGCTGACGCCAAGGCGCTTTCAATTCATAGCATTAGCGGGTCGGCGCGGGCGAAGGTGACAATCTGGCAAATGAGTAGCATTTGGGGCGACACAAGTTAAACTATCCCCTGTCGAAAGTTGCCATTTGGAAAGGACAAAGAAATGAAGAGGTATCTGAAGATCGTTTTGGCGGTTGCCGTCATGCTCTTGGCGCTGGTCCCCGCAAGCGCCGACGATGTGACCTGGACCGGCGCCTTTGTGCTCGGCAGTTGCTGCGAGCCCAACTCGCTCGACCCGGCCGCCACGGGCATCTCCCAGACCGAAGGCTATGTCATCAACGCGATGTATGAAGGGCTGACCCAGTACTCGCGCGCTGGGGAGATCGTGCCGCGGCTGGCGACCAGTTGGGATATCTCCGATGACGCGCTGACCTATACGCTGACCTTGCGCGAAGGTGTACAGTTCCATGATGGTTCGACGCTGGAGGCCGAAGATGTCGTGGTATCGCTTGAGCGTCACAAGGCGCTGGGTCTGGGCAACCTTGGCTTCATCCTGGCGCCGGTGGCTAGTGTCACCGCGACGGATGATATGTCAGTCGAGATTCAATTGAGCTCGGCCGACTTCCAGTTCTGGGCGGGCTTGCCGCATATCAAGATCCTCAGCGCCGATGCGATCGCCGCGCAGGCCGTGGACGGCGATATGGCCGGCGAGTTCTTCCGCGAAAACGCGGTCGGGACCGGTCCTTATCAACTGGTGCGCTGGGACCCCGGCCGCCAGACGGAAATGTCCGCCTTCCCCGATTACTGGGGCGGTTGGGAAGGACCGCATGTTGAGACATTCATCGCGCGTTACGGTCTGGATTTTTCGACGCGCTTGCTGCTGATGGAGGACGGCGAATTGCACCTGATCGACTGGGCGGGCTTGTCCGATATCCGGCGCGCCGAGACTTCGGATGCGATCAGCTACAATTTGGGCAATCCGCTGCAGGGCTTCTACCACTTCATGAAGCAGGATGGACCGCTGGCGGATAAGAAGGTGCGTCAGGCATTGATGCACGCTTATCCCTACGAGGCG
>JAAXID010000048.1:13082-23627 GCA_012270545.1 Anaerolineae bacterium | reverse complement strand
TTCATCCACAGCGTCATGATTCAGGAAAAGCGCGGCATGCTGAAGCTGTGGAATATGATCCTGGTGATCGCCGCGTTTTCAGCGGTGATGTTCGGCACCTTCGCCACCCGCAGCGGCGTAATCGAAAGCGTGCACAGCTTCGCGCGCAGCGAAGTCGGCTTTCCGATGCTGGCGTTCTGGGCGATGATGACCCTCCTCGCGCTGGTGAGCCTGTTGTGGCGCTGGCGCCGCGGTGAACTGCGCGATGAGCGTCAATTCGCCAATCTGCTCAGTCGCGAATCGCTGTTCGTGCTGAACAATGTCATCTTCATCGCGCTGTTCCTGGCGATATTCTGGGGCAGCTTCGGCTTGCCGATTACATCTGAGCTGCTGCTGGGGGTGGAAGTGACGATTGGGGCGGAGACATTCGAGTTCTATGTCGTGCCGCTATTTTGTGCGATGTACGTGCTGATGGGGCTTGCGCCGCTATCGGCTTGGGGCGCGACATCGGTGCGTCGCCTCGGCGCAGCGCTGAAGCTGCCGCTTGCGCTGACACTTATGAGCATAGTGGCGATTGCCTTGAGCGGGACCAGCATTGTCGTGGCCGTTTTTGGCTACGGCGTGGTGCTCTTAGCCGGTTATGTCGCGCTGTTTGAGATTTATCGCGGCGCCAAAGCGCGGCGGCGGTCATTGGGCGAGAGCTGGCTGCAAGCGGCCGCGGCGCTATTCCGGCGCAATCAGCGGCGTTATGGCGGTTATGTCGTGCATCTCGGCGTGACTGTGATCGGCATCGGCGTAATCGCGAGCACGGTATTTCAGACCGAAGTGCAGCACACTGTGTTGCGGGGCGAGGCGATAAGCGTGCAAGATTATGCGCTGCGCTTCGACGACTTCCTGCGGGCGCAAGCGGTTGACGGGCGTATGATGAACATCGCGGCGGTGACGGTCTTTCGGGATGGCGGCGAGATCGCGCGGCTGCGACCGCGAATTGATGATTATCCGCAGATGCCGATGAAAATCGCCGGCGCCCACAGCACGCTGGAAAACGACTTTTATGTGCTGCTGATGAGCGGCGACCGCGAGCGTGCGACCTTCCGCATCTATATCAATCCGCTGGTGAACCTGGTCTGGTGGGGTGGCATTCTGCTCGTGATTGGCACGGTGATTGCGGCCTATCCGAAGGTCGTGGCGGCCGGTGTGGGGCGGAAGCCTGAGCTGGGGGATCTGTGATGTCGCATTGTCGCCCTGTCGTGGTCCCGAAAAGCTGAACATCGGACCAAGCGCCCGTCAGCCTTGAGATTCGCTTTTGCGCAGGCCTCGCGAACGATTGCGCGACTCCTGCAAATCCTGCCGGATTTCCCCTGTGTCGGCGGTCAGTGTCTACGCGACCCTCTGTGCCCTCTATGGTAAAATCACCCCATGACCACCCGCATCATCACCTACAGCAACACCACCTGGATCGACATCATCGACCCTGCCGCTGAAGACGTCGATGCCCTGCGCCAGCGCTTCCCGAGCTTCCACCCGCTCAACCTTGAAGACATCGTAAGCCCCATTGAACGCCCCAAGCTCGACCAGGACGACGACTACCTCTTCCTGGTCATGCACTTCCCGCTCTGGGATTCTCGCGAAGAGCTCTCTCGCCCCAGCGAAGTCGATTTCTTCCTCGGTCCCGATTACGTCGTCACCGTACACAACGGCGCGCTCAAGCCCTTGGTAACAACCTTCGAGCGCTGCCAGGCGGAGGAAAGCGCGCGTCAAGAGCTGCTCGAGGGCGGCGCCGACCAGGCTTTCCACGCTCTCATCGATCAACTTGTCGACTACATTTTCCCCATCCTCAACAAGGTCGACCGCCGCGTCCACGCCATCGAAGACGCCCTCTTTGAATCGAACGCCAGGCGCGTCATCCAGGAGCTCGCTCTCCTGCGCCGCGATATCATCTCCCTGCGCCGCATCATCCGCGGGCAGATCCCCATCGTCCAGCAGCTCGAAGCCTGCGATCACCCCATTCTGCACGAGCACATGGAAGAGTACTTCGGCGATATCGCCGACCACCTCTTCAAGCTCCGCGACATCGCCGACGAGAACTTTGAAATCATCAACAGCTTCGCCGATACCGCCGACACGCTGGCGAGTTATCGCATCAACGAGGTCATGCGCATTCTCACTGTCATCTCCGTCATCATGCTGCCGCTCACGCTCATCTCCAGCATCTACGGCATGAACATCAATCTCCCCTTCGCCGATGACCCGCACGCCTTTATAATGGCAGCCGGCATTATGATCCTCATCGTCATCCTGATGCTCGCTTGGTTTCGCAAGCGCCATTGGCTCTAAGCCCGCCCATGATCCCGCCCGCCGCCTACATCGACGACAGCCGCACCCTCGAACGAGCGGTCGAGCGCCTCGCTCGCGAACCGCGGATCGCCTGCGACACCGAATCCAACAGCATGCACGCCTATCGCGGAACCACCTGCCTCATCCAAGTGTCTACGCCCGCCGAAGACCTGCTCATCGATCCCCTCGCCATCGCCGATATCAGCGCGCTTGGCGCCATCCTGGCCGACCCCGCCATCGAGAAGGTCTTCCACGCCGCCGAATACGACCTCATCTGCCTCAAGCGCGATTTCGACTTCGATGTGCTTACCATCTTCGACACGATGGCGGCCGCCCGCGTCTGTGGCTACCAGCGCGTCGGCTTGGGCAACATGCTTGAAGATCTGCTCGGCGTCCGCCATAGCAAGAAGCACCAGACCGCTGATTGGGGGCAGCGCCCCCTGCCGGAGAGCGCCCGCCGCTACGCCCAGATCGATACACATTATCTGCTGGCCCTGCGTGCTGCGCTGTATAATGAGTTGCGCGCCGCCTCTCGCTTGGAAGAAGCGCGCGAATATATCGCCGACATGACCCGCTTCGAGCTGAAATCGCAGGAATTCGATCCCGAAGGCTTTTGGCAGCTGATCCGCCCAAACTCGCTCAATCGGGGGCAGACCGCCGTCCTGCGCGAGTTGTACATTCTGCGTGATGAACTGGCGAAATCGCTCGATCATCCTCCACCGCGGCTGATCTCCAATAAGACGCTGCTGCAGCTCGTCAAGCGGCAACCACGCTCAGTCAAACAGCTATACGCCATCCGCGGGCTGCCCGCCTGGCTGGTCCGCCAAAGCGGCGACGAGATCATCGAAGCGGTTCGGCACGGCGCCTCCAGCCGCCTGCCGGTCACGCGTCCCGCGCCTGAGCCGATCCCGCCGCCGATCGTCGAACGCTATATCGCTCTTCACAGCTGGCGCCGGGAGATGGCGAAGTCGCGTGGCGTCGAGTCCGATGTCATCATCAGTCGGCGCGCTCTCTGGGATATCGCCCGCCGCAATCCCGCTTCTGTCGCTGACCTCGGCAATATCTGTGGTCTGGGTCCCTGGCGGCGCAATACCTACGGCGCCGACCTCGTCGCCATCGTAAAAGGCTGCAACTAGCGCCGATGCCTCGCCACACCCGCCCCCCGCTCTGGCGAGACAAATCGCCCGACCAGAAACTGGAGACCCTTCGCGGCCTGATTCTGGATCTCTACCGCTACCAGCTCGGCGACGCGCTGGCGGAGATCAGCGCCATGCTCGACGCGCATCAGCCGGCTGACGCGGAAGAAGCATGCGATATCCAGCAGATCAAAGCCTTGATCGCAGAACACCCCAACATCCTCAACATGAATTGCGAAATCGGGCACATTACCGCTTCCGCCGTGATTGTCCACCCAGAATCAGGGCGAACGCTTCTCCACTGGCACAAGCGCCTGACTCGCTGGCTGCAGGTCGGTGGGCACAGCGAATATGAAACCGACCTCGCCCAGGTGGCGCTACGCGAGGCGCGCGAAGAGACCGGCTTGCCCGATCTCAGCCATTTCCCGTCGGCCGACTTGCCCCTGCCCGTTGACTACGATGTGCATACCATCCCCGAAAGCGGCAAGATCCCCGAGCATTTGCATCTCGATTTCCGCTATGTTCTGGTGACGGAACAGCCGGCTGCCTTGGCGCCTTCGGAAGGCGAGTCAACGCGATTTCGCTGGCTGACCTTCAGTGAGGCTCTCGCCATGGGCGCTGCCATTGACGACTCGCTGCGCCGCCTCTTGCGAAAGGCCTCAGCTCTGTTCGACATCGAGGCCAGTCAGAAATCGGTTTGATGCGCTGTCTATGCCAAAGCCGATTGACACTGTATCGATATTGACAATATCGCCAAAGGCGCTAAACTTTAAGTTAAGAAGCGAACGCTACGGATTGATTTCCCCTGCGCCAGTCCTTATGGATGCGTCTGGAAGCTAGCGAGGCGCTTCTTTTTTTGCCCCTCGGGCTGGTTGGCCATCGTGGATGAGCGCGGCCTGATTTTACGTCTTGTCGGGCATCGGGTAGACTGCCTGCCGCTGTGTTACACTACGGGCAGCGATTTAACCGAAGGTGGCAAGCCATGTCAGCCGACCGCAGGGAGCAGCTCCGCGCCATCAAAGACGCCGTCATCAATCTCACGGAATCGCCACTCTACGAATATCGAAGAAAAAACGGCTATTTTCCGGTGATCGGGCAGGGCGATCATTACGCCGATATCATGTTCATCGGCGAGGCACCGGGCAAGAACGAAGCCGAGACCGGTCGGCCCTTTTGTGGCGCGTCCGGGCGCGTCCTGGATGAGCTCCTCGCGTCGATAGACCTCAAGCGAGAAGATGTCTACGTAACGAATATCCTGAAGGATCGGCCGCCGAACAATCGCGATCCGTTGAAGAAGGAAATCGAGCTGTATACGCCCTTCCTCGAGCAGCAACTCGAAATCATCCAGCCCAAAGTCATCGCCACCCTCGGCCGCTTTTCCATGGAGTTCATATTGCGGCGCTTCGGCGCCTTCCAGGCCAGCCAGAAGATCAGCCAGCTTCATGGCACCGTCGTCAAAGTGCGCACGGGCTACGGCAGGGCAGCGGTCGTGCCGCTGTTTCATCCAGCCGCCGCACTGTACAACGCGGGGCAGCGAACGACGCTGGAGGCGGACTTCCAGGTATTGAGAAAACTTGATTCTCCTGCGCAGCCAGGTACAATGAGGTTGCTCTAGGGCAAAAGCAAGGAAGCGTCTCACCATGGTCTTGGAAAAGCAATTCCTCAGCGCGGACAAATTCCTGGAAATTGCCCAATCTCCTGAATACGACGATCGTATTGTCGAGTTGGTGAATGGAGAAATCGTCGAATTGCCGCTGCATGGTGGTCGGCCATTCGCTGCCGGCCTCCGGCGCCGCTGACTGACTAAACGCTAACCGTGGCGATCACCTGCTGATTTGGATCAGGACTAAGCTCACTGGGCAGCAGCTCGGCGGAAGCGTCGGGCAAGGCCAGCGTCAGCGTGCGGAACCCCAGCCGGTGCCCCATATCGCGGATCGCCACCAGCAACTGTGTGCTCAAGTGTCTGGGCGACCAGCAGTAAACATCGGCGTTGCGGTCGCTGTAAAGCTGCTGATGGAAGCAGACCAGCGCTTCGTGCCCTGAAGCATTGATGTAATGGCGGTGTTTGCTGCGTTCGATGATTTGCGGAATGCTGCTCCAGTGTTCGATCCACTCGCTCTCCCAAAGCGCACGAGGGCTGGACCAGCGCCCGACCGCCAGCGCCCAATCGTCGATCAGGCTCACGTCCGTCTTGTCGTATTCCTGGCTCTTGTAAAAGCTCTGGCCGATCTGCGCATTGATGGAATAACGCGTCAGGCGGAATGCCTCGCTGGCGCCAAAGTACTTGCGATAATAAGTTGCCAATTCCTTGTCGTAATCCGGGTGGGCGACCGATAGTCGACCCGGGCCGCGCGCATCAGCAAGAATAGCGTCAGCCAGTGTATGGTGGACCTCATCTGAACAGCGTTCGTCTACAAGCATTTCAGCCAAATGCAGATGTGAGCCCATTGGCGTCAGTTCACGATTGAGAAAGGCTTCGGCATAAGCCACTACTTGCCCGCCATCCTCCATCACGTAAGCCAAGCCGTTGCCGCTGAGCACATGGCTGAGCCAAATCGCGCCGGTCTCCAGGGACATCCAGGCGCCACCGTGCAGCCAGCGCTCGTATATCGTCAACGCATCGTAGGGTAAATCTTCGACCTGGCCCTGCTCGCTCAACCGCTGCCAAACGGACACGCGCCCGCTGAAAAGCGCCACAATCTGCTGCGTGTCATCGAGTGTCGCCTGGCGTATCAACATGGGTGAAACTCTAGTGGCCTGCTTGCATCCGCTTGCTTCAGATTCTAGTATAGTATAGCGCAGAGCGTGATTCGGCACGCGTTGCTGTCGTCGCGATCTGCGCTCGAGTCACAAGGGCACGACGCCAAACTGGCACGCCGCGCAGGACTGCGAAACCATGGAGACGAACATGCTGCTGGCTTTTGACATCGGCAATACGAATATTCATCTCGGTTTGTGGGATGGCGCCAGCTGGCGGCTTTCGTGGCGCGCGCGCACCGTCGCCGAAAAGATGATGGATGAATACGCCGTGCTGGTTCGCAACTTTCTGGATACGGCCGCGGTCAAACATGGTGAAATCACAGCTGCCTGCATGAGCAGCGTCGTGCCATCGCTGACGCCGACCTTTCAGGAGCTGGCGCGCCGGCACCTGAACCTGGAGCCGCTTACGGTCAGCAGCGAAACGGAACTGGGCATCGCCATCGCGATTGACATGCCGGAGCAAGCCGGCGCCGATCGCCTCTGTAACGCGGTCGCCTTGTCCCAGCTCTTCGGCGCGCCCGCCGTCAGCGTGGATTTCGGCACGTCGACCAATTTCGATGTTTTATCAGCGGACAAGGAATACATTGGCGGCGTGATCGCGCCGGGCATTGGTCTCGCGCACGATGCCCTGGTCAGCCGCGCCGCCCAGCTGCACAAGGTTGACCTCCTGCCGCCGCCACAGCCGATCGGACGCAACACGGTTCACGCTATGCAATCGGGCATCTTTTGGGGTTATGTCGGCCTGATCGAATCGCTGCTGAAACGCATTCTGGCGCAGCTCGACGAGCCGGCAACAAGGGTTGTCGCCACCGGTGGCCTGGCGCCGGTCTTCAAAGAACATATCGCGCTAATCGACGAGGTCACGCCCGAACTCACGCTGGATGGGCTGCGGCTAATCTATGAGTTGAACCACCAGAAGTAAAAACGCCTCGGAAAACGGGGCGTCTCACAGGCTCCGTAGCTTGGACTTGAACCAAGAACCTAGCGGTTAACAGCCGCCCGCTCTGCCAATTGAGCTACTACGGAATATAGTCTTGTTATATTATCAGTATCAAAATTGACTGTCAAGATAATCTTGCCGCATCAAGGCGCTTTCGGCCGCGCGCAAGACATAGAGATTTGGAGCGCGCTTGCTGGAAATACGGATCCTTGCCAACCGCCGAGAATTCGAAGACTTCTTCCGCTTCCCCTGGCGGCACTACGCCGATGACGCCAATTGGGTGCCGCCGCTGCTCTCGATGCGCCGGGGACTGCTGGATAAAAGCAAACACCCGGCCTGGAAGTATATGGAGGGCGAGTACTTCGCCGCCTGGCGAAATGGACAGATGGTGGGCACAGTAGCCGCCTTTATCAACCATGCGCACAATCGTTACCACGATGAGAACATCGGCTTCTTCGGCCTGTTTGAGTCGGTCGACGATGCGACGGTCGCGAAAAGCTTGTTGGACGCCGCTGCCGCTTGGGTGCGCTCGCGCGGCGCTGACGCCATCCGCGGTCCTGCCAGCTTCACGACCAATGAAGAGTGCGGCTTGCTCGTTGACAACTTTAGCCAGCCCGTGATCATGATGCCCTATAATCCGCCGTATTATGCGACGTTGGTGGAGGGCGCCGGTTTCGAGAAGGTGATGGATGTGCACTGCATCTATCAAGACCGTGAGACTATCGAGTCCACCAACTCGCTTGAGCGGCTGGAACGGCTCGTCAAGCGCGCCTCAGAGCGCAGTGGCATCATCGTGCGCAGCATGAACGCGGGAGACAAGAAGGCCGAATTCGAACGTTTCCGCGAAATTTACAACGCCGCCTGGGAGAAAAACTGGGGCTTCATCCCCATGAACGATGAGGAGTTGGAGGCGCTGGTTAATGACCTCGGCATGCTGGTCGAAGCGGATTTGGCCTTCTTCGCCGAGATCGCCGGCGAACCGGTCGGCTTCGCGTTGACGATACCCAACTTCAATGAGGCGCTTCAGCGCGCTTATCCCCGTCCGGGCCTGCCAGAAGTGTTGACCATGGCACAGGTGGCCTGGCACTGGAAGATTCGCCGGTCGATCCGCGGCGTGCGCATGCCGCTGATGGGCGTCAAGCAAGAGCATCGCAACAAAGGCGTCGAATTAGCGATGCTCCTCGAGGTCATGAAAGCGCTGCTGCCATCGCGCTACGACTACCTGGATTCCGGCTGGATCCTCGAGACCAACCCGCTCATCAAGATCAGCCTTAGTCTGGGCGGCAAGATTTACAAGACCCATCGCTTTTATCAAAAATCTTTGACGACTTAACTAACGTTCGGAAAGCTGGCTCAGCACCTGTCTTGTGGCTTGCGCGGCGCTGGCATCGCCATGCAAGACATCGATCAGCGCTTCCTGCATTAGACGCGGCGCCGTGCCGCCCTCATTTTCCGGCAGAGGAAGCGTTGCGTCTTCCAGCAATCCGGCGAAGAACTGACGATCGACCGCTGCTGGCAGGCTGTCGTCCAGCAGGGCGGGCTGCGTCGGCAGATGATAAAGCGCGCGGGCGAAACTGGCGTGAAAATCGGGCTCCATCATCCACTCCAGATAGCGAGCCGAGAGGTTCTGGCGGCTCATATCTGGCGTAACCATGACCCAAAGCCAGCCGTCGCGAATCGACTGGCCGCCCCCGCTGGCAGTCGGTATTTGGGCCGCCATCAGTGATGAATCCTGCTGGTCTATCATGGCGAGGTATTCGCTGGCGCTGAATACCGCCAACTGTGAACGATCGGCTCGGTTGAAGAATTCGGACTGATAGGCGGCCGGCGATTGAAATGTGAGCACATCCGGCGCCACCAGTCCCCGCTGAACGAGGTCTTCGTAAAATTTCAGCACCGTCCCCAGCGCCTCTTCGTTAATGCTCATCAGGCCGTCGCTTGGGGTCAAGCCACCGGCGGACAGATATTGCAGATAAAACGTTTGATTCAGTCCATTTGCGCGCGCCGCCGGGAACAGGAAAGCCGTCTCATTAGCGAAAACATCAGCAAATGTCAGGCGGAATCCAGCGCTCTCCAAAGGCTGCGAGTGAACGGCCAACAGCACATCATACAGAAAGGGCAAACCGTAAAGTGCGCTGCCCGCTTCGAGCGGAATCTGTCCGAATTCCAGTCCATCGTCCAGATCATTGATCAACGAGGATGAGAACAGGGTCTCCATGGATTGCAGATACTGCCGCGCCTGCGCTGGTGTGAAATCACGGCTGCGAATCAAGGTGACATCGGGCAGGGCGGCCGGCGCGACGTCCTTGCCTGCGCGGATAGTCGACATAATGCCGCCAATTTTGCCGACGTCTTTGATTCGGTATTCGATGTCGATATCGTTGCCGAGGGAAAAAGCGGCCGTGTGCTCGCTGAGCAGTTGAAAGGCAGCGCCGGATTCATCGGAAATGAGCGGCGCGGGCAACCATACTTGCAGCGGCGGTCGCGCTACATCGGCGTCAGACGCACCCTCTTGCGCGCTTATGCCTCTTGCAGCCAAAAGACAAATGACGATCAAAACTGTCGCGCAAAGTCTAAGCACTGCCTGTCCCCCGTGTTCCACGCCCTGGTTCTCCCCGCGTCCTTCATTCTACTTAGATCGTGACAATTGGTCGGGTCTTCTTGCGCGTTCTTCTGCGGTCAAAGTCGATTGCCCGGCAGTCAGTAGATTGCAAGTCGCTTCGGCTCTGCCTTTTCCGGCAACGCTATTGACTGAATGTCTCAATTACACTCTGCAAATTCTGCGCTAGCGTGATCATGCCGTGATAACCGTCACCCAGGAAAGGGCTGCCCTCCATGATGGCGATGACTTCCGCCCACATAGGTCCATAGCAAACGAAGGGACGGCGCGGGACCCCGCCGATGCGCATCAACTCCCAGGTTTCCGCAATTTCGTGCAAGGTGCCGATCCCGCCTGGCAGCGCCAGATAGCCATCGGCGCTCTCAACCATGTGCAGCAGCCGGTCGCGCAGGTCGGCGTAATTGACAATTTCGTCCAGGTAACTGTTTGGCTGAACATTAAACTGCAGGCCGATCTGATCGGTGGTCACGCCGATGACATGGCCGCCGGCCATTTTGGCGCCCTTGCTGATCGCTTCCATGACGCCGAAGTATCCGCCGCTCATAACGGCGTAGCCAGCGCGCGCCAGCGCCTCCCCAATGCATAGCGCGTCCTTGTAAACGGTGTGGTTTGGGCCGACCTGAGAACTGCCGTATACGGTGATGGTCTTCATGCGTATTCGAATTTCGGCTGTTCGTGAACCAAGCAACGAGTATAGCAGATATCTATACCGGCGCGAATGAGGTCTTGCTGTGGGAGTGTCAAATTTCGAGGAGGTGAAGTAAAGATGGCGC
>JAAXID010000048.1:697-13002 GCA_012270545.1 Anaerolineae bacterium | reverse complement strand
AGTCCAGCCATTTAGACACTCCCCTTGCCATCGTCGCCGACTCGTGAAATCCTTATGGTCAGGCTGGCATATCTTCGAAACGCGCCAATATTTGGGCGGAACAAAGCTAAGGATTTGGCGTATGGTAAGTAAGCGAAGGGAATGGTTCGAAATGGAGCTACGATGTTCAACAATAATGTGAACCTGCTGTTGGTGACCTGTCTGCTGTTAATAATGTGTGCGGGCACAGGCGCGCAGTCTGATGATCTGGGCATAGACTATTGCGCGCTCCTGGCTGAGCCCGATTGCCTCATTCTCGAAGCGAATGAAGAAGCAATGCGGAATGTCAGTTCCTATGCTGTCGCCTTTGCGCTAACTGGCGAAATCAATAATACGAACATGACGGGTGGTTCGCAGCAAAAAGCTTTTGTCGTCAGCGGCGAAACGCAATTGGCTTTTGACGCCGAAGCTGCCGCTGGCGGGCCTGCTATCAGCGCGGATGCCACTCAGGAAGAAAGAGCGGCTCTATTTGAGCGCATCTTGACGAGCATTACGGGCGCGCTGTCCATGACCATCACCGCAACGTCGAGCGAGGGGACTTCCGAGATTACCATCAACGCGCTTATGGATAATGGGGTCTATCTGGTTGACAGCGCTACCTTGGAAAGCCTTACAGACGAACCCATGGAAGGCGTCGAATGGCTTGGGGTAGACATCACGGGCGCGCTGGAAACCCTTATGGCAATGCCCGATATCGCGTCCAGCGTCGACATTATATCCATGCCAGGAATCGCGGACTTGGAAGGCTTGGAACAAGTCCTGACGGTAACTCGCCTTCCTGATAGTGAAGTCAATGGCGTCGATGTAGCCGTCTTTGACTACGAGTTTGATCTCCCGGCTCTTCTCGAACTGCCTGGCCTGAATGAGAGGGCGATGCAACTTTCGGAAGCCGACGCGCCGCTCAAGGCGGGCATGTTGGATATCGTGGAAAACATGCGAGTGTCGGCTCGGACTTCCGTTGGATTGGCCGACTTCTACACATACCATACGCTTATCAATTTCAGCATCGAGTTGGATGGCGAAAGCATGGGGAATGCGGATGGGAGCCTGGTCAGCGCCCAGTTCAACATCGAAGCGGACATGAGCGAACACGGTCAGCCGGTTTCGGTCGAAATACCTGAGGATGCGTTTATCTTGCCCTTGAGCCTACTGTTGGAGATGGGCAGTCAATAGCCTGCAAGCGAAACGGACGGGTGTTCGCCCGTCCCTCCGGATCCCGCCTTCTAGCTATGAAGCGGAGAGGGTGGGATTCGAACCCACGGTACCCCGGAGGGTACAACTGTTTTCGAGACAGTCCCAATCGTCCACTCTGGCACCTCTCCTGAGCAGTACATCAGTATACACGCGCGCGAAAGGAATTGAACACCTTCTTGCTCGCCTAAGTATCCTCACTGTCCCGGAGTTTGCGGAAGAACTCGCGAATTAATTCAGCCGCCTCATCGGCGTATAATCCGCCTTCGACATGTATGCGATGGTTGAGCCGGTGGTGCCGCGTGAGATCAAACACACTGCCGGCCGCGCCCGCTTTGGGATCCAGCGCCGCGTAAACCAGGCGGGGCAAGCGCGCCAGCACCATCGCCCCGGCGCACATGGCACAAGGCTCAAGCGTGCAATAGAGCGTCACCTTATCGAGGCGCCACGTGTTGAGCGCGCTAGCCGCCTCCCGCAGGGCGCTCATCTCGGCGTGTGCCGTGGGGTCCTTGTCCACTTCACGCCGGTTGTAGCCGCGCCCGATTATCTCGCCCTGATGCACGGCGATCGCGCCGATCGGCACGTCGTCATTTTTCAAAGCCTTCTCGGCTTCCCGCAGGGCGAGGCGCATCCATTTCCGATCGTCATTCGTGATCGGCACGGTCAGAACAAGCTCATTTGCTCAGGCGCATCCGGATCGCTCTCGCCCTCGTCTTCGCCATCAGAAGACTCGGATTCCGCTTCTTCGGTCTGCGCTGTTTCTTCGGCGACGCTGTCCTCAAATGTGACCGGCTCAGCTTCCCTCCGCTCTTCGATTTCGCCGTATTCGGCGACTGGAAAAACGTGGACGGCCTCGTCGGCCGCCATTTCCGGATCAGGCGCGATAGGCTGGCCCTCGGCGTCGAATAGGCTTTCATCGACAGAAACGCAATCCGGACATAGGCATTCAGCGGGATGCGCCCCCGCCGCTTTGATCTCGTTGAGGCTGCTCATATCGGCGCTGAAGTTTTTGCCGACATCGTCAACGTGCATCGTCGCTTCGATCCGAAGCTGCGCCAGTTCATCTTCGCGGAAGCCAAGTTTTTGCATGACCGCCGTTAACGACGGCAAGGTCACACGGTCGTCATTGCGCACAACATGCTTGTATTGTTCGCGCAGGCTGCGCAGCCATTCTTCATGAAAGACGCTTCGCGGGTCCATTTGCCTGACTTTGCGACGGCAACCGTTCGCTTATCCTGTTTGTCCCAGCAACTTAAGTTTACCGCTATTTCTGCTGGTCGGGATGGCGCTGATAAAGCCGCGTGATGTGCAGCAGGGCGTCTTTGCCCGGGTGGTTCAGCGCCGCGTCTGTGATGCGCCAGGTCCAATTGCCGGTGGAGAGCCCGGGCGTATTCATGCGCGCGTTCCCACCCAAGCCCAGGACATCCTGCATCGGCATGATGAAGAGCCTGGCTGACGAGCGCATCCCGACCCGCGCCAGCGTCCAAACGATATCGTAGATATCTTGTCCCAGATAATCCTTGATGAAAGCGCGCGTCCCTTCATCAACTTCATTCTCCCACCAGCCGCGCGTCGTATTGTTATCGTGTGTGCCGGTATAGACGATGCTATTGGCTGTGTGATTGTGGGGCAGGAAAGGGTTGGTCGAATCGCTCCAGGCGAAGTGAAGCACTTTCATGCCGGGCAGGCCGAAGTCATCGCGCAGCTTTTCCACGCCGGGTGTGATCACACCGAGATCCTCGGCGATGATGGGCAGCTCGCCCAACGCCGCCTTGATCGCGTGAAATAGCGACGCGCCGGGGCCCGCCACCCAGCGACCCTGGATCGCGGTCGGCTCGCTGGCGGGGATCTCCCAGTAGGCTTCAAAGCCACGAAAATGATCGATGCGAATGAAATCAACCAGCCGCAGCAGCGCCTTAATCCGCTCAATCCACCACTTGTAGCCGGCTGCTTTCATCACTTCCCAGCGATAAAGCGGATTGCCCCAGCGCTGCCCAGTCGGGCTGAAGTAATCGGGCGGCACGCCAGCGATTACGGTCGGGCGGCCGCTATCATCTAGAAGGTACTCACGCTGATGCGCCCAAACATCAGCGCTGTCGTGGGCGATGAAGATCGGCAGATCGCCAATCAGACGGATTCCCTTTTCCCGCGCATAGTGCTTCAGCGCCGTCCACTGCCGATGAAAGAGCCACTGCCGAAAGCGCTCCAGATTGATCTGCTCGGCGCATTCTTGGCGCGCGGCCGCCAACACCGAGACATCGCAGCGCCGCAGCTCACTTTTCCAATCCGTCCACGGGCGCAGCTTGTGCTGACGCTTCAAGGCGATGAACAGGGCGAAGTCTTCCAGCCAGAATTGATTCTCGCCGACAAACTGGCTAAACGCCTGATTCAACGTCGGATCGGGATTCGATGTGAAGTTGTGATAGGCGAGCGCCAGCTTCTGATTGTGGTAGGGGATGACCCAGCCATAATCGACTCGCTCCTTGGGAAACGGCGGTGTATCGGCGAGCTCGCTCTTTTCCAGCAGGCCATCTTCGAGTAACAGATCGAGGCTGATTAAGTTGCTGTTGCCGGCGAAGGCGGACAGCGTCTGATAGGGTGAATCGCCATAGCTCGTCGGTCCCAGCGGCAAGACCTGCCAGATGGTTTGCCCTTGCGCCTCCAGCCAGTCGGCGAAACGGTAGGCTCCTGCGCCCAAGTCACCGATGCCGTACTTGCCCGGCAGCGATGTGGGGTGGAGCAAAATGCCGCTTGAGCGCTTCAGCCCCTTCATGCCGGGACCCCAGAAATCACAGACTGAAACACAGATCAGTGATCCGCCAGCATGTCGGCGACGGCGTCTGCCAACTCATGTGGTGTGACTGTAACTTCGTTCCCATCGCGCAATCGCCGCAGCTTGACGACACCCGCCTCAATTTCATCGGGTCCGGCAATGACGACGATGGGGATTCCCTTCTTGTCGGCGTGGGCTAACTGGCGCCCCAGTTTGCGCGTCCCCAGGTAGACCTCCGTATTGATGCCCGCCGCGCGCAGCTGATTGCCAATCCGCGCCGACGCGCGCCGCGTCTCCTCGCTGAAGACCGTCACCAGCACCTGCACCAGCGTGCCACCCAGATGGAGCGGATACAGCTCCAACTCATCCATCAGATCGATGATGCGCTCGATGCCAAAGGAGGTGCCGGTCGTCGGCAGGCTCTGCCGCCGGAACATCCCGATCAAATTGTCATAACGGCCGCCGCCGCTGACGCTGCCCAGGTTCGGCTCCGATATTACCGTCTCAAAAATGGGACCGGTGTAATAGCCCAGCCCGCGCACCATCGTAAAGTCGAAGTCGTAGTGCTCGGCCGGGATCGACGCGTCCGCCAACAGATCGGCCAGTTCGCGCAGATCATTCAGGCCGGTGTCGCCGGCGCCGCCGATCGTCTCCGCGATCAGATCTAGGCTGTTGCCGCCCGGTTCCTTCGACTGAATTAAGTCCATCATGCGGCTGACGGCCTCAGCATCAATTCCGCGTTCGATCAATTCGCGCTTCACGCCATCAGCGCCGATCTTGTCGAATTTGTCGACGCTGCGATAAAGATCAGGCAGCTGCGCTTGCGGGAGGCCCGAGAATTCACCGATCGCGACCAGCAGCTTGCGATGATTGATCTTGATCACGAATTGCGGGAATCCAAGACGCCGCAGAATCTCATACATCATGATCACGATTTCGGCATCGGCGCTCAGGCCGGCGACGCCGACTGTATCGGCATCACATTGCCAGAATTCGCGGTAGCGCCCCCGTTGCGGCCGTTCCCCGCGGAAGACCGGCGCAATGTGATAGCGCTTGAAGGGCAGGTTGAGTTGGCTTTCGTACTGGCCCACCACACGCGCCAGCGGCACGGTCAGATCGTAGCGCATCGCCAGCGGCTCTCTCGTGCTGCGCCCATGCCGCGCCGTGAATATCAGCTGCTCGGCGTCCTCGCCATATTTTCCGAAAAGCGTCTCATGCAGCTCGAGGGTCGGCGTATCGATCGGCTCGAATCCGAAGCGATGGAAAACCTCTTTGATGCTATCGAGGACGTAGTTGCGCCGCAGCATCGTCTCCGGCAGAAAGTCACGAAACCCTTTTGGCGCGCGCGGCGCGATAAATTTGCTCATCGGCTCTCCAGAATGGGCGATTCCTGAACGCTTGAGACAATTCCGATTCAGCGGGCTTTTGCGATTCAGGCGGTCGCGGCGCGAGCGGCCAATGCCTGGCGCTTGACCTCTTTGATTTGCTCGTAGTGCCCGACCTCGTGCGACAAGCCGAATAGAAAGGCGGCCGGCGCGTTCATCTCGCCGAATTTGGCGGTGAAGCGCTCGGATGCCACGCGGCAGACATCGAGCAGCGGCGCATCCGGCCAGGTTTCCAGATAGGCATTGCGCATGCGGCGGCTCTCCTGCAATCGCTGGCGGACCTGCGCTACGGTCTTGATATCGCGCCAGGGCGTCTCATACCGAGGGCGTTCGGATGCTGGCACGCCGCGCGCCAGGAGTGAGCTCAAGGCGGCGCCTTCTTCCGAGCTGGCGGTGACGTGAGCGATCAGATGCCCGAAATTCCAGCCGATCTCTTCTTCGCCTTCGACCGCGAAGGGATCGTCCGCAGCGGGGTCTTCCGGATCAAATACAATGTCGGCGTCGCTGAGCCCATCCAACAGGCTCAGCAAGAAATCGACGCTCTCATCGCTGAACTGTTTCAGCTCGACCGGACCGATGTTTTCGCGCCCGGCGTAGTCGAGATAGGTCAGTTCACCTTCGCGCATGGGTGAAAAGTCAATCATTGAAGCTGCTCCCCTATTCGTACATTGGTAGCTTCTCATTCTACTGATGGCTGCGATTTCGACAACCTTACATACGGTCGGACGCGACACAAGATACTTCAGCCAAAGCGCGACTTACTTTCTTCGCAATGTGCGCATATCCGCATTCAGGGCTGGTTGGTGATTGTTTGGGGCAATGGTAAACTGAAGCTGTCAGTTAGACTCGGTAGCAGCTGGTGAAAGCAAGCGCTGGCCATGTTGACGGACGTGGAAAAAATGCTGTTCATTCTGCTGGCGCTCTTTTCCTTGGGCGCCAGTTACGCCGGCTTCAAAGAAATGTTTCAGATTATCGACCGCGGCCAGGGGCAGTTGCGGTTTGACGGGATTATCCGCCGCGCGCTGTCCGCCCTGGCTATCTACTTCACGCAGCGGAGGACCTTCAAAACACGGCCGCTGACCAGTCTGCTGCATTGGGGCGTCGTCCTCGGATTCACCTATTATTTCTTGATAAATACGTTTGATCTGTTGATCGGCTTCCTGCCGGACTTTGCGCGGCAGTTGAGGGGCTTGGAGTCAGTCTACGATGCCTATCGTTTCCTGGGCGATTTGCTGAGCATCGTTGTGTTGGTCGGCATTATCTATTTCATGCTCCGGAGATTTGCGCTCCCCAACCGGACGGCGCTGCAGTTCCACGACAAGGTCCTGCTACATCCCACGGTCAAGGCCGGCGGCATAACTGCGGACTCCATGATTGTTGCCGCCTTTATCTTGCTGCATGTCGGCGCGCGTTTCCTGGGCGAATCGGTGGCGGTGGCGCAGCATGGCGCCGACCCGTTCATGCCCTTCGCGACCGCCGTGGCGGCGATATGGTCGGGCTTGAATGCTGATGCCCTCGAGGGGATGCGTCACCTCTGCTGGTGGATCGCGCTGGGTGGCGTTTTGCTATTTTTGCCATACTTCCCGCAGAGCAAACATGCACACCTTTTCATGGCGCCGCTGAACTTCATGACGCGTCCACAGCGGTCTTCCTTGGGCGCGTTGGCGCCGTTAGATTTCGAAGACGATACCATCGAACAATTCGGCGCCGGTCGTCTGGAGGACCTGCAGAAAACGCATATACTGGACGGCTTCGCCTGCATCATGTGCAACCGCTGTCAGGATGTCTGCCCAGCTTATGTGACCGGCAAGGAGTTGTCTCCCGCGGCGCTGGAGGTCAACAAGCGCTTCTTAATCATGGACAATTGGGACGAGCTGGCGAGCGGGGCGGAATCCAAAGGGATGCTTGCCGGCGGTCTGCTCAGCGAATCGGCGCTTTGGGCTTGCACAGCTTGCGGCGCCTGCATTGACATCTGTCCTGTGGGCAATGAGCCGATGTTCGATATCTTCGATATTCGCCGCGATGCCGTGCTGATGCGGAGCGAATTCCCGTCCGAACTACAGGGCGCATTCAACGGCATGGAGCGCCAGGGCAATCCCTGGCAAATTGCCGAGTCCCGCGGCAATTGGGCGGCGCGCCTGGATTTCGCCGTTCCGACTGTCGAAGAGAATCCCAGCTTCGAGCTGCTCTACTGGACGGGCTGCGCCGTGAGCTATGATCCGCGCGCGCAGAAGACGGCACAGGCGCTGGTCAAACTGCTGCATGCGGCCGATGTCAATTTCGCTATCCTGGGCGACGGCGAAAGCTGCACCGGCGATGTCGCGCGGCGCGCTGGCAACGAGTACCTCTACCACGAGCTGGCCTCTGCCAATGTCGAGGCGCTCAATGCGCTCAACCCCCGACGAATCGTCGTGACCTGCCCGCACTGTTTGCACAACATCGGGAAGGAATACGAGGCTTTCGGCGGTCAATTCGAGGTCCTGCATCACAGCGAGTTGATCGACGAGCTCATCGCCGCCGGGCGCCTCCCGCGGGGGGCGAACCCGGCGCAATGGAGCAATGTGACATTTCACGATCCCTGCTACCTGGGACGCCACAACAATGTGGTGGATGCCCCACGCAAGGCTCTCAAGGGACATGGCCTGCCTTTGGTGGAGATGGCGCGCAATCGGAAAAGCTCGTTCTGTTGCGGCGCGGGCGGCGCGCAGTTCTGGAAAGAAGAGGAACCCGGCGATCGCAAGGTCAGCAGCGAACGCTACCAGGAAGCGGTGTTAACGGGCGCGGAGACGCTGGCGGTCGGCTGTCCCTTCTGTACGCGAATGTTTGAAGATGCCCGTGCGGAATCTGGCGGGGGACCGCTGGTAGCCGATATCGCGGAAATCATCGCTGAAGGTCTGTAAGCTGTGTGGCGGCGAATTCGGCAGTTGCTGCAGCGCCTTGCGGCTATGCGCGCTCGTTTGAACCACTCTCTAATCTGATGGCGGAGGCTGACTTGACCGCGTTCGATTTCTCCGAAGTGCCGACGCTGGAAACCGATCGACTGCTCCTGCGGCGTATTATGATGACCGATCATAATGATTGGCTGGCGGTCTGGCATAGCCCCGGCGTACTTGATTATCTCGTCGACTTTGAGGGGCGGCCGCAGGGCGAGGTCGCCCGCGAAATCATCGACTGGGCGGACGGAATCTTCGCCGACGGAACTGGGATCCGCTGGGCGATAACGCTCAAGCCCACTGACCGCATGATTGGCTCTTGCGGCTTCCACTTGTACGAATGGCGCCACCAACGCGCCGAAATTGGCTATGAACTGCATTCGGATTACTGGCGTCAGGGTATCATGTCTGAGGCGACGCGGGCGGTCCTGCAATTCTGTTTCGATCAGCTTGGCCTGCATCGAGTCGAAGCCGATGTGGTCGAGGGCAATGTCGCCTCCGCCGCGCTGCTGAAGAAACTGGGCTTCACGCTGGAGGGCATCTGGCGCGATCGTGTGTTCAAGCGCGGTGCCTTTCATAGCCTCTGGCAGTTTGGCCTGCTGGCGCCGGAGTTCCGCGCGCGGCGAAAGACGTTGAGCGGCGCATGAACAAACTCAACCGGCTGTATCTGTTCCCGATGGTGGGCCTACTGCTGATCGGCTTTGCCATGGGCGCGCTTAAACTTAATGCGGATAACCTTTGGCTGGACGAGCTCTATTCTTTGTCCAATATGGGCGTCTTCGAGCAGCCGTACAGCTTATCGGAAGTTGTTGATTCCTTGACCGAGCACAGCCCAAATCACGTGCCACTATACTTTTTTCTCGGCGCGCAGTGGGCGCGTTTTGCCGGCTGGTCACAGTTGCCAATGCGCTATCTGTCGTTGCTGTTCGGCGTCATGCTCATCGCCTGGATCTATCGCTTCGCGGCCGACACGCTAAACCGAAGGACAGCAATAATGGCCGCCTCGCTCTTGACGACAAGTGGCTTCGTCTTGCTGTATTTCCATGAGATCCGCATGTACACCTTGCTGCTGCTGTTGACGGTCGTNNCTATTCGTCGTCACAGCTTTTGCGCTGCTTTACACCCACGTCTTCTCCGTATTCTTCTTCGCCGGTCTCGGTTTGCAGCATCTGGTATTCGCGTCGCGAATAAAGCGGTGGCGCCATATTCTGCTGGCCTGGGCCATCAGCGCGCTGACGTTTCTGCCTTATCTGCCTCATTATCTTCACGGAGCGCTGGCTGAACGAACGATCCCATCCCTGCAAGAGACCGCCCTTAGTGCGCCACAGATAACAAGAGAATTGGCGCATATCGTCGTCAATGGGGTTGAGCTGTTGTGGCTGCCGATATTGGCGCTGGCTCTTCTTGCCTTTTGGAAGCGGCCTGATCCCAACATCATGCGACTCGCGGTTGTTTGGGCTGGCATCGTATTGTCTCTGGCGCTATTCAACGAGGTTTTCCCGCTGATCGATCGACTCAGATTCAGATTCTTTTTGGCCTCAATGCCCTTCTTTGTCATTCTCTGCGCCCATTGTCTTTTGGCAGCAGGCCGCTGGCGGGTTGTCGCCGTTCCCTTCTTGCTGGTTTGGATCGCTGGCGGGCTGCGCATTCATGGCTTGGGCGATAGCTGGATGTACGCCGGCAGGAATTCGCTGTTTGTGGACATACCGCCCTTGTACCAATACGCCGACGCGCTGCGGAACAATACGAATGAGCTGGACAAGGTTGTGGGCTTCAGCCGGTCGAAGTTTGTTGATTGGCCGCTTCGTCACGGCAAAAGCATTGCGGACTATTACTTTGGTGCAATCCTTAAGCTGGATCATGCCTTCATAATTACGCAAGCAGCCGAAAGCGATTTAGCGCGAAGCGTCGACATCCTCATCGACGACCATCCGTATTTGCTTTTGGCATACGAACCCCCTGACATGTCGACCTTCGCCGACCAAGTAGCTGCGGTAATATCAGCTGAATACGCCGCCTGCGATGTCTTGGTGGATCGGGAAGACCTCGTCGTGCGGCGATACGTCTACAGCATGCTGGGATGCGACCGTCCCTACCAGCCCATCCACTACGACAACGGCATAAAAATCGTGGATAAATTCGGCGACTACGACAGCGAGCGCGCGTCCGTTCGCGTGGTGACGGGCTGGGAGATCGCTGATGAGACGCAGCTTGAAGAATACAATGTCTCGATTCAGATCCTCAGTCCTGACTGGCGGAACGTACGGCAGGCGCGCGACAGGCATTTGCATGACGATATTCTCAAATGGTATGTGGAGGAATTGTCAACGGCGGGTTTGCCGCCAGGCGATTATCGGGTGGTCCTTATACTGTACGATCGCCACGGCAACGCTAAAGTTAATGGCGTCGAGCAGACAACAGGAGAAACGGGCCCCATGCAGCCAATACTGAATTTCAGCGTCCGGCAGTAGCTGGAATGATGAAGCAAATTAATTCGCTTTTGCGGAGAGTCGCAGTCAAGACGCTTCCAATACGCGCGCAGGGGGACGGTTCTTGCGCGCGGCAAGTTGTAGATCTAAAGCATCTCGCTGCGATGACGTTGATCATTCTGGTCGGCGTTGCCTTCGGCGCGGGTGGATTGAATGCGGACATAGTTTGGCTTGACGAAGTATTCTCACTGTCCAATATGGGCGCCTTCAATCCGCCATACAGCCCGCAGGATGTCATAAGGTCTTTGCGCGATTACAGTCCCGATCATGTTCCCTTGTATTTTGTTCTTGGCGCGCAGTGGGCGCAGCTCGTTGGCTGGACTCAGTTGCCCATGCGCTACCTTTCACTGCTTTTTGGCGCGCTTCTGATAGCGGCGGTTTATAGATTCGCCAGCGCGACGCTCGGTCAACGCACAGCGCTGATGGCGGCGCTTCTCCTGAGCACAAACGCCTTCGTCGTCTTATATTTTCATGAGATTAGGATGTATACTTTGCTTCTGTTTCTCGCCGTCCTCCACAGTTGGGTCTATTGGCGTCTCGCAAAGGGAAATCCTGCCTCCAGGCGGTCCTGGATTTTCTTTATCGTGACGGCAGTCGCAGTCATTTATACACATGTCTTCTCCTTCTATTTCTTCGCCGGGCTATTGGCGCAGCATCTCGTCTTCGTGTCGAAGTCGCGCAGGTGGCTCGCGATAGTCGCGTGCTGGTCTATCGCTTTGCTGGCTTTTCTGCCCTACGTCACTGTGTTTTCAAAGGGATTCTTCGGCGTTACCACCAGCGCCAATACGATTTCAAATGCGCTGACAGCCCCCGATTTGGCGGCGAGCATGGCTCAGGTCTTGGTGAACGACATGATCGTCCTTTGGCTTCCAATTGTGATTCTGACTGGACTCGCGCTGAGGGCGAAGCGGCAGCTGAGCTTCCTGCGTTTGTTGTCAATATTCGTGGTTATGCTGCTGGCATTATTTGTGGTGAATGGTGTTTTTCATGTAATCGGAATTAACCGAATGCGCTATTTTCTCCTCACGATGCCATTCTTCGTAGTTGTAACAGCCCATCTGCTGCTTTCAATTCGTCGCTGGCGCGGAATCGCAGTGCTTTTTGTGATTGTTTGGGTTGCCGGCGGGTATCGCGTACATCGTCTGGCCGAGCATTGGCCGCTCGCCGGGCATCATACCTTGCTTATGGATCATCCCCCGCTGCAAGTTTTTGCCGACGCGCTTCACGGGGGCGCCCGTCCGCAAGACTTCATCGTTGGTTTTGCCGACAGTCCAATGATAAGCTGGCCGCTGAAACACGGATGGACCACGGCGGATTACTATACTCAGGCTGTGCTGGGCATCGACGGCGCCTTTATAAACGCGCGTCTGCGAGGGGACGAGCTGCAGGAGCATATTGTACAGCGGTTGGACAACAATCCCTTTCTGTTATTCACTTACGATCCGAGGGAGGAGCCCATAATCTTTGACGATGTGCTTGCGGCAATTCAGGCTCA
>JAAXID010000048.1:0-650 GCA_012270545.1 Anaerolineae bacterium | reverse complement strand
TACGTGTACGCTACCCTATCATGCGATCGTGAATACCAGCCCATCCACTACGAAAACGGCATCAAGATCCTCGATAGATTCGGCGACTATGACAGCGAACGGCAGTCCGTCCGCGTAGTGACTGGTTGGGAAGTCGCTGATGAGGCGCAGCTCGAAGAATACAACATCTCAATCCAGATTCTCACGCACGAGGGACGGAATGTACGCCAAGCTGGTGACAGGCATCTGTATGACAATATACTCAAGTGGTACGTGGCCGAGATCTCGACAGATGGTCTGGCGCCGGGAAACTACCGCGCTGTTGTCATTCTTTACGACCGCTACAGCAAGGCGAAAATAAGCGGGGCTGACCTGATCAGCGGCGAAAGCGCTACGATTCTCCCCATCATGAATTTCAAGCTTGAAGCGTAAACTTGCCGCTGATATACGCGCTTCTTCAGACGCGGTCATTCAGAATCCGCAGCCAGCCTATATGTTGAGGAAGCGCCCCTCCAAGCCATGCGCCGCCTCCTTGAGCGCCTCGCTCAGGGTGGGGTGGGCGTGAACGTTGCGCGCGATTTCGGCTGGCGTTAACTCGGCTGAGCGCGCCAAAGTCAGCTCGGGCAGCAGCTCGGTGACATCATGGCCGATCATGTGCGCGCCCAGTATCT
>JAAXID010000108.1 GCA_012270545.1 Anaerolineae bacterium | reverse complement strand
GCTCTAGCCTTCTTGCATCTGCCCTTGAGCCGCAGCCGACTGCACCAAACCTTCCGGCACCTCCAGCTCGGACCAATCAGCCAAGGTGTTTTCCAGCATCGTTTCGACATCGACCGCGCCGATGACAAATTCGCTCATGTGGCGGAAGAAGATCTCGAAGGCGGCGAAAATCCAGGGCACGGATTCCGCCCGATTCAAGTTCTCGACCATCGACGGGAAGTCGTGGCTGTATTTCTCGATCAGCTCAGCATCTTCATAGGTGCTCAAGAATGGCGATCCTACACCAAGCTCGACGAAGCGGCGCTTCGCCTCTTCCTCAGTGATGTAATACTTGATCCATTCCCAGGCCGCTTCGGGATTCTCGCTGAAGCCGGAAATGAAGAGGTTCCAAGCCGAAAGGAAGGGGAAGCCCGGGCCTGGGAAGCGCGCGGTCGCCCAGTTGTCGACGACCAATGACGAATCGGGATCTTGCGCCGCCGCCCGCACAAAGCTGACCCAGCAGATCATCGTGGCTGCCTTGCCGGTGAGGAATACCGAATTGGCTTCGTCAATGCTGAGGCCGGTGGCGCCCTCCGGATTGTAATCCAGCAAGCTCTTCATCTGGTTCAAGGCGGCAACCGCTTTGTCATGGTCCAATGCATAATTGCCCTCGGCATCCACCAGATAGCCATCGTACATGCCCAGGAAGATGGCCGGGGTCTGCTCGGACGCGCCAAATGCGAAGACGTTGGGGGCGATATCACTGCCCTCCAGGTGCGCCTCCAGCTTGTCCAGCGCGGCAATGAACTCATCCCAGGTCTCCCAATCGGCCGAAATGCCGGCTTCCTCGAAGATATCGGTGCGATAAATCAAACCGTAGGCATCGGCGCTATAGGGGATGCCAATCCGCTTGCCATCGAAGAACCCAGAGGGACCCGGCTGCATCAAGCCCTCGATGAAGGAGCCGCCCCACATGTCACGCTCGATCAGTTCATCCAGCGGATGCATCTGGTTCCAGACGCTGCCGATCCAGAAATCGCCCGAGATCACGTCAAACTCGCCCGTGCCTGTGCTCAGATCGGTAATGTGGTTCTGCACCAAAACAACGAAAGGCGACGCCACAATCTCAAGCTCAATGCCAGTCAGCTCCTCGAAGCCCGGCTCAAGCTGTTCGGCGCCAATGTCATAGGTGCCCGACTGCATGAAGGTGGTCACGACCTCGGCGCCGGCATGGGGCTGGTCCTGCGCCAGCGCGCCCGCCGGCAGCAGCAGTGTTGCGATCAATACCAGCAGTAGTGCTTTTTTCATGATGGTCTCTCGTTTCATTGTCTCTTCTGAACAATATGGTGAAACAGGTCGATACCGCTAGTTCGTGTCAGTTTTCACCTCCTCAAGGTTGACGAACGTTAATTCCAGGACAAGCCGCATCCTCAAAGGAGCAGATGTCCAGATTGTAACGGGTTCAGCTCAAGTTAGCGAATCAAAAAAGTCATATGCTTGCATCGCCGCTTGGAATCGAGCCGCTTCTCCGCCACGCATACGAGAACTGACAGAGAGCGAGGCCTGGCCTATGTTCCCCAAAATTGCGATATGGCTAACTTCTTGTTAGACTGTGCCGATTCAGCAATATGCCTATTCCAACAAGTTTCTGGAGCAGACTCGTGGACGCGATGAATATGTCTAGTGTGGCCTGGGTGATGACATCCACTGCTTTGGTGATGGTTATGCTGCCGGGCCTCAGCCTTTTCTACAGCGGCCTGGTACGTGGTAAAAATGCCCTGGCGACCGCCATGCACAGCTTCACCTGCCTCGGAATCGTCCTGATCGTCTGGGTGCTTTGGGGCTATTCTCTCGCCTTCGGTCCCAGCGTCGGCGGCATCATCGGCAACCTGGATCATATCGCTCTCAACGGCGTCGGTCTGGAGCCGCGTGAGGGCCAGGAGATCCCCGAGCTGCTATTCATGCTCTTTCAGGGTATGTTCGCCGTGATCACACCGGCGCTGCTGGCGGGCGCCATCGCCGAGCGTGTGAAGTTCCGCGCTTTCGGCGCCTTCGTCGTGCTCTGGGTCACCTTCGTCTATTGCCCGATCGCGCACTGGGTCTGGGGCGGCGGCTGGCTGCATGAGCTGGGCGCTAGCGACTTCGCCGGCGGCTTTGCCGTGCACATGTCCTCCGGCGTGGCAGCGCTGGCGGCCGCGCGAATCCTCGGCCGGCGCGACATCAAAGATGGCGAAACGGCGCCCCAGCCGCACAGCCTCATGATCGTGCTGCTGGGTACCGGTTTCCTTTGGTTCGGCTGGTTCGGCTTTAACGGCGGCAGCGCCCTGGCCGCCGACGGCATCGCCGTGATCGCCCTGGTCAACACCAATGTGGCCGCGGCCGCCGGCGCTCTGACCTGGCTGCTGCTGACCTGGCACTTAGCCAAAAAACCCAGCGTACTCGGCGCGGCATCCGGCGCGATCGCCGGTCTGGTTGGCGTGACGCCCGCCGCCGGCTACGTCGAGGTGATTCCCGCGCTCATCATCGGCATCGGCGCTTCGGTCGTTTCCTACCTAGCCGCCGAGAGCCGCATCAAGGCAATGGTCGACGACGCCTTGGACGTCTGGGCGATCCACGGCATGGCCGGCACCTGGGGCAGCGTCGCGCTCGGTGTCTTCGCCTCCACCACCCTGGCCGCCGGCGGTCTGCTCAGCGGCAACGGCGACTTCTTCATCGCCCAGGTCGTCAGCACCATCGCCACCTGGATCTTCGCCTTCGTCGTCACCTGGGTCATCTTCCGCGTCATCGAAGCAGCCATCGGTTTGCGTCCCACGCCGGAGGAAGAGGCGCTGGGCCTGGACGCGGCCGAGCATGGTGAGACGGCTTATATGTTTTGAGCGGGAACGGTCGCGGATTGCCGACGTTTTATGCGATTTCCGCAAACACTTGCGGGATGATCTCATCCAGCGCCGTGTCCAGGTCTCCGTCAAACTCGATGCAAGGGATATCGAGATAGGTAAAGACCGTATACATGCGCTTATACCCGTCCGGAGCGCCCAGTTCCACCCAATGATGGCCCCGATTGGTCAGTTGACTCTTGTTCTTCGTGGACAAGTTCTGCGCGATGAAAATGTTCGACCGTCGCGCAATTGTGCTGTCGGCGCTTTCGGGATTGCCTTTGCCCATCAACTTCACTTCACAAAAGAACCGATCGCCAGAATTGCTTAGGAAGTGGAAATCAACTTCTCTCGATTCGCCCGTCAGCCCTTTTCCCGTGTAGTGGTTTGAGGGAACTTGGTACAGCTTCGCCAATGTCAACATCAGCGGCAGTTCGAGTCGCTTGCCCAGGCCGCTCCAAGCCCCGCCGCGGATTTCCGAGTGTTTTGCTGCCAGGGTGTTGACGACGATGAGAGATTCTTGGAGGGATAAACCAACACTGACACCATTGCGATGCAAGATTGGCTTGAACTCTATGTTGGGATTGTCATTCTCAAGAATGTGGGGCAGTTTTTCTGGCAACTCTTCAGGATAGGCTATTGGAACTTTCGCAACGACTGGATTGTCTTTTAGACCGGCCAGTTCACGTCGCTTTGTAGGGGCGAATACAATGCGTTCGTCAGCGTCTTCAAACAGCAAGTCTTTCTGGTAATCATTGTTGTCCACTAGCGTTTCGCCGGAAAACTTGCATCGCGCGATTTCTTTGAAGTATTCAATACAGAATTTTCCAAAATCAGCTTTGCTCCAACCTAAGGCTATGTCGTCACTCTGTGTATTCGTCAGAAGGCCTCGTAGGATACTTTGCAGCGTGTGTATATGATTCTCCATGCAAGAACCTTTAGTAGTCGCCCAGAAGGGATTGCCGATGTTCTTCCGCAACAGAGTCGTTTAGGTAACTGATCAAGTCCTTAAGAATGATTGCGTTGAATGCCGCTTGCCTAGACATCATATCTTCAAAGCGATGCGTAATGCCGTGATACTCACGGAATCTGCGATTGTCAGGCGTTAGAAATGAGGTAATAGAGTAAGTTTCAGCCCATTTCGCTCCCCGCTCCCATGCAACTACCAAATCTAGCTCCCTTGCATCCTTCTCTTGTTGCGAGAGCTCTTCAACTAGTGCATCCAAACTGTACTTGTACTCTAAGACTCTGATTTTGCTCTGCAAGGGCTCCTCATTGCTACCCAAAGAGTCGCGGAGAACGCCGATTGGATTTGTGTCGGGATCATAAACATAAGTTGAGTAGGGGGTATCTAGAATCCTTCTATAGAGGCCATCATATTGTTCGTACTGACTTGACGACAATATTACGATCCCTCTTATGATCCCAGCCGATAGCATTTGATTGAACAGCGCGACTACATCCTGCTCAACTTGTGGTTCAGATCTCGTGGGCAAGTAATCAAGCGGATTAAACACTTGTGGTTTGACAATCTTTAGTGGATGCTGTTCTTCGTGAATCCTTTGCTGGTCAATCCAACTTTGCAGTTGGAGTTCCTTGACCATAGAAACGGTACCTTCTCTTCGGCGAAGGAGCTCCCAACGGTAGATCTTGCCGTACTGCTCAACCAGCCGTTGCGCCAAGTATTCCGCTATCGCTACATGCTCGGGCTGAAATCCTTTTCGGCCTAGATCAGGTTCGGCATCAATATGAATAATGATATGCGTGATATTCTGAAAACCAAGCATCCGGTTGAGTTTTATCGGCAGAAGCGGACCCTGAGGCATGTGCCTTGTAGCTATCTGTAATCCGCCTCGCAGGAATTGTGATCGACTATGAAGGTCAAGTTCATATTTTAGTTGATTCCATAACTCGACCGTGTAACACATAAAGAAGTAAACACGAACATTTAGGTCTTTCACCAATTGCTTTTGCTCATGAGAAAGCCTTAAAGGGAACAACCTCTCATTGTTCAAGATGTCATTGGTATCGCCCGTTATCCAGAATGCGGAAAGGCTAGTGAATCGAGGAGGTTTACGTGTCGGCACACGGCCTTTGTCAAGTTCTACTTGCATCCAAGACTGGAACTCGCGGAGATTAACTACCGGGTCGAATTTCTTATGCGGATAGAAATACTCTGGGTTTTCAATCGTTTCACTGGTCACTGTTCCATTCGAGTCGATCACTTCAAGAAAAATGTTTATGGCGAAATAGGGCTGGTCGGGCTTGATGTAGATTGCGCCCAATGGAGTATGTACCCTTAAGAGAGCGAGCCACTGCGTTGCATTAGTTGCACGAGCCCAGCCCAAATCTCTTGGTCGAATGCCATCACCTACCAGGCGAATTGTTACAGATGTCCCTGTGTCAACTCCTGCGAAAGGACTGTGCGGTTCGTTAGTTGACATGGAAAACATCGGGATTTCTACTGTTCCAGTTCCGTCTTCTACCCATTCGCGACCATGTGTGATGCTACCAGACCAAGTTTCCCCATTCTTCTTGGTTGATACCTGCAAATCGTTGAAGCCGTAGGCTAGATAGGTAGCGCCAACACCCTTCATGCCGCGATATCTATCGCTAGACTTGAATGAATAGTTGGGCTTGAGAAACATCTGGAATTCAGCGAAATCCATGCCGCATCCGTTGTCGGTAACTGATATCAGTTTCGATTGAATATCTACAGCAATCCAAATCTGAGGCTGATAGTCCATGTCTTCTTCATGCGCTCGTTTTTCGACCGCATCAAAGGCATTCTGAAGGAGTTCAGCAAACGGATCATAGTAACCTGTGTAGCTGTTCAGAATGTTCCTGATTTCGCGTCTGCGTACGGTGACAAGCCACTGCTCATCTGCTTCTTGAACGGTCAAAGGATCGTAAGATTCGAAAGGCTGCACTCTCTTCTCCTTACATATTGCTGTCAAACCATTATGTATGCGAAATCTTGCTGTGCAAGTGCGATAGCTTGAGCAACCATCCACTCACCACGCCAACCACTCTACTCTGCTCACACAGCGCGCCTTAGCAAGCCGATATGCCGGCCACGCAACACAAAACCCCTCACCCCCGAATCCCACCCTCAGTCATCGCATAAGCGTCCAGCGCCCGATCCAACTCCGCTGCTTCCATCAAGCCCAGCGCCAGCACGGCATCGCGCACGCTCAGCCCTTCCGCCAGCGCCTTCTTCGCCACCTTGGCCCCATTGTTGTAACCGATGATGGGATTCAGCGCCGTCACCAAGATCGGATTGCGCGAGAGCCAGCTCGCCGTCCGCTCGCGATTGACGACCAGGCCGGCCATCAGCTTCTCCGTGAAGGCGCCGACCGACCCGATCATCACCTGCATCATCTCATTCAAGTTATGCGCGATGACCGGCATCATCACATTCAGCTCGAATTGCCCGGCCGCCCCGCAGAGGTTCACAGTCGTGTCATTCCCGATCACATGGTACATCGCCTGGTTCAGCATCTCGGCCAGCACCGGATTCACCTTGCCCGGCATGATCGACGAGCCCGGCTGCACTGTGGGGGGTGTCAACTCGGCGATGCCGCTGGTCGGTCCCGCCGAGAGCAAGCGCAGGTCATTCGCGATCCGCGTGAAATCCATCGCCAGGTTGCGCAGCGCCGCCGAGAAAAAGACCGCGTCTTGCATCGACTGCATCGACTCGAACAGATCATCGCTCTCGTACAGCGCGATGCCAGTAAGCGCCGTCAGCTTCGCAACCATCCGCCCATGATATTCCGGATGCGCGTTCAAGCCGCTGCCGGCCGCCGTGCCGCCGATGCCCAGCCGCCGCAGCCCCTCCGCCGCAAAGCGAACCTTGTCCATCCCCCGCTCGATCGCCGTCGCCCAGGCGCCCACTTCCTGCCCCAGCCGAATCGGCACCGCGTCTTGCAAGTGCGTCCGCCCCGTCTTGACGACATCGTCCCACTGGTCCGCTTTGCCCCGGGTGACTTCGACGAAGCGCGCCAGCGTCCCCAGCAGCTCGTCCAGCCGCCACAAGAGGCCCAGCCTTATCGCCGTCGGAATCGTGTCATTGGTCGATTGCGCCATGTTCACGTGGTCATTGGGATGCACCGGTTTGTCGCCCGCCTCAATATCGTAGCCGAGGATCTGATTCGCCCGATTGGCCATCACTTCGTTGGCGTTCATGTTATGGCTGGTGCCCGCCCCCGCCTGAAAGGGATCGACTACGAAATGCTCGTGATGCCGCCCGGCCAGGATCTCTTCGCCCGCCTGTATGATCGCCCGCGCCAGCCGCTCATCGAGCAGTCCCAGCTCCATGTTCACTTCCGCCGCCGCCCGCTTGACCAGCGTGATGCTCCAGATGAAAGCCGTCAGGGGCTTCATGCCGGTGATCGGGAAGTTCTCCAATGCCCGCTGTGTCTGCGCCGCGTAGAGCGCCTCCTTCGGCACCTGCACTTCGCCGATCGAATCCACTTCGATGCGATACTCCGTCATGTCGCTAATCTCCTGTCAGGCAGCGCAGAGATCCGCAGCGCCTGTGTACGCAAAAAGGACGCCACCATTGTAGCGCCCTTTGAAATCGCTGAGAACGATGAGCAAGCCTACACAGCCGCGGTGTACAGCTCCGTTACCTTGTCCCAGTTAATCACGTTGAAGAAGGCGGCGATGTAGTCCGCGCGCCGATTCTGATAATGTAGGTAGTAGGCATGCTCCCAGACATCGATTCCGAAGATTGGAGTCACCCTTTCCATCAGCGGTGTATCCTGATTGGCTGTCGCGCAAATGCTAAGCAGGCCACGGTCTGCCGCCAGCCAAGCCCAGCCCGAGCCGAAGACACCAGCCGCCGCCGCGGAAAACACCGCCTTGAAATCAGCGAAACTGCCGAAGGCGCTGTTAATCGCGTCCGCCAAAGCGCCACTTGGCTCGCCACCGCCATCCGGGCTCATGACCTGCCAGAACAAACTGTGATTGGCGTAGCCGCCGCCGTTGTTCCGCACCGTCATGCGGATATCGGCCGGCGCCTTGTCGAGATTGGCCAGGATGTCTTGGATAGGAATGCCAACGAGATCAGTGCCTTCAATCGCCGCATTCAGCTTGTTGGTGTAGCCGGCGTGATGTTTGCCGTGGTGGATGCCCATTGTGCGCCCGTCGATATAGGGTTCCAGCGCAGCTTCGGCATAAGGCAGTGGCGGCAGCTTGAACTTCCAATCATCCGCGTGAGACAGGCTGGGCATTGCCGCGCCGAGTACGCCGCCGCCGGCCAACTTCAACACATCGCGCCGACTCAATCCATTGCGGTCCTTCATAGCCTCCGCGTCTCCCGGCTAATGGAAGGTACATGATTGAAAACCCAGCGAGCTTAGGGACCCGCTGAGCATCCAAACATGAATTGGTCTAACCAGCCGCGTCGAAGAGTTCACCAACCTTTGCCCAGTTGATGACGTTGAAGAATGCGGCGATGTAATCCGGGCGCCGATTCTGGTAGTTCAGGTAATAGGCGTGTTCCCAAACATCAATGCCCAAGATCGGCGTTTTGCCTTCCATCAAAGGGGTATCCTGGTTCGGCGTCGAGGTCACGCTGACGGCGCCGCCATCAGCCACCAGCCAAGCCCAGCCAGAGCCGAAGCGCGTAGCCGCCGCCGCGGAAAAGGCCGACTGGAATTCGCCGAAGCTGCCGAAGGCGCTGCTGATCGCGTCGCCAAGCGCGCCGCTCGGTTCGCCACCGCCATTTGGTCCCATGATTTGCCAGAACAGGTTGTGATTGGCGTAGCCGCCACCATTGTTGCGAACGGCCGTGCGGATATTCTCGGGCACCGCATTGAGGTCGCCCAGAATCGCCTCGATGCTCATGCCATCCAGTGGCGTTCCCTCAATTGCCGCGTTGAGATTGCCCGTATAAGCGGCGTGGTGCTTGCCGTGGTGAATGCCCATCGTGCGGGCGTCGATATGCGGTTCGAGCGCATCTTCTGCATAGGGAAGAGACGGTAATTCAAAAGCCATGATTCAACTCGCTCCTTGTTAAACTTTGATACTGCGAACATTCCCCCGATATTCTAGCATGTCCCCGGGCGGATTCTCCAATCTTCGCCCCGGCAACGAACGGGAGTTCAGGTCAAATTGTACTCCCCCGCACCGGATATTCAAAGACTGTAACCGTAGGTCGCTAAACGCGGTGGCGAAGCGGCACGATGGCGATTCTGACTTGCAATTTCTACGAATGCTACCAACATAGACAATCGCCGAATGGAGAATGCATTTTGAAGCAAGAGCCGTCGTCTTACGTCAAAACACCGCCCCTTAGGGCATACGTCGTCATCCTTATCGCGATTGTGGCCACCTCCTCGGCCGCCATCTTAATTCGGCTTGCGCTCGACGAGGACATGCCACCGCTTCTGATCGCCTGCGCGCGGCTCTTGATCGCCACGGTAGCATTGACGCCTCTTGTGCTGCGGACCTATAGAGAGCGCATTGCCGTGCTCTCAAGTGATGAACTGAAACTGATCGCGCTCTCCGGCATCTGCCTGGCTGTCCATTTCACCGCCTGGGTGACGTCCCTGCAGTATACGACCGTACTGGTCAGCGTGGTGATCGTGTCCACCGGTCCGATCTGGGTGGCGATTCTGGAAGTCATCTTTCTACATATTCGTTTGTCGCGTCTGGTTATACTGGGGTTGGTCGTCGCCTTGCTGGGTGGCCTGATGATTGGGCTACCGCTGAATGGCGCGCTTGACCCCGCGCAAGCCGCCGGTGATCTTGACGGCACTGTGACCGGCGCCCTGCTCTCGCTGGTCGGCGCGCTGACGGTTTCGGTCTACATGCTAATCGGGCGCAAGCTGCGGACAAACCTGCCAGTGATACCCTACGTCTGGCTGGTCTACGGCGTCGCTTCGATTGGCACACTGATCGTCATCGGCCTTACATCGACGCCGGTTACCGGTTTCCGCGCGCAGGGGTATTTCGTTCTGCTGGCGATGGGCTTGGTGCCACAACTCCTAGGGCACTCCTCGCTGAATTATCTTCTGGAGCACTTCCCCGCGGCCATGGTCAGCATGTTCTCCCAACTGGAACCGATCGGCAGCGCCATACTCGCCGTGATTCTCTTCCGTGAATTGCCGCCGGGCAAACAGGTCGTCGGGAGCGTCATCATCATCATCGGCGTGGTTCTGGCCAGCCGTGGAGAGATTCGGGCTTCTGAGAGCGGAGACCATCATGCGGATTAATCTGTCGGCGCCGTCGACGACTCACTTATGGATTCTTGTGGCGGTCTCGGCCTTCGCCTGGTCATTCGGGCCCATCTGCGTCCGTTACGCCTTCGAATATGACATGCATCCGGCGCTCGTTTCATTTGGGCGCATGTTCACCGGCGTCGTCATGTTCGCGCCCTATATCTGGCACAAGGGCGCGCGTGAAATCGCCGCCATGCCCGCCCGAAGCCGCTGGCTCGCATTGATAGCGGGCACGATGTCCGGCATCAATATCGCGCTGATGGTGGCGTCTCTTGAGCATATCAGCGTCCTGATCAACCAGGCCTTCATCGCGACTATCCCGATCTGGGTCGCCTTTTTTGAGGTGACGCTACTGAAACAGCAGCTGGGCAAGGCGGTATGGATCGGGATTCTGGCGGCGCTGGCGGGCGGCCTCATGATTGCGTTCACGACAGCCGACGCGCCGGCAGCCCTCCCCGGTGGCAATCCCGCTCTTGGAATTATGATGGCAGTGATCAGCGCCTGCTCGGCAGCGCTCTACATCATCGTCGGCCGCAAAGTGCGCGGCGCTGTTTCCTTCGTCCCCTACATCTGGCTGGTCTACTCCGCTGGCGCGCTGGTGACCCTCGCCATTATTGCCTTCAATGGAATCTCCCTTATCGGCTATGATGTCCGTGGTTATCTCTGGGTTCTGTTGCTGGCGATACTGGCACAAATCATCGGTCACGGCGCGCTGAATTTCGTCTTGCGTTTCATGTCGCCAACCACCTTGACGATGACGGTTCAGTCCGTGCCCATCTTAAGCGCGATCTGGGCATTTCTGATTTTCAGCGAGATGCCAACTGTCCCACAGGCAGTCGGCAGCGTGATACTTGTTTTCGGCGTGACAATCGTTCTGCGGGGCCAGCAGCCGCCTACGAGCCGGTCAGACTGATGCCAGCGAACCTAGCGGCGCCCGGCGTAATTTCAAAGTCCGGCAGCTCGTCCGAAAGAATCAGCGGTGCGGATAGCCTTTCCAGCGTCCCATCACGAAGGAATTCTTGAATTGTGTAATCCACCAGCAGCCGGAAATCCAAGTCATTGTATGGCAAGCCGAAGACGAAATAGGAGCGGCTGTACCAGCGGTCGGTCAAGCGCAGGGCGTTTGGGCTCGCCTGCAAATGTGGTACCAACAGCAGACTGTCGGCGTAAATGGCATTGACGTTATTGTATTCAAGCAGGTGAAGCGCCGCGCCGCCTTCCCGTGTTTGAAAGAAGCGTACGCTGGCATTGATGCTATCGGCCCAAGCCTGCGCCCGCTCCCGCGCGCCTTCGTCGCCGAGTATCAGGCCGATGATGCGTCCACGCAAGTCATTAAATCCCCCAATTTGCGAATTGGCTCGCACCATCAATCTGTCGCCGTGCAAAAGATATGGCGCGGAGAAATCTATTGAAGTCGACAAGCGCCAGTCCGGCTTTACACCGGCGACAATGTCGACAGCGCCGCTCGCAAGCATTGTGATGGCTTCGTCAGCGCTGCTGCTGACGATCTCAACCGACGCCCCCCAGCGTCTCCCCAACTCGTGAACGAGCGCCAGATTAAGCGCGGCGAGTTGCGCCTGGCCCGCCGACGAAGATCCCCCGCCTTCGGATATACCACCGACGCGAAGAACGCCCGATCGCTGGAGCTGCGGTACAGCGTATCGAGTCGGATGCATGAGCTCACCGGCATACTGCGTCGGATTCACCGTCGCGCCAATGCCATCCCACAGCGTAACTGCGTCTTCCCAATCCTTTGCCTCTGGGAAGTACTCGCGGTAAAGTTTCAGCAGACTGCCATCATCCGCGAGCAACTGAATGCTGTGGCTGAGCAGGCGCCGCAGCGAAATATCATGCCGCCTGATTGCGAAAGCGCGCGGTTCGCGCAGCACCGCTTCGTCGAGGATTCTCACGCGATCGGCGTATTCCGAAGCGACTCGCAGCAGATCCTGCTCCTCGGCAACCAGGCCTTCAATCTCTCCCCCAGTCAGAGCGGCAAAAGCGCGATCCAGGGTCAGATAGAATTTTAGATTCAAGCTCGCATCGAGCCGCGCGCTCCACAGACTCAGCGCCTTTTCCGAACGCGTTCCAATAACATATCCGATGCTATGACTGCTCAATTCAGTCAAAGACTCGAAGGGGCTGTCTGCGCGAATCATCAGTGCCTGCCGGCCGAGCATATAGGTTTGGCTGAATTCGAGCCGATCATCGAGGTCGCGATAGTGAACGAAGGCCGAGGCTACCGCGTGGACATGACCGCGATTCAGTCGGTCGAGCGCGTTTTCCCGCGTTACCTGAATGAATTCAAGGTCGCTGCCCCAAGTCTCTGTAATCAGGCGCAGAAGATCGATGTCGAAACCGCGCAGATCACCCTGGAGCGTAAACTCGCTGTATGGCGGCTCGTTATAGAGTACGCCGACTCGGAAAGCGCCCGACTCGATGATCTCGGCTACGGAAGAAACGGCTGTCAGGCTGCCCGACGGGTCTTCATCCGCCTGAGCTGGCAGCAGCGTCGGAACCGCGAGTGTGGGAATCGGCGTCTGCTGCTGCGCCTCCGTCAGGGATATTGAGGCAATAGCCAGTACCAGAATAAGTAAGAAGTTGAAAGATCTTGTCATTGTGGTTCAGCGATACAGATTATTGGCGGCGATGTAGTCGAGAACTTTGTCGGGCACCAGATAGCGCACGCTGAGGTCCTCGCGCAGGCGACTGACGACATAGGTCGAAGACAACCATACACTAAGCATCGGAACATCGACGATATCCACCTGTTTCGACAGCCCCGGCAGAATATCGTCGTGCATTTCAGCTGTGATGTCTTCGTCTGCGCGTTTCATCACCGCGAGCCGACAGCAGGCATAAAGTTCCTGCGTCCGCTCCCAGGTCGGCAAAGAGCGCAGATTGTCGCCGCCCATCACAAAGTACAGCTCGGCCTGCGGATACTGCGCGCGGATAATCTTGACCGTATCAGCGGAATAATGAGGACCATTACGATCGATATCGACGCGCGAAATACTGAAATGCGGGTTGTCCGCAATCGCGAGCTCAAGCATGGCTAAGCGATGTTTAACAGGCAGGCGAATTTCACCTTTTTTTGTTGGGTGGTCGGCCACGGGCACAAAGAGAATGTGGTCGATGCTGAGGCTTTCGCGGCTGTACTCCGCCAGGATCAAATGCCCCATCTGCGGCGGATCGAAGCTGCCACCCAGTATGCCGATGCGTTGCGCGCTCAATCGGACCACTCCAGTTCGAAGTCTCCGATGAAAACGGTGTCGCCCCGGCGAACGCCCGCTTTCGAAAGCGCGTCAACCACACCCAGCGCGTCCAGCGTCTTGTGAAATCGAAGCACCGCTTCGTCATAATCCCAATATGTCATCGCCGCCGCCCGCTCGATCCGATCGCCGGTGACATAATATACGCCGTCTTCGACCTCAAGCTCGAAAGTAAGATCTTCATCATCCAGCTCATAGATCGGGGCTTGTTCGAGAGCGGTTTCATCACGACGCGGCGTGCTGGCCGCCTTCTCAAATACGCGCTGAATCAGGCTGGTCACGTTTTCTCGCGTCAATGCCGAGATCGCCATTGGCTCAGTTATATCCCGCGCGACCAGACTTTCTTTCAGCAATTCCCAGTATTCGCGCGCCTCGGGCAAATCGATCTTGTTTACAACCACGATCTCCGGTCGCTCGGTCAGCTTCGCGTCGTAAAGCGCAAGCTCGGATCTGATTTGATTGTAGTCGGCCAGCGGATCACTCGCCGAACCATCCAGGATATGCAGGATAATGTCGGTGCGCTGCACGTGACGCAAAAAGGCATGGCCAAGTCCGATGCCCATATGCGCGCCTTCGATCAAACCGGGAATATCGGCGAAGATCAGGTCTCTGTTGTCATATACGACTGTTCCCAGATTCGGCTCCAAAGTCGTGAAGGGATAATCAGCGATCTTGGGTTTGGCGTTGCTCACCACCGACAGCAGCGTCGATTTGCCCGCATTCGGCATACCCACCAGCGCGACATCGGCGATCATTTTCAGTTCCAGGGTAATCCACCGTTCAACACCCGGCTCGCCTTTTTCGGCCATGCGTGGCGCTTGATTAGCCGCCGTTTTGAAGTGAGCGTTACCTCGGCCGCCGCGCCCGCCCCGCGCCAGCACAATTTCTTCTCCGGCGCGCGCAATATCAGCGATCAGCCCGCCGGTATCGGCATCGCGTGCGACTGTGCCGGGCGGTACGCGCACGATCAGCGTTTCGGCGTCAGCGCCCGTTTTGTTGCTCGAGCCGCCTTTGCCGCCGGCTTTGGCTTTGAAGTGAACGTGCTTGCGGAAAAAATAGAGCGTGTTGAGGTTGGTGTCGGCCTTGAGAACGATATCGCCGCCACGCCCGCCGTTCCCGCCGGAAGGTCCACCGCGAGCCACATATTTCTCACGGCGGAATGCCACAATGCCATCGCCGCCTTTACCGCTCGCCACGAATATCTTTGCTTCATCAACAAGCATCTTCGGAACACCACATTGATGGCCGCCTCACTCAGGCATACAAGAATACCTGAGATTGAAACTGTCGTGTAGCCAAAATGAAAGCGGGAGTGTCTAAATGGCTGGACTCTGCTTTTCTAACCCCAGCCCCGGCCCTTCTCGCCATCTCTATGGCGAGCATCCCAAAGCATTGGAGAAGGGAGTTCTCTAGCGGGTTTGCGCTAGCGTTATCTTTACTTCACCTCCTCGAAATTAGACACTCCCATGAAAGCGGCGATTCCTATGCGAAAAGCTGTAGAC
>JAAXID010000093.1 GCA_012270545.1 Anaerolineae bacterium | reverse complement strand
GGCGCCCCCTGCGAGATCGCGCGGTAGAGCAGGAAGTCATCGCCGAAGCGTCCGCCCAGCAGGGTGCATACTGGCTGGCCCGTCACCTGACCCAGGATATCCCAGCAGGCGATGTCAATACCCGCCTTGACGTAGGGATGACCCTTGAGCGCAGCTTCCATGCGCCGATTGAGCGGGGCGAGCTGAGTTGGATCTTGGCCGAGCAGATGCGGCGCCAGCTCTTTGATGCCGGCGCGAACGCCGTCGGCATAAGCGGGCAAGTAAAAGGGACCCAGCGGACAGACTTCGCCATAGCCCGATATGCCGCTGTCGGTATCAATGCGGACAATAGTACTGTCGAACACGTCGATGGACTTTCCGCCCGACCATTTATAGCTGCCTTCGTGCAGCGGCAGGTCGACTTGATAAGCGGCGATGCGTTTGATTTTCATGCTTCTGGAGTCTCCCTCGCGCTTTTGGCTATCGTAAGGGCGACTCTTGAATCGCCCGCGTCCTGGCTCAATCCGCGTGGCGCGCCGATATGCCGCCGTCAATCACGATTTCCGTGCCAGTAATGTAACTTGCCTCGTCGCTCGCCAAGAAGGCGACCAGCGCTCCGACATTTTCCGGCTCTCCGATACGCCTGAGCGGATGAATATCCCGGACTCGCCCTTCCTCAGCCGCCGGGTCGTCGGCACCCGCGAAGTGATCAATGACTGGCTGCGTGCGAATCCAGCCCGGGCTTACAGTTACTGCGCGGATATTCCTGTGTCCCCAATCCAGCGCCAGGCTGCGCGTCAGTCCCAGAATGCCCGATTTCGCGACGTTGTAAGGAAAGAAATTGTATGTGGTCATGGTGGCGTGCACGCTGGCGATGTTGATAATCACGCCGGACTCTTGTTGCGCCATGATCGGCAGGGCGTGTTTGCTGCAGAGCCAGGCGCCCCGAAGGTTCAGACTCATGGACTTCTCCCACTCGTCCACGCTCATCCGCGAAGCGTCGAAGTTCTGATTCGCGCCGGCGTTGTTGACCAGGATGTCCAGCCCGCCGAATTCCTCAACGTGCGCGGCGATACCGGCCTTGATCTCGTCTTCGGAGCGGATGTCGACTCGTGTGAATTGCGCCGCATAGCCAGCTTGATTGAGCTCGTTGGCGGTCGACTGACCAGTTGATTCATTGATCTCAGCGATGGTCACGCTTGCGCCGTTTGTCGCCAATTGCTCGGCGATGCCGCGGCCGATGCCCTGACCGGCGCCGGTGACGAAAGCTGACTTGTCTTGCAGGCGTTTACACATCGGATAGACATCGAACTAAACTGTGCTCCCATTTGGCTATGACGATAAATCGGCGCGCAGCCATTGTCAACAACTGCTTCTCTTTGCGCGTAGTGGGATTTTGACAGATGCACCGCATTATGTTACAAACCACGCTGCGGCGGGCTTTGGCTTGTCTCAAAGACAGAATCGAGTCAGACAAATAGGAGAAGTGGTAATGCATACGAAACTATTCAGTCGTTTATTGCCCGTCTTCATGATCTTGCTTTTGGTCGGCGCGCTCCCGCTCGTCGGGCAGGACGAAGGAGAGGTCCAGGAGCTCGGCACCGGCGAGATTGCAATCAACTTCTGGAGCGGTCTTGGCGGACCCGACGGCCAATCCATGACCGACCTAATCACGCGCTTCGTCGAAGAAAACCCGGACGTCACCATCAACTACCAGATCCTGGGTTGGGGCACCTTCTTCGACAAGCTTTCGGCCGCGATCGTCGCCGGTAGCGGCGGACCTGATTTGATGACCCTCTGGCATTCAGTCGTGCCGCAATACGCCCTGACTGGGCACATCATGCCGGTAGCAGAGCAGATGTTTAACCTGGGCATGCTGGACAAGGATGACTTCAGCCCGGCGCTGCTGGACTCGGTCAGCTTTGACGGCGAGGTATATCCGGTTCCGTTTGACAACTATGGCTCGGGTCTTTACGTCAACACGCACCTGCTGGAACGCGCCGGCATCTCAGTCGATGATCCGCCGGAGGACGGAGAAGAGTTCCTTGAGTATGTACGCCGCTTGACCTGGGACGAGAATGGCAACAACCCGGGCGACGACGGCTTTGATGCTGACAACATTGCGGTATGGCCGCTGTCAATCGGCTGGAATCGCGTCACGGTGACGCCAGCGCTTTATCAGTGGGGCACTGACGTGATTACGCCCGCTCCCGATGCGGAGGTGCTGATCGACAGCGACGCGGCCAAGGCGGCGGTTCAATTCTTCCATGACTTGGTCTTTGAGCATCACGTACTTCCCGGCGTCAACTGGAGCGGCGAACTGATGCTCAACGATGGCTTGTCGATGTATCTTGACGGCGCCTGGGCCTACAACTTCTACAACACCAACATGGAAGACGGGCAGATTGCCTTCTGGCCCTACCCGCGTCTGGGTCCNNGAATATCAGTCCGAGCGCTTCACCGAGGTCGAGAATATCATGGCAGCCGCCTACTCCTCGATCTTCACCGGTCAGCAAACGGTGGAAGAGGGGCTCGACGATGCCGCCCAGCGCATCCGGCGCGCGCTGCGCTAACTGCTCGGGTCGATTCAGTTTTCTAAGAAATCGAGCTTCACCTCATGGTGAGGCTCGTTTCCCGTTATACGCATCCGTGCCGGTGACCGCGCGCATATAAGCAAGATACTCATCCCGGGGCAGGCCATGGCATCGACGAGCAAATTGGCGGCCGGACGCAAATCATCTAATTGGACGCTGACAAACAAAAGGCGCGAGGCGATCAGCGCTTATCTATTCCTGACGCCATATCTGTTCTTCTTCTTTGTTTTTCTCGCGGGACCGGTGATCTCCGCATTTGTCACGGCCTTCGTCGAGTGGGAGCTGCTGCGTGGCACCTACTTCTTCATCGGCTTGGAAAACTTCCAGCTGATGATGGAAGACGATCTGTTTTGGATCGCCATGGGCAACTCGCTTTATTTCGCCACGATGACGACTGTCGGCAATGTCTTGGTGGCATTGTTTGCCGCGCTGGCGCTGAAGAGCATCCGCGTGGGCCACACGTTTTTCCGCGTGGTGATGTACGCGCCGGTTGTGCTCTCCATCTCGGTCATCGGCATCGTTTTTTCTCGTTTGCTAGCGCCCTTTGGCTTGCTAAATGGGGGGCTGGAACTGCTCGGGATCGACGGATTCAATTACCTGGCCGATCCGAATCTTGTGCTGCCGTCGCTCTCGCTGACGACGATTTGGTGGGGCTTCGGCTTCCCGATGCTTATCTTCCTTGCGGCGCTCTATGCCGTGCCAGAAGCCCTCTACGAAGCGGCGAGGATTGACGGGGCCGGACGCTGGGCGATCCTGACGCAGGTGACACTGCCGCTCATCAGACCCGCGCTGCTCTTTATCATCGTCACCCAATTCATCGCCCATATGCAGGTCTTCGGGCAACCTTATATCATGACCAACGGCGGCGGTCCCGGCTACTCGTCCTACACCATCGTCCTGCATATCTATCGCAACGCATTCAGTTACTATCATATGGGTTACGCTGGCGCGATGGCGCTGACGCTGGGCGTGGTGATGTTCGTCTTCGCCCTGGTGCAGTTTCGGCTTTTGGGGCGCTACACGGAGTACTAGCGGTCATGCGCAGCGATACACGCACAATCTGGGCGAATCGCCTGTCCAAGGCGGGCACTTATCTCTTTTTGACGATTCTGCTGCTCTTGGTGCTTTTTCCTGTGGTTTGGGTTGTGGGCCAGTCCTTCATGCATGAGGAACAAATATTGAAGTGGCCCATTGAAATCATACCGTCCGAGCCCACCCTCGACAATTATTCCGAGATTTTCTCCACGCGCTTGTCTCGACAAGAGTTATCGCTCGTACGCTGGCTATTCAACAGCGTATATGTCACGTCCTTGAGCACCGCCGGTGTCTTGCTGGTGACTTCAATGGCGGGTTACGCTTTCGCCCGTTTGCGCTTCCCTGGCAAGAATCTGCTTTTCTTCGGCTTGGGCGCGTCATTTCTCGTTCCTGGCGTCATGCTATTGATTCCCAGTTTTATGCTGATGCGCGCCTTGGGCTGGATTGACACACACCACGCGCTAATCTGGCCGCCGCTGGCTGGCTTCTTCGGCGTGTTCTTCATGCGCCAATTCTTCCTCGCCATACCGAGCGAGCTGGCGGAAGCGGCAGTCATTGACGGGGCCTCCGCCTTCGGCATCTACTGGCGCGTGTTTCTGCCGCTTTCACGACCGGCCGTGGCTACTCTCGGCATCTTCACTTTCCTTTTGATCTGGAACGATTTCACCTGGCCCCTGGTCGTGCTCAATTCCGATGAGATGCGCACCTTGCCCGTCGGGCTGGTGATCTTCTTTGGCGAGTACTGGAGCTATCAGGGCATCGTCATGGCGGGCGCGGTGGTCAGCTCGGCGCCGGTCTTGCTCGTCTACATCATTTTCCAGCGGCAGATCACGCGCGCGGTCATGGCGACTGGATTTGGCGGGCGCTAGCGGATTGAATCAGCGCCATTGGCAGTTGGCTTCGCGGAAACACCATTCATTACACGCTATAATGTCTGTCCGTTTCCGTTGTGGCTTACCACGGTTAAGGAGCCAAACCCATGTCCTTCATCGATAGAATCGACCCCGAAATCCTGCATGCCCTCGACACTTACCCGGCCGAGCGCTATATCGCTATCGGTGACGATCCGCCCAAAGCGCGTGAGATGACCGAGTCGATCAACCGCGAGATGCGCGCCAATCTCCCACCGACCGATGTGAACATTGATGAATTGACGATCCCCGGACCCGATTGCGATATTCCCCTGGCTATCTATCAGCCGCCCAATCCGGCGCCGCGCGGCGGGCTGCTCTGGCTGCACGGCGGCGGTTACATCGTCGGCGTGGAACGCGACGATGCGCGTTGTATCGAGTTCGCCGAATTCATCGGCTGCGCGGTTGTCTCGGTGGGATATCGCTTGGCGCCGGAATCGACGTACCGGGAAAGCATCGCCGACAGCTTCTCCGCGCTTAACTGGATGGTGGACAATGCGTCCCAACTGGGGATAGATAAGGACCGGGTCGCCATCGGCGGAGGCAGTGCCGGTGGCGGCCTGGCGGCTGGATTAGCGCTCTACAATCGGGACAACAAGGGACCCGACCTCGCATTCCAATTGCTGATATACCCGATGATCGACGACAGGCATGACACGCCATCCGGGCATGAAGTGACTCATCCGACGATCTGGAATCGGGATGTGTCCTTTAAAGCCTGGAAAATGTATCTGGGCGACGAATACGGATCGGACAATGTGTCGCCTTATGCGGCCGCGGCGCGCGCCACAGACCTTAGCGACCTGCCGCCGGCACTGGTCACAGTTGGTACGATGGACCTGTTCCGAGATGAAAACATAAATTACGCGCAACGTCTAATGGCGGCTCGCATTCCGACCGATTTGCAGGTCTTCGCTGGAATGTATCACGGTGCGGAGATGCTTGTGCCGGAGGCCGCAGCCAGCAGGCAGATGCGGCTGGATTATCTGACCACGCTGAAGCGCGCCATTGGTTGATCCACGGGCAGATTCGGGAGCCGCGCACAGAAAAAGCGCCTCCGCTGGAGACGCCCGAACTGCTGTATGTGACCCTGGAAGGACTCGAACCTTCAACCTAACGATTAAGAGTCGCTTGCTCTGCCAAATTGAGCTACAGGGCCCCTAAATGCAAGTTTCGCGACTCGGGATTATAGTGGCGCATACGGGATCTAAGCAAGGGCAGAATCAGTTGCTGGACGTCTACAGTCTTTATGCGATGTGTACAAAATCTGATCGAATTGCCTCAGTCGGTTGCATAGGCGGTTACAATATGGCGTGACGACTCTGTCCGGCGCGTCCACATGCGCTGTGACAGGCTCTGTCCGTTTTTTAACAATGCAAGTGCAGCGTCCAATTGCGCGCTGCTTGTCACTGTCTAATTCCTTTCCGACATCTGCATCTTGCATAGTAGGCATCTCATGACGAAACGCGTTCTCATCATCGGCGGCACACGCAATATGGGTTACTACCTGTCGCAGCGGCTGGCGGGATCTGGCTGCGATTTAACGCTGCTGAACCGCGGGATCACCAAAGATGATCTGCCGCGATCGATACATCGTTTGCATGCCGATCGAACTGATCATAAGCAAATGCAGCGCGCGCTGTTGGCGAAGTCTTTTGATGTTGTGGTTGACTTTGTCCTGTATCGCGGCGATGAAGCGCGGACTGTCATCGAATTGTTTCGTGACAACGTCGATCATTATATTTTCCTCAGCACCGGGCAAGTTTATCTGGTGCGCGAGGGGCTACAGCGACCCTTCCGCGAAGACGACTACGCAGGCCCGCTGATACCGGCGCCAAAAGAGAATTCTTATGCTTACGAGGAGTGGACTTACGGCGTCGAAAAGCGCGACGTGGAAGATCAGCTCACAGCCGCATGGTCGGGTTCACTCTTCCCCTGCACGATCTTGCGTCTTCCTATGGTCAACAGCGCGCGCGATCCCTACCATCGCCTTTTGAACTATTATGTCAGGCTGCGCGACGGCGGGCCGATTCTCGTGCCGGAGAGGCCCAACTACGCGCTGAATCACGTGTACGCGCTTGATGTGGTAGATCTCATTATGCAGTTGATAGACACGGGGCAAGGAAAAGGCCGTGCCTACAACATCGCCCAGGACGAGCGAGTGACTCATGCCGAATTTCTGTCTATCCTGGGGGAGATCATGGGAACGGAAGCGCGAAGCATCACCGCGAAGCGCAGTGAACTGGTGGCGGGCGGATTCATGCCTGATTGCTCGCCCTTTAGTGAACGGTGGATGAGTGATCTAGACAATAGCCGGAGCAAAGCCGAACTCGGCCTCAGTTACACGCCCTTGCCTGACTATTTGTCGGAGATCGTCGCCTATTTCGACTCGCAGCCGATCGCGCCTCCGCTTACTTACAGCCGACGCCAGGCCGAGCTGAACTTTGCCGAGCGACAGGCAGCCCAACCTCGAATTTGACGTGAGCCGATAAGTCGCGGTCGCATCCCATCGATGTTGCCCAAGATGATGGTTGTCGCTAAGACGATAAGCTGGTTGCAATTGTGTTGGTTCAATTTCAGCGCAACTTGTAACAATTTCGTTAGCGCTGCGCTGTAAGATCTAAGACAATTCAAGTTGAAAAGGAGCCAATATGAGATCAACGTTCAGTTTGATGGTCCTGCTGCTGGTCGGCGCGCTTGCCCTTAGCGGCTGCGCCGCGCTGCGGTCGCTTTTGACGGGCGATTCGGGTTTGCCCGATACTGCGCCGCCTGAGGCAGTTGCCGAGCCTAGTGTGCCTCGTTTCACGTTTTTTGAATCCTGGGCCTCGTGGTGACCGACATGTCGACGTAATCAGCCTACCGTGAGTGGGTTGCAAGAAACCTATGCCGGGCGGATCGAGTTTGTCGTCCTTGACGTAGACAACTCCGCGCATGACGCCAAGCGAGCCGAGTTAGGCTCTACCGCGCAAGCCCAATACTTCCTGGTTAATGCCGATGGCGAAATCGTTGGACGCTGGTTCGGCGTCCTTAACGATGCCAACGTCAGGAGCGAGTTGGATAATCTGCTGCAGAGCTAGCCAGCGGGAGCGGGGACTTGTCTCCGCTCTTCACCATCATCTCCAACAAACCACAGCAGTACATTTTTCGCAGGCCTGAGCGGCTCAATTCGGCTGTCGTGTACGCTTGGTCAGTCGCGCGCCTGTTATAATCATTTCAGTATGTAACAAGTTGAAGATCAGGGTGCTGGAGTCGCAATTGCGCATTCGGGATGGGCTGGCTTTGCTATTTGTGGTGTTGATTGCGAGCGCTTGTAATCTCCGCCGTCCCGCGGTCACCCTAACGCTGGCGCCAATCGAGACCGATACGCTAGAAGCAACCGATGTAACTGAAGTGCTAACGGCTACGGAGACGGCAACAGTGACGCTCTCCCCGACCGGATCAGCGACTTCTACAGTTACCGCAACACCTTCGGCAACAGCGAGCCTAACAGCTACATCAAGTCCCACGCCCACAGCGACTGACACCCCGACGGCGACGGATACAGACGAACC
>JAAXID010000200.1 GCA_012270545.1 Anaerolineae bacterium | reverse complement strand
GAGTTCTTTAGCGGGTTTGCGCTAGCGCCATCTTAAACTTCACCTCCTCGAAATTAGACACTCCCATAAATCGAGGTAGGCAACTGCGCGAGTGAGCTTTGGTCTGGCAGAGGAATACCTATCGTTTATAATGCGCAGGTTGCATTTCTTCGTTCCCGGAAAGCGCTGAGCAATATGAACATCGATGTGATCGATCCAGATTCGGGAGCTATCCCACAGTCAAGCGCGAAGAAATGGCGCGGGTTTTGCGCGTCCTAATTACTGGCGCGGGCGGATTCGTCGGCCATCATCTGTCGGCGCACCTTGGCCGCGTCCAACCGAAGGCGCGCCTAATCGGGACAACGCTCGTTCCCAGTGACACCGTCCACGAGGCGGTGACTGACCAACGTTGCATCGACCTGAAAGATTACAGCCAAGTCCGCAGCCTGCTAACGGAATGCCGCCCGGACGCCATCTATCATCTGGCTGCGCAGGCCTTTGTACCGCGTTCCTTTGAAGACCCTTGGGAGACCTTAGAAAACAATATCCGCGCCCAGCTCAACATCATTGCCGCCTGCCTTGAACGCGAGATGCGACCGCGCATTCTGATCGTCAGTTCCGCCGAAATCTATGGCGCAGTCGAGCCGAAGCAATTGCCGATGAACGAAGATACGGCGATCCGCCCGACCAATCCCTACAGCGTCAGCAAGGTCGCCCAGGACATGTTGGGCTTGCAATACTATCTCAGCCACGACCTTCCGATTATGCGCGCCCGGCCCTTCAATCATATCGGTCCCGGCCAGAATGACCGCTTCGTCGCGCCGGCCTTCGCCAAGCAGATCGCAGCCGTTGAGGAAGGCCAAAGCGACGCGGTTATATACGTCGGCAACCTGGAGGCGAAGCGCGACTTCACCGATGTTCGCGATATCGTCCGCGCCTATCATATGATCGTGGAAGGGGGCCGGCCAGGTGAAGCCTACAACATCGCCTCCGGCGTGGCGCATAGCATTCGGCATCTTCTTGACACATTGCTGGGATTAACCGAGATCGATATCGAGGTTCGTGTAGACGCTTCCCGCCTGCGCCCCGTTGATGTGCCGGAAATACGCGGCGATTCCAACAAACTCCGTCGGGACACCGGTTGGCAGCCTGAGTTGACTTTCGAAGCGACGCTGCGCGATGTCCTGGTGGATTGTCGTCAACGCCTGCATAAACGTTAAGGAATAAGATATGACCAAAAAAGCCCTGATCACCGGCATCACCGGCCAAGATGGCTCGTATCTCGCCGAGTTCCTGCTCGGCAAAGGCTACGATGTCTACGGCATGGTGCGGCGAACGAGCACGGTGCGTTACGAGCGCATCCAGCATATTCAAAACCAGCTCCAGCTCGTCCAGGGCGACATGGGCGATTTGAGCAGTTTGATCACCGCCATCGGCGCTGTCGAGCCCGACGAAGTTTACAACCTGGCCGCCCAAAGCTTCGTGCCGACATCCTGGAACCAACCCGTTTTCACCGGCGACATCACCGGCCTGGGCGTAACGCGCATGCTCGAAGCCCTGCGAACAATCAACCCGGCGATCCGTTTTTATCAGGCATCGAGCAGCGAAATGTTTGGCAAGGTGCGTGAAGTGCCGCAGAAAGAGACGACCCCCTTCTACCCGCGCAGTCCCTATGGCGTCGCCAAAGTCTACGGTCACTGGATCACGGTAAATTACCGCGAAAGTTACGATCTCTTCACCTGCAGCGGCATTCTGTTCAATCACGAGTCGCCCCGGCGCGGCATGGAATTCGTTACGCGCAAAGTGACTTATCACGCCGCCATGATCAAACTCGAGTTGGCAAATGAAATCCGCATCGGCAATCTCGATTCCAAACGCGACTGGGGCTTCGCCGGCGATTACGTTCGCGCCATGTGGCTGATGCTGCAGCAGGATGAACCCGACGATTACGTCATCGCCACCGGCAAAACGCATTCGGTGGAGCGGCTGCTCGAGGTCGCCTTCGCCCATGTCGGGCTGAACTGGCGCGATTACGCCGTGCAAGATCAGCGCTTTATGCGACCAGCAGAGGTTGACCTGCTGGTCGGCGATTCATCCAAGGCGCAACAGACGCTTGGCTGGAGACCCGAAGTCAGCTTTGAAGAACTCATCGGCATGATGGTCGAAGCGGACCTGAAAAAGCTGCGAGACAATCCAAACCCAGTCATCTGATGGAGCTGGTCGACACCCACTGCCATCTCAATTTTCGCCGATATGATCACGATCGGGCGGAGGTGTTGCGGCGCGCCCACAATGCCGGCGTCAGGCGCATCATCATCCCGGCGATCGATTTGGAGAGCTGCCAGCAGGCGCTCGCGTTGGCAGCGAGCGAACAAGGCCTATTTGCGTCCGTCGGCATCCATCCCAATAGCAGCGTTGCTTTCCACGACTCGGTCATGGACGAGTTGCGCCAGTTGGCTCGCCATGCCAAGGTCGTGGCGGTTGGCGAAATCGGGCTCGACTACCACTGGGACAAGAGCCCGAAGCCGACTCAATGGCGCGTTTTCGAATCACAGCTTGCGCTAGCCGCCGAGCTGAAACTGCCGGTGATCATTCACAATCGCGAGGCGAGCGCTGATGTGATGGCGATACTGGAAAACTGGGCGCCCGCCGCCCCAGCGAGCCTTCACGGGCGTTTGGGCGTCTTGCATTCCTTCTCCGCTTCCGGCGACATCGCTGAACGCGCGCTTGACCTTGGCTTCTACCTCGGCTTCAGCGGTCCAGTCACCTTCAAGAAGGCGGATGCGCTCAGGGATCTTGCGCGGCGCATGCCCGTCAACCGTATCTTGACAGAGACAGACGGACCCTTTCTCGCGCCACAGCAACGGCGCGGCAAACGCAATGAACCGGCTTATGTCCGCTACATCAACGACAAGCTGTCTGAACTGCATGGCCTTCTGCCAGAGGAAATGGCGCGGCAAAGCACTCGCAATGCCGAGAGGCTCTTCGCCCTCGAACCAGGCTGATTGATTCCACCGACCTGCGCTCTCGAAATCGGCGAAAGGCTGTTAAACTGCGGGATGAATGACAGCTCGAGGGATCGCAATTTGGTCGACCTTTCCGTCATCATCGTCAGTTGGAACGTGTGCGACCTGCTGGACAAGTGCCTGGAGAGTTTGCGGCAGGCACGGCGCTCATTGCGACCCCCTGATGAAAATTCCTTCAGCATCGAAATCATAGTCGTGGATTCCGCCAGCGATGATGGCAGCGCCGAGCTGGTGCGCGCGAAATATCCTGGGGTGGCTCTATTGCCTCAAAGTCGAAACGTCGGCTTCACGCGCGGCAACAATATCGGGTTGGAACATGCGCGAGGCGCTTACTTGCTTCTGCTCAATCCCGATACGGAAGTCAGCCCCGATTCCCTCGGCAAACTGCTCGATTTCTTGATCCGGCATCCGCGGGCAGGCATCGTGGGACCGCACACGCTTAATAGCGACGGGAGCCATCAGTCGACGCGCCGCCGCTTCCCCACGCTCATGACCGGCATCTTTGAAAGCACTTGGCTCTCCGCTTGGGCACCCCCCGGCGTTGAACGTCATTACAGAATGCTCGACACAAAAGACAATGACATCCTGGAGGCGGACTGGGTGCAAGGCTCCGCGCTCATGCTGCGGCGCGAGGTCTACCATGACATCGGCGGACTCGATGAAGGCTTCACCATGTACGCGGAAGAGCTGGATTATTGTCGGCGCGCCAAGTCAGCCGGCTGGCAAGTCTTCTATCACGGCAGCGCCCTTATCACGCATCATGGTGGCAAAAGCAGCGAACAAGTAGCCGCGCTAAAGCAGATCCACTTTCAGACCAGCAAACTCCGCTACTTTCGCAAGCACCACGGTTATGGCCAGTATTTGCTCCTGCGCGCGATGCTTCTGCTGCAGTTCAGCTGGCAGCTTTGCCTGGAGAGCCTCAAGGGCGCCTTGGGCCATAAACGCGATCTCCGGGCGCAGCGCGTCCGCATCTACTGGCAAGTGCTGCGCAAGGGCTTAAAGGCCAGACTATGAAGATCGGATTGATCAGCGGCGAGTTCCCCCCGATGCCGGGCGGCGTTGGCGACTTTACAAGAAGCCTGGCGGAACGAATCCGCGATCATGGACATCAAGTCCATATCCTCAGCCGCAGGGGATCAACCAGCGAAACCTTGAACGTCAGCACACTTAGTGGATGGGGACTTGGCAGTCTGCCGGCGATACGATCATGGGCGCGCCAGCACAGCCTCGACATTGTCAATCTGCAATATCAGACGGCGGCTTACGGCATGTCCCCCTTCATTCATTTCTTGCCGGCCGCTATTGACGCGCCGCTCATCACCACTTTTCACGATCTGCGCTATCCCTATCTCTTTCCCAAAGCGGGTCGGCTGCGGGACTGGATCGTGATGCGCTTGGCGCGGTCATCAGCGGGCATCATCACAAGCAATCAGGAGGACGATCTGCGGCTGAAGCGCCTGCCCAATCGCCGCATTATCCCAATCGGCAGCAGCATCCCGAGAGCAAATCGCGGCGACAGCGTCGCTGTGACTGCGCCTTGGCGAGCGCCCGCCGATGCAAACAGCTTCCTGCTCGGCCATTTCGGATTTGTCAATGCGGTGAAAGGAATCGATTACTTGATCGAGGCGCTGGCGAACCTTCGCTCGGCCGGGCACGATCTACGGCTCCTATTCATCGGCGGAGAGCGCAACACAGTCGATACGGATGAGGACGCCGCCTATCTGACAAAATTGGAAGACCATATAAGGCAGCTTGGGCTCGCCGACGCAATCACCTGGACCGGCTATCTGCCCGAGCGCGAAGTGGCTGCCTGTTTCAGCGCCGTTGATCTGATGGCGCTGCCTTTTGCCGATGGCGCTTCCTACCGGCGCAGCAGCTTGATGGCCGCGATTCACTGTGGCTGCGCCATCCTGACAACCGAACCGGTCGTGAACGTGGACAGCTTTGAACATGGCGCGAATCTCTGGCTGGTCCCACCCCGCTCTGCCGACGCCATTGAAGGGGCCATCCTGCACCTGATGAGCGACCGCGAGCATTTGAAGCGGCTGCGAACCGGCGCCGCCAAATTGAGGGCGCATTTCGACTGGGATGTGATTGCGCGCGAGACCATCGCCTTTTGTCAGACCTTCATTTGACGGGGGAGCTTAATGACGCGACTCTATCAACTGACCCGACACAAGGATCTCCGCGCCATCGCCGCCCTGATACTGCTCTGGCTGCTATTCTTCTGGCGGCTATTCACGCCAATCGCCGCCGATCAGGCATCGCTGAAAAAAGGCGACTTTTCGGGCCAATTCGTCGCCTTCGGCGCCTATCAGTATGAGCGATTGACGCGCGGCGAAATCCCGCTGTGGAACCCATACAATAATGGTGGATTGCCCTTCATCGCGGACACACAGGCGGCCGTCTTCTATCCTCCTCGTTGGATCACAATCGCGCTCAGCGATTTGGCCGGCGGCTGGACCTACAATTCGCTGCAAATGGAAATGACCGCCCACGTCCTGCTCTACACCCTGCTCATGTATGTCTTCGCGCGGCGGCTGACCATCCGCAATGAACTGAGCCATGTGGCGGCGCTGGCGGCTTCGGTGATAATCGGCTACGGCGGCTACACCACCGGTTACCCGCCGCTGCAGCTGGCGGTGCTTGAGGCGGCAACCTGGCTGCCCTTGACGCTAATTGGCATCCTTGAAGCGACGCGTCAACGAGCAATTTCGGCGCGCTTCATTGCGCTGGCCGGCTTCGCATTGGGCTTGTCCTGGATGGCGGGTCATCCACAGACGAGTTGGTTCACGACATGCCTGGCAGTGGCGTACTTGGCCTACAGGTGCCATGCAGCGCAGTTTAGTTGGTTTGCATGTGTCCGCGCATTCCTCCTGTTGGGACTGGTTACCAGCGGCACAACAGCCGTAACGCTGTTTCCCGGCATTGAGTATCTTTTGCATACCACGCGCGAGGATCTGGGATTCGCGGCAAAGGGCAACGGATTCCCTTTCCGAGACGTCGCCCAGTTCATCTTTCCCGGTTCAGTCAGCCAATGGTCGCCGCTTTACGTCGGAATCCCAGCACTCTTCTTCGTCGCGGCCGCCCTCGCCTGCCGCGCGCGCGAAAGCCGCTTCTGGCTGCTCGTTGCCGTCATTGCCTTGCTGCACAGCCTGGGCGAAAACAGCGCCTTCTATTATGCAAGCTACAATCTGATCCCAGGATTGCGCTTCTTCCGCGGACAGGAACGCGCCGCCTTGCTGGTCGCCAACAGCCTGGCGATCCTGGCGGGCCTCGGCATCGCCGCTCTCGCTGACTGCCCGAATCAGGCTCTGCGCAAACGCGCCCTGCGCTATTGGTCCCGCTTCGCTGCGCTGATGGTCCTCCTCGCTCTTGGTCTATTATTTGCCTGGAGCTATGATGCGGCTCGCTGGGGGGAGCTCTTCGAAATCGCGACGCGCAGCGCGTTGGTCGCCGCGGTGTCCTATGGCCTCTTGCGTTTGTTCCTGCGCGCGCCCCAGCGACCGTCCCTGCAATTCGCCTTGATCGCGCTAATCGCCTTTGAGTTGATATCGGTCAACATCGATCACCCCGCCAACTACGATTCCATTCCCTTCAGCGAACAGATTCCCATGACGCCGCCACCCATGGTCCAAGCGGTATTGGACGACAAGGATTCAGGACCGTTTCGCGTCGACGGCTTCCGCGGACTGCGTGAGAATTTCGGCAGTTTATACGGGGTGATGGATATGCGCGGCATCAGCCCACTCTTTCTCAAGGGACCGCAAACCATCATCTACCACGATTATGTCAACAACCCATTGGCATGGGAACTGTTCGCGGTCAAATATGTCTTCAGTGGATCGCAAACGCTCTCGTCGCCCACAGTCGTCATCGGCCGCGGCCGCGATCGGGACGGCGAAGTTTATCTCCACAGACTAGAGGATCCCCGCCCCTTTGCGCTCCTGTATTACGAAGCGGATATCGTCGACAGCGATGAATGGGCGCTGGAGCTGATGGCCGACGCGCGCTACCATGAACGCGAGAGAATCATCCTTCATGAGCCGCCGATACTCGAGCTGCCCGGCGTCGCAGCCGCGGGAACCGTTGAAGTGAAATCATTTGCGCCGGAAGAAATCACGCTCGATATCAACACGTCGGAGAACGCGATTCTTTCGCTGTCACTGCCTCATTATCCGGGTTGGGAGGCGCGCCTGAATGGAAAGCCGATCGAAATCATGCGCGCCTACGCCGGACTGACGGCACTGGAAATCCCCGCCGGACAGCACAGGCTCAGCCTGATATTCGCCCCTTTGAGCTACGCCATTGGCGCCTTGATCAGCCTGGTAACCTGGCTTGGGTTAATATTGCTCGTCCTTGCTACTGGTCGACGGAGAGAAGCAGCATGAGGGCGGCCAACGGATTGCAGGTCTGGATTAGCCAACTTGACCGCCGCCAATATGCGCTCGCGGTCGGCTTCGCAATCGGCGTTATCGGCGCAGGCATCGGCCTGTTGATCGCCGTTATCGGTCCCTTGCTGGCGATCGCGGCCATACTTGGTCTGCTCGCCGGGCTCTACGTCATCACGGACGTCAGCGCGGCGCTTTATGCCATCATCGGCGTCGTGCTGCTGCTTCCTTTCGGCGTATTCCCGGTCAAGGTAGCCATCACGCCCACCCTGCTCGATCTGGCGCTGGGCGGATTCCTGTTGGTCTACCTCTTCCAATGGATGACTGGTCGCCGTGGCGGCCTGCGCCTGACACCGGTACATGCGCTGATCAGCGCCTACATGATGTGGCTCGTGCTTGCCTTTGCGCTCGGCCTGCGTCATGCCAGCCCAACATCCGCTACCATTCGACAATTCGCCGAAACCCTGTTGAGCATTGGCATGGTGTTCATCCTCACCGATCTATTGCGCAACCTGGCCATGCTGCGGCGTCTCGCGCAGGTCATCATCTTGGCGATTGGGGCGCAAGCCTTGCTGGCGATCGCCCTCTACCTCGCGCCCGACTCTTTGGCCGAGGCGGCGCTGACGCGTCTGTCGCGGATCGGTTACCCCGCTGGTGGCGTCATCCGCTATATCGAGGACAATCCAGCCCTGGCCGAACGGGCGATCGGCACCTGGGTGGACCCCAACGCCTTGGGCGGCATATTGGCGACAGCCGCCATGATGATCGCGCCGCAAGTCCTCTCCAAACGGCCCGTCCTGCCCTGGCGCTGGCTGACATTTTGCATATTCGCGGCCGTCGCTCTGGCCCTCCTGTTGACGGCATCGCGCGCTTCGTTTCTCGCCTTGGGCGTCGGCTTGGTCATGATCGCTCTCCTTCGCTATCGCCGCTTAATCCCGGCGCTGCTCGTCGCCGGATTGCTCTTTCTGCTCTTGCCACAGACGCAAGCCTACATCGACCGGCTCATTCAGGCATTTCAAGGCGCCGACCTCGCGACGCAGATGCGCATCGGCGAATGGACGGATTCGCTCCAGGTAATCGGTCGCTATCCCTTTGTCGGCCTGGGCTTCACCGGCGCGCCCGAGATCGACATTTATGCCGATGTCGCCAACATGTATTTGATGATGGCTAATCAAATCGGGTTGACCGGCGTCATCATCTTCTTACTGACGATGGCTGGCGTATTCGTTTACGGCCGCCAAGCCTGGCGTACTGCCCGAGACAAGCCAGCATTCGCAGCGATTCACTTGGGTTATCACGCGGCGCTTTTCACCGGTTTGGTCAACGCCATCGCCGACCTCTATTTCTTTCGTCTCGATTTCCAGTCATCGATCACCTGGTTCTGGCTGATCGTCGCGCTTTGCGTCGCCAGCTCAAAACTGGTGTTGGATGAGGCGGGCAAGACAGCGGCCAAAGGCGCCATTGCATAAGTCGCGCACGTGCATTAGCATGGCGCTTCACAATCGAATGACAGCTTTCCGCTTCGCCAGATCTCTGAACGCGAGGCTACTATCCGAGGAAAGGAACAGCATGAGAGACTACGAACTCACGTTCATCGTCCGCATACTACCCTCAGACGAAGAAGTCAATCAAGCCATCGATCAAGTCATAAGTTACATCGAACTGGGTGAAAATGGCGTGGTCAAGAGCGTCGACCGCAAGATTTTTGGTCGCCGGCGCCTGGCTTACCAAATCGGCGGCCAGCGCGAGGGCCACTACGTACTGATTCGCGCTGCCATTCAACCCGACCACATACATGAGCTGGAGACCGAATTAAAGCTCTTTGATCCGGTGCTCCGTTATCTGCTCGTGCGCGAAGAAGGCGAAGTCAAGCAGCCGGCTTGAGTTATCGCAACCAGCCAGTTCAGGAAGGCAAAGCGCCGCTGGCGCAATACCCTACGTCAAAACATGCAATAAATGGAGAACTTGACTCGTGAGCGAAAATTCCGGAAACAGACGAACAGAGCGAGAATCCCGCCCGCAGGCGCAGCGCGGAGCTGGTCGGCGTGGCGGACCGCCCGGCAGACGACGCGGACGCCGCCGCCGCGGCAAGTCCACCTACTGCCCGAAAGGCCGATGCTTCGATTATAAAGACCTCGATATGCTCTCCCGTTATGTCAACGAGAGCGGCAAGATCAAGCCGCGGCGCCAAACCGGCAACTGCTCGCGCTGCCAACGCGAACTGGCGCGTGAAATCAAGCGCGCCCGCCATCTGGCTCTGCTGCCCTATGTCGTTGCCGACTAGACCTTGCCAGCGTCACTCAACTGGAATGCCTGGCATACGGCTCCGGGATAACAGCCGTTAGCGTCAGACAGAAACCACCTGAGGAGCTTAGCGATTCATGTCGAAGAAGGCTCAAACGAC
>JAAXID010000277.1 GCA_012270545.1 Anaerolineae bacterium | reverse complement strand
GAGCCAGTCCCGAATCTGCTGGCCGTCGCCATATAGCGGCAGGGGCCGGTCATCGATGGCCTCGGTGGTGAAAAACGGGATCAGCTTTTCCGGGTACTGATAGGGACCATAGGTATTGCTGCCTCGTGTGATTACCGTGTCCATGCCGTAAGTGACGCCATATGCCCGCACCATTAGTTCGCCGCCGGCTTTACTCGCTGCGTAGGGGCTGTTGGGCAGGAATCGATCCTCCTCAAGCGAAAAACCTTCATCGATATCACCATAAACTTCATCAGTAGACACCTGACAAAAGCGCCCGATACCATGCTTGCGCCCTTCGTCCAGCAAAATGTAGGCGCCAACAACATCGGTATGAATGAAAGCGTCCGGATCGAGTATGCTGCGGTCAACATGGCTTTCCGCGGCGAAGTTGACAATCGTGTCGATCGCATAGTGATTCAAAACCCGCTGAACCGCTGTACGGTCAGCCACATCGCCGCGTTCGAAGCGGTAATTCTCTTCATCGCTAACGGGAAGCAGATTGTCGATATTCCCGGCGTAGGTCAGCTTGTCGTAGCAGATGATATTGTATTCAGGGTAGGTCCTCACCATGTGCCGGACGAAGGCGCTGCCGATGAAACCAGCCCCGCCTGTTACAAGGATATTTTTCATTGCGCTCCTGCCAAGTTAAGGCGCTTCATGCTTATACCCAAAGCGTGCTGTGGTCGCCGAGATTCATTTTGATGCCGCTCGGCTTCACGGCGCTCCGCATGACTGCTGCGTTTCGGCCAATGAGGCTGTCGCGAAGGGTACGGTCGATGTCAAATACTTGGCTGTTCTCCAGGATTATGCTGCGTTCGATCTCACAGTTTCGGATTTGGCAACTGTGGTAGATGCTGGTGAAAGGACCGATATAGCTGTTCTCAATCAATGTGTCCTGGCCGATGACGGTCGGTCCGCGCAGGATGCTGTTGACGATCCTGGCGCCTTCCTGCACGGTCACGCGTGAATCGACTGTCGAGCGCGCGTCGATCGCGGCGCTTTCGGCAACGCAGGGCACAATCTCTTCGAGCACATGGCTATTGGCTTCGAGCATATCGGTCGGCTTGCCGGTGTCAATCCACCAGCCCCGGTGAATGTGTGGGAAGACGGTGTGGCCGTGGTCGATCAGCCATTGAATCGCGTCGGTGATCTCGTATTCGCCGCGCGCCGACGGGCGTATCGCATCGACCGCATCGAATACATGATGATCAAACATATATATGCCGACGAGCGCCAGATTGCTCGGCGGCAGTTCCGGTTTTTCGATCAGTCTTTCGATGCTGCCGTCCGGGCGCAGCTGGGCGACGCCATAAGCCGACGCGTTTTCGACTTGCTTGAGCACAATCTGGCTGTTCCAGTCATTGTCTGCGAAGTCGCGTATCAGTTGGCTGATGCCACCTTCTATCACGTTGTCCCCGAGAAACATCACGAAGGGATTATCCCCGAGAAAATCGCGAGAAATCTTCACGGCGTGCGCCAAACCGTCCGGGCTATCCTGCCGAATGTACGAGAGCGAGACGTCCCAGCGCGAGCCATCGCCCAGCGCCTCCTGGATTTCGGGCGCGGTGTGGCCAACGACCATGCCGATTTCGCTTACGCCGGCGTCGCGAATCGCTTCGATCACGCGCACCAACACGGGTTTGTTGGCGACCGGGATCAACTGCTTGGCGCGGGTGTAGGTCAATGGGTAGAGCCGCTTGCCCTTCCCGCCACTAAGAATGAGTCCCTTCATGTCTTGTTAGACTCCCATTGCGCTGCAGGATTTATCATTCGCGCGGTAGCTCGCGTGAATGGCGCCATCATGATTCCTTGTCAATAGGCGAAGCGGTTATCGCGTGGGGCGTCGGTCAGAACGGCGCCAACGATGCGCACATGGACACGCTCCAGCGCCTGCCGAGCTTGTGCCGTATGGTCGCGTCGCGTCTCACCCGCGCGTATCGCCAGCAGCGCCCCGTCAAGCTTGATGCCCAAAAGCGCCGCATCGGTGGCGGCAAGCACGGGCGGGCTATCGAACAAAACATAATCAGCGCGCTGCTTCAACGCCGTGATAATCTCATTCATGCGCTGGCCGCCCAGTAAATCGGCCGGATTTGGCGGCAATTCCCCGGCGCATAAAATCTCTAGCCCATCCACTGCTGTGGCTTGCAGGGGCGGGTCACTGATGGCGCCGTCATCCACCATCATGCTGCTAAGACCGCGACTGCTAGCTAGATTCCAGATGTCATGCTGTTTGGGCTGCCTCAGATCGGCGTCAACCAAAATGGTTCTGTTCCCGCTTTGGGCGAAAGTGACGGCGAGATTGGCCAGCGTAACACTCTTCTGATCGTCACGCGCGGCGGAAGTCACAAGCAGTGTTTGAATCGGGCTTTCGACGCTGCTGAACATCAAGTTGGTCCGCAGGCTCCGATAAGCCTCGGACGCGGCGGAACGCGGTTGCGAAAGTGTAATCAGATTTGCATTCTCCATAGCCGCTCCTGTGATGGGCAGAAGTCCGTTGCGTCGTTTATTGTAGCCTATCACGAGAATTGTGATCGTGGATTTAGCCCTCTGTCGTTCTAGTTACATCGGCGCCGACCGAATCCCTCAAAACGACGGAATGCCCAAATCCAGGTTTTCAGGCCGCAACGCTCCAGAGTCGAGGGCGGCAGCGATTTCGCAAAGCGACTTGCCTTCGGACGGATGAACATAGTCCGGCGCAAGATCTGCCAGCGGGATTGCCACATGGGCGAAACGCGTGATGTCGCCAGCCGGGATTTGCCAGGGTTTGTTTCCGTATTCAAGGACTTCATCATTCCACAGGGAGATATCCAGATCGATCGTACGCGGCGCATTCTTGTTTTGCGGATCACGAACGCGCTTGAGTTCGGCCTCAATTCGGTCAATGACAGCGGTTTTGAATTGCGAAGGCCTCCGCAGCGTATGTATCTTGACCGCCATGTTAAGAAAAGACGCCTGCTCAGAGAAACCCTGTGGCGGCGACCGATAAATCGGAGATGTATCCAGAACAGTCGTGTAGCGGCGCAACAGATTTAGTGCTGCGGCGACATTCTCCTGCGGCTTGATATTGGAGCCGAGCGAAAGGAATGCGATGTTTCTCTCGTAGTCTCCCGGGCATCTCACGATGTGGATGCCCACAGAATCCGAGCGTCGGAGGGCGCCCGGTTTATGCACGCTCACTTCGATACGCGGCGCTCTGAAATCAATCACTGCCAAGCGGGCGATCTCCTCGGCCAGCTTCTCCACCAGGGAATAGCGCGAAGCCTCTACGAAATGGATCATCGCCTTGGTAATGGTCCGATAGTTGAAGGCGTCGTTTGGATCATCAGTCTCACCCGCGAGGCGCTCATCTACGCTAATTCGCAGATTGACGACGATATCTTGCGGCGCGTCGAGCTCATGCGCGCTGAAGCCAATGATCGTGCGCAAGCGCAGATTCTTGATCTCAATTATGTCCATTAAGATGACATTTCAATTGCATCCGTTGGCAGTTTAGCACGGAAAGCGATTTCGAGGCTGACCTAATACTCGTTATTGGTTTAGGCCGGTTACTTTAAGATATGTATTTCGTTTCAAGTGTGTTACCATTTTGAACCGTGACTTGAGTTTCGCCCGAAAAACTAACTATAATTTTAGTCAAGTAAGCAGATTCACAAAGAGATAAGTCTGCTTGAGCAAGACTTGATGACGGACCGTGACAGCGGATTGGCTGATTATGGACAGCTATGAAACGCAAGTGGTCGCCGCAATAGAGGGCGACATTCAGCAGAAACTTGAATCGGATTCACTGTTGAGCAGATTCGGTCTGGATGCCGACCCAGTTGATGAGGCGGCGGTTGAGAACGCTGTTCTGCAAATGCTTTACGCCGTCGGCGAAAATCCTGACCGTCAGGGGTTAATCGATACGCCAAGACGCGTGGCCAAGGCTTACCAGGAGTTGGTTAGCGGATATACCACGGATCCCGTGGAATTACTCAACAACGCTATTTTCGATATTGCCTACGATGATATGGTTGTCGTCAGCAACATCGAGTATTACAGCCTCTGCGAGCACCATATGCTGCCCTTCGTCGGCCACGCTCACGTTGGATATTTGCCCAAAGACAAGGTCCTGGGGCTCAGCAAGATACCCCGCATCGTCGATATGTTTTCGCGGCGTTTGCAAGTGCAGGAGCGCCTCACCCGGCAGATTGCCGAATTCCTCGTCGAGGTGCTGAATCCAAGGGGTGTTGCCGTGGTAATGACGGCGCGGCACATGTGCTCAATGATCCGCGGTGTGATGAAGCATGACGCGAACATGACGACAAGCGCCATGCTTGGAGACTTCCGCCACAATCACGATTCGCGCAACGAATTCCTTATGCATGTGCAAAGGTCCAAGGTCCAGTAGGGCGGTTCAGCGCAGTTGGCAGCCTTGGCGCTGGGTGCCTTATATATCGCCGCTTTGCTTTTGGATTGCGGCGATTGTTTCCTGTGATATACTGTGTCAAGCCCTGGTCAGCACGACCGGCGGCACTCATCGAGAGCGAGTGAGAGAACCGGCTCAGCGAACTCGCGGCAACCCCCGGAATACGGGACGGTGCTAAGTCCGGCAGGGTATCAGCTCTGGCAGATGAGCGTATGCGAACGTGAACCTTCGACGCCCGCTGCCCGCAAGGCGTTTTTTGTTGCCTCTGAAAGGATGAGCATGTCGACGACATTCATGAACTCCCCACGATATCTGTTCACATCGGAATCTGTTTCGGAAGGGCATCCGGACAAAATGTGTGACCAGATCAGTGATGCGGTGCTTGATGCGATTCTGGCGGAAGACCCAATGGCGCGGGTCGCTTGCGAGGTCGCGACAACTACCGGCTTGGTCGTCGTCATGGGTGAGATCACGACGAGAGCCTATATTGACATTGAAAGTATTGTCAGAGCCACGATTCGAGATATCGGTTATACGCAATCGGACTTCGGCTTCGACGCCGAGACCTGCGGCGTGCTGATTTCGATCAAGGAACAGTCCGATGACATCAAGCAGGGTGTCGACACGGCGTTGGAAGCGCGCGAGGGCGGCATGTCCGAGGCCGGTATCGAGGCGACAGGCGCCGGCGATCAGGGCATGATGATTGGCTTCGCCTGTGATGAAACAGAAGAGTTAATGCCGCTTACGGTATCGCTCTCGCATGGGCTCATGCGCCGTCTCGCAGCCGCGCGAAAAAGTGGCGAAATCGCCTGGCTTCGGCCCGATGCGAAATGCCAAGTCACGGTCGAATACGCTCATGGACGACCAACGCGCGCCGACACCATCGTCCTATCGACGCAGCATGCGCCGGAAATCTCCCAATCCGAGATCCGCTGCCAGATCATTGATTTTATAAAGCGCGATGCCGCATGCAGTAAGTGGATCGATGAGCGGACTACCTACCATATCAATCCATCCGGGCGCTTTGTCACCGGTGGTCCACTGGGGGACGCCGGCTTGACCGGGCGCAAGATCATGGTGGATACCTATGGCGGTGTTGCCCGGCACGGTGGCGGCGCCTTCTCGGGGAAGGACGGGACCAAGGTCGATCGCAGTGCGGCCTATATGGCGCGTTATGTCGCCAAGAATGTGGTCAAAGCCCGTCTCGCCGATCGCTTTGAGCTACAGGTCTCTTACGCCATCGGCAAGGCGGAGCCGACATCGCTGTCCGTCGAGACCTTTGGCACGGGAAAGATTGGCGACGACAGGATCAGTTCACTGATTGAGCAGCATTTCGATATGCGCCCAGCCGCGATCATTCACGATTTGGGGTTGCGCAGACCGATCTTCAAGCAGGTGGCGGCATACGGACATTTCGGTCGGGAAGATCTAGACGTGCCTTGGGAAAAGACCGACAAAGCCGAGATTCTGAAGTCCGCGGCTGGCCTGGCTTGAATCTTCCGCTGGTGACCGGAGCCGTCTCATGACCGAGGGACCGCGAATCTGCGACTACGGAGATTCGACCTATCGGCAGGACTTCTGGGAAGGGCAGGGACGCGATTACGAGGACGCAGTCGAACGGCGCGTTTTGAAGCGGCTGTTGCCAGCACGAGGTATGCGGCTGCTCGAAGTTGGGGCGGGATTCGGGCGAATCACTAATGAATACCATATGTTTCGCCAAGTCGTTCTACTCGATTATTCGCTGGAGCAATTGCAGTACGCGCGCGGAAAATTTGGCGATGATGGCTTCCTCTATGTCGCGGCGGATGCCTATAGGATGCCGTTTCAAACGGGTGTATTCGACGCGGCGACGATGATCCGCGTCATTCATCACTTTGAGAATGTGCCCGCGGTCCTCAAGCAAATCCGCGACGTCCTTGCAGACGATGGCAGGTTCATTCTCGAATATGCCAACAAGCGGAATCTGAAGGCGATGCTGCGTCATCTGTTCAGTCTGAACGCATGGAACCCGTATACGCTGGATCCGCTTGAATTCGTCGAACTGAACTTCAACTTCCACCCGGAGTACATGCGCAATGTTGCCGCGCAGCTCGATTTCGATGTGCGCCGCGCTGTGCCCGTGTCCTGGTTCCGCTTGGGACTGCTTAAGCGCACGCTGCCAGTACGCTTTCTCGCAGGTCTGGATGCCATCTTGCAGCGCAGCGGCGGGAAGATCGCTCCTAGCGTCTTTCTTGACTTGCAGCTCAAGGGCGCTTCAGGCAATCGCGCAGTTTTGTCTTCGACCGATCCGCTGGTGATACTGCGTTGTCCAGAGTCCGACACGCCATTGCGGCGGGATGGCAATGTATTGGTCAGCGAGAGCGGAATACGCTGGGGCATCCGCGAGGGCGTATACGACTTCCGTCAGCCTTCGAACTAATAGATCGCTCAGGGCAAGAATCAGGGAACAGGTTCGTCCCGCAATTTGCGCCAGAGCGCGATGTTTCGTTGTACCAAGCCGGAAATCGTGCCATGTCCAAAGGCGGCCACGACCGTCTGAACCTGGTCGTTGAATGGCTCGATCCAGCGCTTGTCCAAGCCCTCGTAACCGACGGCCGCCCCGACGATGCTGGCCGCTGTGCCTGCGGTGCAGTCCGTGTCCATTCCACACATCACCGCCGTGGTAATCGTCTTGCTGTAATCGAGCTGTCCGTGAATCAGCGAGAGCACGACAAAGCCCATGTTGTGCAACGAGTGGAGGAAGGGCAGATGACCGTATTTGTCGTAAACGCGATCGCAGACCGGAACCCAATCTCCCTCTGTTGCATACCACTCGACCACTTCATGAATGACATTTGCCAGACGCGAGCGCCTCGGAATGACCGATAGGCCCCCCTGAAGGATCGTATCAATCGTCGGGTTGCGACTTAAGGCAGCGCTGAGGGCGCCGGCGACGAACATTGAACTGTACACGCCGTTCTTCACCGCGTTCAGCGTTACTTCACGATAGGCGATGCGAGCGGCGCGGCGCGGATCACCAGGCGCGATATAGCCCCAGAAATCGGCTCGTATCGCCGTATTGATGCCTTCACGCAAGGGATTAATCTTGGTCGGAAATTCAGCGATCTGCTCTTCAGCCGGGCGGTCTTCCGTGAGGTTAACCATGTGGTAGTAGGATTGGCGCGTGCAAGACCAGAGCCAATGATAAGGGATGTTCCGCAAGTGATTGTTGGCCACATCCAGCTTGCTAAAGTTCAAGCCCTGCTCTTCCACCAGCATCAGCCCCAGAATTGTGTAGTGGATATCGTCATCGGGTTCCGCGTATTGGATGTTTCCCAAGGTCGAAGGTTTGCAGCGCAAGGTGATTCCCAGATCCTGTGATTCGTGTGGCACCCAGTCATTCAGCGGATAGGCGTTGAGACTCTCCAGGTAGCGCTTGATAAACTTCCGGTCTTTTCGCATTTCGAGCGGCTTGCCCAATACGACGCCCCCGATCCGGCCATACCAGGCGCCTTTGATCCGTTCAGCATATTCGGCGTCGCTCAAGCGCTCCAGCGTCGGCGGCTCCGGCGCGTCGGCGATGATTGAGGCGAAGTCGTCGGGCTCAAGAAACGGGAAGTCCGCGCGAATGCCGCGGTCGCGAAGCGCCCAGAGCGCGTGATAGGCTTCTTCCCAATCCGCTTCTGTCAGCGCCGATTTGTTGGCGGAATTACGCACAGAATCGGGCAGATAAGACGCCGCGTAGTCAGGTTCGCTGATATCGCCCACCGCATATCCTTCCTCATACAGCTGAAGGTATTCCATGGCAAAAAGCTGCTGCCAATTGGCAAATCCCGGCATCGCAATTCTCCTGTCTTTTCTCAGCTGTTTCTCATGTACGTCAGTTGTTACATAATTGGCGTACTAGGGTTAGCGAGTGGGATCCTGAAAGAATTCCTCCGATGGCTCCCAAGCGCTGTTGTCGCTCAGATTATCTTCGGCTTCGGCGATCAGTTCGAGCGAGATGTCGTGCCGGCCGCCGTCATACTCGGTCCTCAGCCAGGCGTCCAGAATATCCAGCGCCTCGAACTCGCCGGTGATCTTGCCACCGAGACAGAGGATGTTGGAGTCGTTGTGCGCTCGCGTCAGGCGTCCCATATAGGTGCTGGTGCAGAGAGCGGCGCGAACCCGCTCAAATTTGTTGGCTATGATGCTCATGCCGATTCCCGTTGAGCAAATCAAGATTCCGCGCTCCGCTTCGCCATCGGAAACGGCCTTGGCAACGCGCACCGCATAATGCGGATAGCGCACGATTTCGCCAGAGTCCGATCCCACATCCTCAAACTCAACGCCCCGCTCCTCGAGAAAGGTGATGATCTTCCGCTTAAGTTCGTAACCCCCGTGATCGTTTCCGATCCAGATCTTCTGTGCGTCGTCCGCCTTGGTCATTCGTTGCCGCCTCTATCTGTCCATAGCTGTTGGGCAAGCCGATAGCGCACCTATAGAACTGTGACTGTAGGCTAGATTATGTTCGTTTGATTTGTTGTTGGCAAATTCTGCATCAGTAATCTCGCCATATCTTATATGGACGGGTGGCAGTTTTAGTGTCGAAAGGGCGGCGTTCCTAGTGAAGCTGAGTATACTGAAGTGTGCGATTTAACCGCTGACTAAGAGCGGATTGGTTCTGTTGCCTGGGGCTTTCGCCTTCTCTAGATCAGCGATGTCGCGTTTGGCGCCGATTCAACTGTCGGGAGTACAACCGTGAAGCAAAAGCCGCATAATCTTTCCCAACCGCAGACGCTCGTTCACTACTTGCGTCTCGTGCTGACCGGCTTCGCGATGGGCGCGGCCGACATCGTGCCCGGGGTGAGCGGCGGGACGATGGCCTTTATCCTCGGCGTTTACACGAACTTGATCGACGCGATCAAATCTTTCAACGTGGACGCGATTCGTTTACTGCTAGGGCTTCGCTTCAATGCGCTGATGGATCATGTATCTTTTCGTTTTCTTCTTGCGTTAGGAATAGGCTTGCTATCGGCGATCCTGTCGCTGGCGAGTTTCCTCAGCGCGACGATGGACGACCCAGATGGTCGCATTCTGCTGTTTGCCTTTTTTTTCGGCTTGGTGCTGGCTTCGATTCTGACAATCGGCGTTAAGCTGCGCTGGCGCATGGCCTCAGCCGCGATGTTGATTGCTGGTACGGTCGTCGCCTTCATCATCGTCAATGTCGTGCCGGCCGAAGCCGACCACTCAGCGCCCTTCCTTTTCGTCAGTGGAATGATTGCCATTACCGCGATGATCCTGCCGGGGATATCGGGCTCTTTCATGCTCTTGATTCTAGGTCAGTACGACTTCGTGCTGACGGCCGTCAGCAATCGGGATTTGCCACCAATCATTGTCGTGGGCTTGGGCGCAGTCGTCGGCATCATCGCCTTTTCACGCGTGCTCAGTTACTTGTTGGCTCATTACTACAACCTGACGGTGGCGCTGCTTGTCGGCTTCATGACCGGTTCTCTCTGGAAGATCTACCCTTGGAAGGACTGCCTCGAAAGCGATCTTGATCGCCATGGCGATTTCCGCTGCTTGATGGAACTTAACATCGCGCCGGACACCGCATCGGAAACCTTTGCAATAGCGCTTTTGCTGCTGATTGCCGGCTTCCTGCTGGTCAACTTCTTGGATCACCTGCAGTCCAAAGAGAATCCGATCTTCAGGTTGTTGCTCAAATAAGCCGGGGGCTTCACTGCCGTAACGGTCATTCCTCACCTTTCGTCTTGGCATCCGGCCTATGATGGCGGAGCGCGCGCTCCTGCGCCTCGATGATATCCTGGATGCGTGACCGAGAAAGTACCGCGGTCACATCTACTGCCGTGAAGTCAGTTGGTTCCGCTGGCGAGTCTGTTTCGGCTAACTCCTCGACGATCTCGCGCCGGCGATATACCGAGGCGGCGATCGCGTGAGTGGCGACCGGGTTGGTTAGCAGTACGAAGAGACCAAGCGCCAGCAGCCGAAGCCAGGTTGACGGCATGAGCAGGGCGGCGCCCAACAACAACCCGAACAAGCCCAAAGTTGCGACTTTGCCCGAGGCGTGCAAGCGCGTTAGGCTGTCGGGCATGCGCATGACGCCCAGTACACCAACTGCGCAGAAGAACAAGCCAAAGAGCAGCGCGGCAACGCCAAGCAACTCAAGCAGCACTTAGAAGACCCTGCCTTCGGAAATATAGCGGGCGATGCTGATGGTGCCGATGAACGCGAAGGCGGCCAGCGCGATCGCCATATCGACGAAATTCTCCGTTCCCTCAACCAGCGCCAGCATCACGATAATGCCGATCAACAGCGTCGTGATAAGATCTACCGCTTGCAGGCGGTCGGGCAATGTCGGACCGACAATGACGCGATACGACGCCGGTATCAGCAAGCTGACCAGCGCGAGCAGAATCAATTGTGCGGCGGCTTGCGCAAAGGGACTCTCAGTCATGCCCAAGGATGCCTTTGATTCTAGCGAGTCTTTTTCTCTGATCCTCTTCGAGGCTCTGGCCGGATGTATCCAGGTTCAGGCTGTGCACAATCATCATGACGCCCTCTTCATGAGTCTCTTCAAAATCCACAACCAACTCGCCCGGCGTAATCGTAATGCCATGCGCGCTGACGGCCGATATGAGCTCGTTTTCTGTTTCGTCTTGCGTATTAACCGAAGAAATACCGGGCTTGATCGGCAGGCTCGGCCTGAGGATCACATGCGAAACCTTCACCCCTGCCGAGAGGACTTCCGAAGCGAGATACACCGTATAAACGACAAGATTGTATAGCTGTCGCGGCGCGTTTCTCAGTCGTATGCTCTCGCCGCGTATGCCGGTCGCCATGAGCACGGAGACGCTAAAAATGTATCCCAGCAGAAAGTTGCCCGGCGTCGGCTGCGCAGTGTATATCGTCCAGCCCAGCGCCAGTGGCAGCGCCAAGATCATGAGCTTGCCAGAGGTCCTCAAATGCTTGGTCAAGTCACGTCTTCCACAATGCATTGCCTCAAGGTCTTTGCGCCGGCAAGTTGACGGCCGCGATGTAGATTTGCGGGTCGCCCAGTTGACGTACTGTTTCGCTGATCAATTGTACCATTGGCTCAGCAAGAACCGTGCCCAATAAGAGACAGACGCAGATGAGGGAGAACGGCGCAAAGAGACTGTCTCCTTCGTCTTTGGTTTCCACCGTGCCGGGCAACGGATTCTGCTGAAAGATGCGCTGCCAAGCCCGAACCATGTACATCACTGTCAAGATGCCGGCGGCAACCATGATGATCAGATTGGCCCAATCCTCGCGATCGACGCCACCTTGAATCAGCGTCAGTTTGCTGATGAAGCCATTGAGCGGCGGAATACCGGCCAGGGATAGTCCGCCGATCAGCATGAGCCAGCCAAGCATGGGCGGCAACTTGCTGCCAATTCCGCTAATGTCGACGAAGTTGGCGCTTTTCGTCTTAGTGTAACTGGCGACCACGCCCATCAGCATCAGCAGAGACGACTTGATAAAGGCATGGTTGAAGGCGTAAACAATCGCTCCGATAAGAGCCAGCGGCTTCCCCCAGCCGATGCCGACGAGGATAAAGCCAATCTGGGCAAATGTCGAATAGGCCAGCATTCGTTTCGCGTTGTAGGTGCGCAGCGCGCCCAGGCTGCCAAAGAGTATGCCGATGATTCCCAGCGTGGATAGCCAGCGTTCAAGCAAGGGCGCTTCTTCGATGAACAGCAGCGTCACCAGGCGAAAGATGCCGTAGACGCCAACCTTGACCACGATAGATGAAAGCATGGCGCTGATCGGCGTTGGCGCTGTGGTATGAAAGTCCGGCTGCCAGAAATGAAAGGGAAATACTGCGCTCTTTAGCAGAAACGCGCAGAGCAGCATAATCGCTGAGGCCGGCGCCAGGAAGGGCCGCTCGCCAGTAAGCAGCGTCTGCGCGATTTCCGCCATGTTCAGGGTGCCGAATGTTGCGTAGAGCGCGCCGATCCCGAGAAGCAGAAAAAGCGTGCCCATCGAGCTGATCAAAATGTATTTGAGCGCCGCCTCCAAACCGTATTGATCGTCCGATATCGCTGTGAGCGAGACCGACGCCAGCACCATCAGTTCCATAAACACGAAGAGCGTGAATAGATCCCCCGTGAGCATGGCGCCGATCAATCCGACTTCCATCAACAGGAACAGCGGAACGAAGGCCGGGTAGGTCATGCATTTGTCATGGCTATGGAAGGTATAAAGAAGTCCGCCGATCATGATAGTGGTTACCATGAAGGCGAAGAGGCCGCCCAGGGTATCGGCCACCAGCACGATGCCATACGGCGGCTGCCAGTTGCCGAGCGCGTAAGTCTGAACGCCGCTGTCATGAACTTGTACCAGGAGCGCAGTGCAGAATACCCAGGCGATTATGCCCGCCAGCACCCCGATTGAGCGCTGCAGGCGATTGGATTGAGCGAATATTAGCGCGAGAATTGCGCCTACCAGTGGCGTAACCAACGTGCCGAGTAAGAAATAGTTTTGTTCCATGCTCGCCAGTTTTGCCGTCCTACAGCGTTGTCGCCATAATCAGCCTGTCCGCATTAGTGCTTAAGCTTGTTGATGTCGTTGGAATCGACGGTGTCGTAGCGGCGCGAGATGATGTTGACGAAACCCAGCACAAGTGAAAAGCTGCCGAAACTCACGACGATCGCCGTAAGAATAAGCGCCTGAATCAAGGGATCGCTGGTCTGGCGCCCCGCCTCAACATTGCTGACGTAGGGCGCGAACTCACCTTCGAAAGCGCCGACCGCAACGAAAAACAGATTGATCGCCGAAAACAGGATGGCGAAACCAATCGCCGCCTTGATCAGATCGCGACGCAGTAACTGAAATACGCCGATTCCAAAAAGAATCCCAATCGATAGCGCAAAGAGCAACTCAATCATGCTGGTTCTCCGACTTCTCGTTCAATCGCGAATACCTTGACTTGTCCGATTCACAGTTGATTCAGCGAGCGAAACATTAAATCTGTCCTGCATTTGGCGTTTCAAACGGCTCTTGCGACCGCTCCGTGGGATAGGCAATCGCCTCAATGATGATCCCCAATCCGCCCATTACTGTGATGGCAATAGCGATTTCGAAGATCAGCGACGATGTAATGTGTAAGCCAAAAAAGCCAACGATGTCATAGATTCCTAAGGCTTGGTCGAATTCGACGTGCCCCATGAACCCTCGACCAATGAAGAGAGGGAACAGCGCGTTAGCAATGGCGATGATTAACCCAAGACGAACGATCAATGCTGGTTGGAACCAGGGCAACAGGTTTTTCGCCTCGTTGTACCCCAGTACGACATACCAGAGCGACACGGCTAGACCAATTGTGACGCCGGCCGTGAAGCCATCGCCCGGCCCGCTGCCGCCGTACAAGATCTGCGCGACGCCGATCAATATCGCGATCGGCAGCACGATGAAGGATACGGAACGCGTGAAGGGCGTCGACAGGCTCGTCGCGTCCTGTATCTCTTCGAGGACGGTCGCGTCAAACTCGTGCAAGAGCCCGGTTTCAGCCTTCTGTGGCGCCAGAGAGCCGCCGCGCCGGCGTCCGCGGGCGAGCAGCGTTAGCACGCCCAGCGCCGCAGTCGTGAAGACGGCAATCTCAAGCAGCGTATCCGTAGCGCGAAAATCAGCGACGATCGCCCCCACCACATCATCCGTGCTCACCGCTTTTGTATTGGCTAAATGCCATTCGGCTATGCTGTGACGTTGCGGACGATTCTGCAAGGCAATTAGGGAAAAAACGAATATAGCCAAGCCAATCACGATCGATACGCCGAGATCGCGCAGTAGTCCGAAGCTGTAGTCGTGGCGCCCCGTCCATAAGTTCTTGATCACCTTGAGTCGCGCGTCTGCCCGAATTCTGCCGAGCATGATGATGATGAGCACGGTGGCCATGGTTTCGACTAGGAGCTGCACAAGCGCGACATCAGGCGCGTGCTCGATTAGAAATATGACGCCGATGGCATAGCCGATAAGGCCATAGGCGATCGCCGCTTTCACATGCTCGCGCACAACGACTGTCAGCAAGCCGGCGGCAACGGTGAGAAACAGCATGAATATCTTCGCCAAATCGGTGATGGTTACAGAAAGATCGGACGGGAAGAATCGTTGCCCGGCGATGACATCGGACAGCGTACCAGAAAGGACCAGTACGGCAGCGACCGCGCCAAGAATGATGACGAGATAATAACGGACGAAGCCGGACTGTGTATGCAAGATGGCGCTGCCGGCCCATTCAACGTAACTGATGAATTCTCGATACACGGCATCGCCCGAGAGCGGGAAGGTGATGCGTCTGATCAGCGACTTGCGCATGAGAAAGAGCAGCAAACCGGAGAGGAGAATCGCGGCGCTCAAAAGGAACACCTCATTGAAACCGGCGAAAAGATGGAGCTCAAAAGATTTTGGCAATGCCAGTTTCAGCACAGGTATGAGGACTGGCTCGAGCAAGAAACCGAGACACAGGGATCCGAACGCGAGCAGCGCAGGACCAAGCCTGATCCAGGGCGCCGGCTGATGAAAATGCACGCGCTTTCGCGGAGTCCCGAGAAAAACATCGTAAATCAGCATATAGCCCGCCATGGCGGTGAATGCGGTGCTGGCTATGACCATGATCATGACGAGCTGCGTCCAAGGCGCCGTATAATGGAGCATCGCGTCGAGCAAGGTTTCCTTCGCCACGAATCCAAGCAAGAAGGGCGTGCCAGCCATCGATAGCGCCGAAATCACGGTGACCCAAAACATGACCGGCATCTTGCGGCGAAGGCCCCCGAGCCGGTCGATTGAACGGGTGCCGGTCGCGTGGTCGATGGTTCCCGCGACCAGAAACAAGGCCGACTTGTAAAACGCGTGGGCGATGATGCCGACGAAGGCCGCCTTCAGCCCGCTTTGATTGGGCAGTCCAATCATGGCGACGATGGCGCCAAGCTTGCTGACCGTGGAATACGCTAGCAGCCCCTTGAGGTCGCGCTGTTTAACTGCGAAATAAGCGCCAACCAGCATTGTCACCAAGCCAACAGTCAGCAGTGAACTCGTCCAAAGATCGTTGGGGTACATGACGGGTGAGAGGCGAGCGAACAAGTAGATACCGGCTTTCACCATGGTGGCGCTGTGCAGATAGGCGCTGGCCGGCGTCGGCGCGCTCATCGCAGCGGGTAGCCAGAAATGAAAGGGAAACTGCGCGCTCTTGGTGAATCCGCCCAGCAAAATTAGTACCGCGAACAACATGTACCATTCATGTTGATGTAGCGTCTTCGCCTGCAGAATCGAAGCGAAGTCACCGACGAAGCGAATCTCTTCTTCCGGGTACAGGATTTGGCCCGCCGCGCCGCTCAGCATGACCAGCCCGATTATCAGAGCCAGCGCGCCGGCGCCGGTGACGAAGAGCGCTTTGAAAGCGCCTTCACGGGCGGCAGCGTCTTCCGCTCCCTTGAAACCAATGAGGATGAACGAGGTGATGCTTGTCAATTCCCAGGCGATGAACATCATCAGGACGTTGCCGGAAAGCACGACTGCAAGCATCGCGCCGGCGAAAGCCGACAGCCATACGATGAATCGATTGTGCTCTTCCGCATCATCGAAGTAGAAGCCGGCATAGCAGAATATGAGGGCGCCGATTCCCGTGATGATCAAGCCGAATAGGAGGGCGAGGCCATCCAAATAGAAAGACAAGCTGATGCCCGCCGATGGCAGCCACATGATCGTCTGCGAAATTGCGCCTGCGTCTTGTATGCGTGGCAGCATGCTCAATAGCCAGGCAAATAGCGCGGCTGTGACCAAGGTCGATAATACTGTCTGCGACGATTTATTGAGGGATGTTCTCACGAAGGGCGCCGCCAGCAGCAGTGCAAGGCAAAAGGGGACGGCCGTAAATATCGCTAGTTCCATGATGTCGTAATGTCTATTTACCCCTGGCTTGAGTGTGAGAACCGGCTATTAAAGAGAATGCACGCGATCCTGACGCAAGGTTAGCGGCAAATGCGACAAATCAAATGGTCAATTCTCATAAGCGGAAGCGAATAAAATCTGTCGGATTGGAACAAGCGTGTATTGGAATCGTTCCTGTCATGCCGCCATCACCGCAGCCTTTCTTTTAGCGCGTCGGTCAAGGCGGGTACGACGTCGTAGAGATCGCCCACTATCCCGTAGCGCGCCAGCTTAAAGATCGGCGCCTCGGCGTCTTTGTTGATCGCCACGATGATCTTGCTTCCGCGCATCCCCGCCTGATGCTGAATCGCGCCGCTGATGCCGCAGGCGATGTAAAGGTCCGGGTTCACCACTTTGCCCGTCTGCCCAACCTGGTGTTCATAGGGAATGTATCCGGCGTCGACCGCGGCCCGACTGGCGCCGATGGCCGCGCCCAGCACATCCGCTAATGGTCCCAAGGTATTGGCGAAGCCTTCTTTGGCCTTCCGGATATTGGCGTCTTCTCCGCTCAAGCCATCAGGCGCGGCGGCGGGATTATTCGCCATGCCCCGGCCTCCGCTCACAATGATGGCGGCATCAGCCAGATTGACACTGCCAATCTCGGCGACGAGGTCTTCGATCTGTGTATCGAG
>JAAXID010000161.1 GCA_012270545.1 Anaerolineae bacterium | reverse complement strand
GGCGACAGCCCCGGCTTGAACGCGGCTATCCGCGGTGTGGGCAAGGTGGCGCTCAACAAATATGGCATGCGCTTGATCGGCTTCCGCGAGGGCTTTCGCGGCTTGATGCAGAATCGCATCGAATGGCTGGGGCCGGAAGAGCTGAGCGGCATCCTCACCCTCGGCGGCACGATCCTGGGTACCAGCCGCGACAAGCCGCACAAGATGCCGATCGGCGGCAAATCGCGCAACATGATGGATGTCATGGTGGAGAATTATCGCCGGCATGATCTCGAAGCGCTGATCTGCGTTGGCGGCGGCGGCACGGCGAAGAACGCCTGGCGGCTGGCGCAGCAGGGTATCAATGTCGTCTGCCTGCCCAAGACGATCGACAACGATGTCAGCGGCACTGATGTCACCTTCGGTTTTGATACCGCCGTGAATATCGCCTCCGAAGCGATCGACCGCCTGCACTCAACAGCGCACAGCCATCATCGCATCATCGTGGTCGAAATTATGGGTCATAACACTGGCTGGCTGGCGCTCGGCGCTGGTTTGGCGGGCGGCGCTGATGTCATCCTCATCCCGGAGATCCCCTTCAATATCGAATATGTGGCCGAGTCGATAAGGGCGCGCAGCCGTGGCGGCACGCGCTTCAGCATCGTGGCGGTATCGGAGGGCGCTATGACGCAGCGCGTCGGCAAGAAACTGCGGGACGCGAGGGCGCGTGTGGCGGAAGCGGAAGCGGATATCGCCGCGGCCGGCGATGACAAAGCGAAGCAAAAGGAAGCGCGCGGGCGGCGAAAAAAGGCACGCGCTGAATTGAACGAGATCGAAAAGGAACGAAGCGGCGGCACACAGCTCTTGACGAGTGAATTGGAAAAACGCACGGGCCTGGAATCGCGCGTGACCATCCTAGGGCACGTGCAGCGTGGTGGCGTGCCGTCGCCGCGGGATCGCCTGTTGGCGACGCAACTGGGAACGGCAGCCGCCAATTACATCAATGAAGGACTGACCAATATCCTGGTCGGCGTTTGTGGCGATGGCACCGCCGCCGTGCCGCTGAAAGATGTTGTGGGCGTACGCAAGAATGTGCCGCTCGATCATCCTTGGTTGCAATCGGCGCAGGATCTGGAGATCTGCCTGGGCGACGCAATCTGCTGAACTAGCCCATGCTCGAGCGCATCCTACTCACTACGTCCGAGGCCGCGCTCGCCATCAGCGACACATCATTCATCACCGTCACGAACTTATAACCGCGTTGGAGCATGTCGATGGCGTGGTCGGTATCGGCGGCGAAGAGCCCCGCCTTGATGCCATGCGCGCGCGCCGACGCCAAAATCGTGTCCAGCGCCGCGTCGACGGTCGCGTCCTCCCCGCTCAGTCCCGCTTGGCCGGTCAGGTGAAGGCGCAGATCGCCGATGCCGACGAAGACGCAATCCAGCCCTTCGACGCTCATGATCTCATCGCGATTGTCGAAGCCGGCTTTTGTTTCGATCATGGCCAGGGTGACGATGGTGTCGTTGGCCTGTTCGGCGTAATCTTCGCCGGCGTAGACGCGCGCGCGTGTAGGACCGAGGCTGCGGTAACCAAGCGGCGGGAAGCGGCAAGCGCCGACGAAGGCTTCACATTCTTCACGTGTCTCGATCATCGGGCAGATGACGCCATAAGCGCCGGCATCGAGCAGGCGCATGATGTCGCCGGGTGTATTCCAGTTGACGCGCACCAGCGGCACGGTGTCGGTGGTCGAGATGACTTGCAGCATCTGGATCGCCGTTTCGATGCCCATTAGGCCGTGCTGCATATCGACGACCAGGCTGTCCCAGCCTTGATGCGCCATCACCTCGGCCGACCAGGTGCTGGGGCTGTGTAGCCAGCCGTTGATCACCGCTACCCCTTCAGCCCATAACGTCCGCACTCGATTTTCGCGCATGTCTGTCTCTCCAGCCAGAACGATTTTCCTAGGAGTATAGCCGCACTGCGGTTTCATTCCTATAGGCGGACGATAGAAAGAATGCGGACCACTGATATAATCACGTCCGCTTTCATGCCATTGCCGATTGAAGCCATGTACGCAGCCAACATCAACAAAGTCATCGTCATAAAGTTCTGTCAGCGCTTCCATCTCTACATCCACGCTTATGCGCTGCTGCTGCTGGCGCGCGGCTTGACGCTGGTGCAGATCAGCCTGATAGAGTCGATCCTCATCGGCACGATCTTCCTGATGGAAGTGCCGACCGGCGTGCTGGCCGATCGGGTTGGACGCAAGTGGTCGATTTTCGCTTCAACCGTCCTGCTGATGTGCGCCGAGTTCATCTTCATCTTCGCCCAATCGTTTGCCTGGTACGTATTCATCGCGTTCTTGGCTGGCATCGGTTTCGCCTTCGCCTCGGGCGCGGTGGAGGCGCTGGTGTACGACAGCTTGCCGCCAGAAGGGCGCGAAGACGCAATGAAGCGGGCGATGGGGCGGGTGAACAGCTATAGTCTGATTGCCTTCGTCGTCGCGCCGATCATCGGCGGGCTGATCATTGGCGATGCGGCTGTCGAGAACTTCATCCCCGCCATTGCCCTGACAGTCGTCGCGCTGCTGGTCGGCGTGCTCGTCTGTCTGACGCTGCGCGAGCCGCTGAATGATTCTTCAGAAGCCACGACGAGCAGCATGAGCCTGCTGCGCGATGGCGTTCATCTGCTGCGCCATCATCAGCGCCTGCGCCGGCTGGTGATGCTGATTGTCTTCACGACGCCGATCACATCGTCTTTGATCACCACCCTAGGTCCACCCTATTTGATAGATAACGATGCCGCGCCTTTCATGGCCGGGGTCGTCTTGTCACTCGGCAGCCTGTTGGGCGCCTTCACGACGCGCTACGCTTACAAAGTGGAGGAGTGGCTGGGGCAGGGGCGCGCCATCGCCCTGCTCATTTTGCTGCCGGGCGCGATGTACTGGCTGCTGGCGGCCGTCGCCGGTCCAGCCGCCACTGTGCTCGTCATGATTCTGATGTTAGGCCTCAGTGATATGAAGACGCCGCTGTTCTCGGCTTATCAGAACGCGCTGATCGAGAGCAAGAACCGCGCCACCGTCTTGTCGCTCATCAATATGTTCTTGAATCTGTTTGTCGCGTTTGCCGCGCCCTTCTTCGCCGCCATCGCCGAGACCTCGCTGGTCGGCGCTTTTGTGGCGATGGGCGCGATGATTTTTGTCGGCGGATTGCTGCTGCGCGCGCACCGCTTGCCGCAGGCGGAGGCGGGTTGAGAGGGGATGAACGGCTAGATTGACGTCGGCGGGCGGGTGATCTGATAGATCGCCCCTACATTAAGTTCCGGTTTTGAGTGCATACATGCCGCGCTTGGTGTATACGGCGCCGCTCGGCTGAAGGTCGCTTTCATACAATATGAACTGCTCGACGCGAAAGGGTTCGGCGTAGAAGTCGATATGCGCTTCCAGCCATTTGCTCGCGAGACCGCGGCGGATCGGTTTTCGGAAGCGCATCAGGGTGATGTGCGGGTGGAAGCGTCGCCGCTCGCGGCGGAAGCCCTCGCTCTCCAGCGCCGCCCCTACCGTCTCGTGCAGCGCGCGCAGGGCGGGGATATTCTGCACGCCGGCCCAGATGACGCGCGGTCGGTCGTTGATCGGGAATTGTCCGACGCCTTGAATCTGCAAGTCGAAAGCGGGTTCGTCAACATTTGCCAATACACGTTGGTAGGCGCGCGCCACGCCTTCCGGCACATCGCCGATGAAGTGCAGGGTCAGATGCAGGGCAGCGCGCCGCGGCCAGCGCCCGGGCGGCAGGTCGTCCTCGCGCAAGCTGAGGATTTGGTCTTTGGTTGCCTCCGGCAGGTCGATGGCGACGAAAAGACGTGGCATCCATTCTCCCTTTTGCTGAGCTCGGGGCACAGCGCGTTTTGGCATTGTAGGCGGTAACGCTGTACTCTAACATAGCGTTGCCACTTTAGCTCAGAGAGGAAAAAAGATGTGGAAATGCCTGTGGCCGCGCGCTGCTGTCATTATGCTGTTGATCGCTTCGCTCCTGTCTGGCGCCGTCTACGCCGATACCCATTGCAACTTCGCCGACGAGATCATTCGCATCGGCGGCGTCGTACCCTTGTCCGCGCCCGGTTCCGTGGCGGGCGGCATCGGCATGGAGTGGGGCTTCCAGCAAGCGGTCGCCGATATCAACAACGACTGTGGCCTGCGGATCGGCGCTGACAATCACCGCGTGGAGGTCATCACCGTCGATTCGGAAGGTGTTTCGGAATTCGGTCAATTGGTGGTTGAGCGCCTGATCTTGCAGGATGAAGTGCACGGCATCGTCGGCTTCTATCACAGCGCGGTGGGGCTGGCGACGATGGGCTTGGTGCAGCGCTACAAGATGCCGACGATCTACGCCCATCCGCGGAATGATCTGATCAGCGCGGCTGGTTACGTCGGCTATGAGGGCGATCCGCCGCGCAGAAGCGAAGGGGTCGATTATGTCTTCCGCACTTCGCCGCCCAGCTCCATCGTCGGCAAGATCGTCACCGACTGGCTGGTCGAGCAGGGGGTCAAAGATGTCGTGCTCATCCTGGAGAATACCGATTACGGCCATCCGGCGGCGGCGGCCGAACGGGCGCATCTGGAGCGTGCTGGCGTCCAGGTCGACCAGTTGGAGATCGAATTGGGTACTGAAGACTTCGTGCCGATTCTGACGCGTTTGTTCGCGCGACCGCAGCTGCCCGACGCCATTCGCATCCTGGTGAGTGGCGAGACATCGTATAACCTGACGCAGCAGATGGCGGAGCTCGGCATCGCGCCCACCGCCGATACGATCTGCGTCACCAATCATCTCGCTTTCCAATCGGAACAATTCTGGAAGACCGTGCCCGATGGCAACTACTGCGCCTTCGATCGCGTCGGCACGATTCCGAGCCTGTACAACGAGCTGGCGGCCGACCTGGACGCGCGCTATCAAGAGGACTTCGGCGACATTCTCGTCAGCTTCGCCATGGAGGCCTATGACAGCGTCTGGCTGATGGCGGATGCGATGGAGCGGGCCGGCGGTTTCACCGATCCCAACGCCATCGTCGAAGCGCTGGAAAAGACCGATATCGACTTGTCGCAAGGGCATTACTACTTCACTTATGGGAGTCACAACCCAGATCTGCCCGAGGGGACCCCTGCCTATATGTGGCATCAGTGGCCCGTGCCGGTGGTGACGGTGATGCAGTATTTCGAGCCGGGGCAAAGCGGGCTCGATGCGGCTGTCGTCTATCCCGAGGTTTACCAGACGCACGGCAGGTCTTATTTCAAGCCGGGCACATCACCCTGATTTTGCCTCAGGCGGCGCAAAGGCGCTATAATCGCTCGAACAGACGGGCGGGTCGCAAGCCCGCTCGTTTTCTTTTCAACAGAAAGAGGACGTTTAACGATGACCTTTCCCGAATTGAGCGAGGCCTTTCGCATCAGCCGCTTGGAGCATCCGGGCCGCAAGCTGCGCATGGTGCTCGACACCGATACCTATAACGAAATCGATGACCAGTTCGCCTTGACCTATGCGCTGCTCTCGCCGGAACAGATGTCGGTAGAAGCCATTTACGCCGCGCCTTTTCACAACACGCGCTCCAAAGGGCCGGGCGATGGCATGGAAAAGAGCTACCAAGAAATCTTGCGCTTGCTCGACTTTCTAGGGCATTCGGCTGACGGCTTCGCGTTTCGCGGTTCGACAGCATACATCGGCGCCGACCGTAGGCCACAGGACAACGCTGCCGTCCGCGACCTGATCGACAAGGCGCTGGCGAGCCCCGATGACGATCCGCTCTATGTGGTCGCCATCGGCGCGATCACCAATGTGGCATCGGCGCTGCTGCTGGCGCCGGAAATCATCAAGAAGATCGTGGTCGTCTGGCTGGGCGGGCACAATCTGAACTGGCCGCACACACGCGAATTCAACCTGGTTCAGGATGTGCCGGCGGCGCAGGTCCTGCTGGACAGCGGCGCGCCTTTTGTGGTTGTGCCTTGTTATGGCGTCACGTCGCATCTCTTGACGACGCTCGCCGAGCTGCGGGAGTTCATCGGCGGAACGAGCAGGGTGGGCGATTATCTCTGTCAGATCTTCCAGGAATATCGACCGGACTCCTTCGGCGCCTCCAGTGTGATCTGGGATATCTCAACGATCGCCTGGCTGATCAACCCCGATTGGGCGCCGAGCGATCTGGTGCATAGTCCGTTGCTGACCGACCAGGTAACTTGGAGCGTCGACCGCTCGCGACATCTGGTGCGGGTTGTGAACTTCATCCATCGCGATCCGATCTTCCGCGACTTGTTCGGCAAGATTCGGGACTTGCAACGCCCACCGGCCTGATTGCTTGTAGCTCTACACGAATTGCGCTAGGATAAAAGCATAGCTAGATGACATTGCGAGGGCATGATTCTAGATGGCATTGGGCGCTGAAATTGTCGTTACCATAGCGGGCACCGTAATACTCTTCGCAACCTTGGTCTATTACAATCGCGTCCTCGACGAAAAGATTGAGAAGGTTCGTCAGTCGCTGGACAACAAGATCGATGAAACGCGTCAGTCGCTGGACAGCAGGATCGGTGAAACGCGTCAGTCGCTGGACAACAGGATCGATGAAACGCGTCAGTCGCTGGACAACAAGATCGATGAAACGCGTCGGTTGCTGGACAGCAGGATAGACAGGAACGGTGACAAGATTGACGATTTCCGACAATCCCTGGAGGCCAAGATTGATGAAACGCGTCGGTCGCTGGACAGCAGGATAGACAGGAACAGTGACAAGATTGATGATTTCCGACAATCCCTGGAGGCCAAGATTGATGACACTAGGCGTTCTTTGGACTCCAGAATCGACAGACTTAACGACAAATTCGACGATACGCGTCAGTCGCTGGATTCCAAAATCGACGACACCCGACAGTTGCTGGATTCCAAAATTGACGACACCCGGCAGTCGCTTGACAGCAAACTCGATCTTACCCGGCAGTCGCTGGAAGCCAAGATTGAGAGAAACAGCGACAAGATCGACGACATTCAAGAATCATTGGATAACGTACTTGAGAGAACAGTGGAAAAATAAACGGCTGCGCAGCAGGCGCCGCAATGTTGTTATCCTCGCAACCATGTGAATTCCTTGTGCAGCCGTCGAATGCGCGCGCGTACCGAAGGAGCGGCATCCAGCTCGGCCGCGGCGAGCAGATCCAAGACACTATCGCGGTATGCTGGATGTTGATCGGCGAGCACAGCAGCCCCATGGACGCTCCAGGCGCGGATGAAGGTGTTGGCGCCGCTGGCTTGGGCGGCCAGCGCAGTCATCAGGGGCGCAGCCAGCGAGGATGGCACGACAAGCGTATCCATCATTTGTAAAACATGTATGCGGGAAAGCCAACTGGTCTCCTGGAGCAACAGGCGCAACAGCGTTTCACTTTGCCCTGGAGACAGCTCCGCGCCAGTCAGGCCGAAACGCTTGAGCAGCCAGGTAGCGGCAGCTTGCACATTGCGATCGTCGCTGGCGGCGAAATCGCATAATTCCGCGACCAGGCTCCTGTCCGGCTGGTGAGCGGCAGCGAAGCGTTCGAGGACGTCGGTGCTCTTGCCATTGAAGTCCAGCAGCGCTTGCGTCAACGCGTCTGACCGGGGTGAGTTCATTTCAGCTTTGGCAGGTAGCGGCTGGCCTCGTCGATCAGCTCGCGCAAGCCCGCTTGCTCGAGGTCGGCGGCGCTGCGAATCTTGACATGCCGCAAGTCGGCGCCTTTGCCCTCGAGCATATTTTGTGGGTCGGGCAGGTGAGCGCCATACATGAAGCCCAGGTTGAGGTGTTTCTTGAAAGGCGCGATGTAGCAGAAATGCTGCGACATCTTCTTCGGCCCGATGCCATAACCAGCTATCTTTTGCCGCGCCCAGGGCACCTCGGTGATGCCGGGCATGACATCAGCCAGCAGCGTGCGGGCGGCATGAGCAAGGCTTTGAATCTCCGGCGGCGCAGCGGCGATGACGTCGGCGAAACTGCCGTTGCCGCCAACCGTTCGGATGTCGAGTTCGGGCATGATGATCTTCTGATCTAAGTTCTCTGATCAGATTTTAGCGACGCCCGAATGCGGCTGTCAACGACCAGCGGTCGTATCGGATGCAGCGCAGACGGTCATATCGGCGACATTGATGATACAATCGAGCCAGAAACGTCTCTTCAGATGGTAGCGGAGGCAACATGCCGCTGGTTTCAGTCATCATGCCGGTATTCAATGGCGAGAAGTACCTCGCCGCGGCGATTGAAAGCATCTTGGCGCAGACCTTCAGCGACTTCGAGTTCATTATCGTCGATGACGGCTCGCAAGATGGCTCGGCGGGGATCATCCGCTCCTATGAAAGACGTGATAGGCGGATTCGCTCCCTCCGCCTTGAAGAAAACGTTGGCCAGGCGGATGTTCGAAATCAGGCCACAGCCCTTTCGCGCGGTCATTTCATAGCAGCAATGGATTGCGACGATGTCTGCCTGCCGCAGCGCTTGCAAAAGCAAGTCGACTTTTTGCAAAGCAATCCGGCGATCGGTGTGCTGGGCACAGGCGCGCAGGCTGTAGATGAAGACTTGCGGACCCTCTTTCGCTTTGATCTGCCGGAACGACATGCTCTCATTGTCTTCAATTTGTTCGTTGGCTCCTTTCTTATCCATCCAACTGTCATGCTGCGGCGCGAGCTGCTCGAATCCGGCGGCGGTTACGAGCCGTCAAGGCGCACGGCGATCGATGTAGAGCTTTGGTCGCGCTTGATGTGGCGGGCGCGCTTCGCCAATCTGCCAGACCGGCTGCTGCTGTATCGCCGGCACGGGGCGCAGAATCATCAAACGCGCGACGCGGCGCTGAGGGAGCAAGCGAGGGAACCGCGGGAGCGCCTGCTCAAGCGGCTTTGGGGCGAGGCGCCACGAGAGGCGCTGCTTCGGTTCGAACGGATGCGCCGGGACGAGAAGCTCGGCTGGCGCGAAAGGCGAAGAGCGGCTCGCGATATGGCGCGCCTCCTGGATGCCATGATCGCCGCTGGCATAATTGATCCAGGAGACAGAGGACTTGTCTTCGCCCATATACAGCGTCGTCTGGAAGGAACGACGCCACGCCTGTGGCAGATGTTTCTGCATTGGCGGCGGCATCGTTTCGGGTCGGGAAAAGGCGGATTAGGTTGACTGGAAATCGCGCCCCCTTGGTGTCGGTCGTCATGCCTGTATATAACGGCGAAAAGTACTTGGCTGAAGCGATTGAGAGCATCATCAAGCAGACCTTCAGCGATTTCGAATTCTTGATCGTCGATGATGGCTCGCAGGATGGCTCGGCGAAGATCATCCGCGAATACGAGGGGCGGGATGGGCGTGTACGACTCATCCAGCTGGACACAAACAGCGGACAAGCCAACGCTCAAAATCGCGGTTTCGCTGAAGCGCGCGGGGAATACATCGCGCTGATGGATTGCGATGACGTCAGCCTGCCTGAGCGCCTGCGGAAAAAGGTGGACTTCCTACAGGGAAATCCTGAGATCGGTTTAGTTGGCTCTTGCATCCAGTCTGTTGATCGTGATTTGCAGCCAATTGCCGCCAAGGATATGTCTTTGTGCCATGCACAAATCGTCTTGAACTATCTATTGTTCAACCAGTACATTCCCGGCGCTGTGATAATGATGAGGCGTGAAGTTTTTGAGACGGTTGGACCGTATGCGAATTGGCCAGTGTCGAACGAGGATAGTGAATTTTTTGCACGCGCTATCTCAAAAACGCGCTTCGCCATTCTGCCGGAGCGGCTCTATCAGTACCGTCACCACGAGGACAATAAAAGCTTCAGCAATCGTCAGGCAAATATCGATGAGTCACAAGTCATTAGGTGCCTCTGGTTTCATCGTATTGGAGTCGATGTGTCGCCCGCGTCATTGGATCGAATTGGTCTCTTACGCTTTGGCGTGAAATACAGCTGGTTGGAGCGGCGAAAGCTGCGGCGCGACCTCGCGCGGTTGACCGACGTCTTGATCGCCTCGAACTGTGTGGATGCGGTCGATCGTCCGCTGCTGGAGGCGGAATTCGCCCGTCTTTTAGAAAATGCGACGCCACGCCTGTGGCAGATGTTTCTGCATTGGCGGCGGCATCGTTTTGGGTCGGGAAAGGGCGGATTAGTTTGACAGGGAATCGCGCGCCTTTGGTGTCAGTTGTTATGCCGGTGTACAACGGCGAAAAGTACCTGGCTGAAACGATTGAGAGCATTTTGGCGCAGACGCTCACCAGCCTGGAACTTGTGGTTGTCGATGACTGTTCCTCTGATAGTTCGGTGGGGATCATTCGCGATTGTGCCAAACGCGATGAGCGCGTCCGACTTGTACAGCACGAGCGCAATAAAGGCTCGGCATCCGCCAGAAACAGTGGCATTGCCACTTCCTGTGGCGAGTTCATTGCGGCGATGGATTGTGACGATATAAGCTTTCCGCAGCGCTTGGAGAAGCAGGTGGACTTCCTGCAATCGCATCCGGCTATTGGTGTGGTTGGCACGGGCATGCAATCCTTATTCGAAGATATGACAACACGCGTGAAAGTCGCTGTGCCGCAGCAGCATGCGCTCATCGTCCTGCGCTGGTGTCTTGGATTATTCGCTGTTGCCGGTCCCACGATTATGACGCGACGCAATATGTTGATCTCCGTTGGTGGATACGAAGATACTCGGAGAATCTCGGACGATCATGAACTATATTCGCGCTTACTTTGGAAGACAAGATTCGCTAATTTGCCTGAGGCGCTTCATCTGTACCGATGTCATGACAATCAGAAATCCGTGACGATGCGCGAAGAGCAGAAGAGCGAAGCCGATGTGACGTGGCAACGCTGGCTGAACCGTCTTGTCGGCGAGGATCAGCCCATTTCCATCACTAGGTTGAATCCGCTGCGAGATAGCACAAAGATTGGTTGGCGGGAAAGGCGACTGCTCCGGCGCGATGTTGAGCGACTGATTGATGCGCTGGTCGCCGCAAAGATACTCGTGGCGAGCGATATGCCNNAACAAACGTTTGGAATCCACGACGCCGCGTCTGTGGCAGATGTTTCTGCATTGGCGGCGGCATCGTTTTGGCTCGTAAAATGGAGAATTAATATGACCGGCATTCACCCCCCCCCCCCAATTATTGGTGTCAGTCGTTATGCCCGTGTACAACGGCGAACGCTACTTGGCTGAAGCGATTGAGAGCATCTTGGGGCAGACACTCAGCGACCTGGAACTCATTATAGTGGACGACTGTTCTACTGACGGCTCGGTAGCAATTATCCGTGACTACGCCGAACGGGATGAACGTGTCCGTATGATTCAGCACGAGCGCAACTTAGGCGAGGGGCCAACCAGGAACAGCGGTATCGCTGCGTCCCGAGGTGAGTTCATCGCGGTGATGGATTGCGATGATGTCAGCCTGCCGCAGCGTTTAGAGAAGCAGGTGGACTTCTTGCAATCCCATCCCGATATTGGCCTGGTTGGCACATGCGTACAGCAAGTAAAAAAGGATTTGACCGCCCCCAGTTTTCGAGAATACCCGCAGCAGCATGCTCTCATCGTCTGGCGCTGGGGTTTTGGTATCAGAGCCGTAGGGGGCGCTACGTTCTTGGCGCGGCGCGAAACGTTGATATCTGCTGGCGGATACAAGCAATCACGGATAATAATGCCTGATCACGAGCTATTTTCGCGCCTATTCTGGCAGACAAGATTCGCCAATTTGTCTGAGGCGCTTTATCTGTATAGGTTTCATGAGAATCAGATAACCAAGACGCGTGCCGATGAGTTGCAACTTGCAGATATTGCATTGCGGCATGACTGGCTAAGCTGTCTTTTGGGCGATGCTCCGCGCGATTCCATTGATCGTTTGGAGCGGATGCGTCGTGGAAAGAAGTTTGGTTGGCGGGAAAGGCGGCTGCTCCGGCGCGATGTTGAGCGGCTGATTGATGCGCTGGTCGCCGCGAAGATACTCGTGGCGAGCGATATGCCCTTGATAGAGGCGGAGATGAACAAACGTTTGGAATCCACGACGCC
>JAAXID010000094.1 GCA_012270545.1 Anaerolineae bacterium | reverse complement strand
TTTCTACAGAATGCACAGAGAATAGCTCCCCTTCCCTAGCTCGCTGGGGTGCTCGCCATAGAGATGGCGAGGAGGGGCCGGGGTAGAAATAACCAGATAGCACGACCCAGTAGCGGACAAGCCTTACATCTAGGTTTTCCTGCGACAGGATTATTGGTTGCCGTATCCACAATTTACCACTCTGCATCAGTCGCAAACGCTTGTAAATTTGACACTTAAGGGATATGTTTGCCATCCATGATGTCGAGATGACCAGCCGTTTGCCTATGATACCGCATGTGTCAGTAGGAGATGGATCACCGTGTCTTTACATTTGACAATTAAACCAGCAGTAATTCTAGCTGGCGCATTGTTGATTTTGCTGCTCATTGTCCACCCTCTGACCCGCAGCCAAGCGATTCCTACACGCATACGCACGCGCACGATGACCATACGCACGACCCTCCAAGCGCGTACAATCACGAGCATACCCATTACATCTGTGAGAACTCCAATCAGAGCCATACATCGCATTAATGTTGTTGCCTTAGTTGATAAGTGGCGGCACTTGCATATCAGCAGGTGCCGCGCGCCTTTCACCGCCCTAGCACTGCCGCGATTTGAAACAGTTGTGCTTTGTCCCCTTGGTTGACAATCATTGAACATCCGCACCATCCAAGCCAAATCTATCCTCACGCCGCAGAAGCGCGGCTTCCTCACATCGGGCGAGTGCCCTTTCACGCACAGCTTGTCCTGGGCGATTGGCTGCGGCTACGGCAAGCTCTATTGCGGCGCCTATTGTTACGCGCAGATGCTGCCCAATTGGTATTTCGGGCGGCGGAAGGGCGAGGCTTGGGGGGACGCGCTGATCATCAAGGAGAATGCGCCGGAACTGCTGGAGGCGCAGCTCTCTCGCGCGCGGAATCGCCGGGACATGCGCATCTTCATGAGTCCGGTCACCGACCCCTACCAGCCGATTGAGCGCAAGCTGCGCCTGACGCGCCGCTGCCTGGAGGTCTTCGCCCGCTATGATGATCTCGACCTGCTGCTGATTCAGACGCGCGGACAGGCCGTGGTTGATGATCTCGAATTGATCGCGGCGCTGCCCTATGCCTGGCTGGGAATCACGATCGAGACCGATCGCCATGACTTGCCCTATGGTCCCACGAAGTCGCATGTGGAGCGGCGGCTGGACGCGCTGAAGCGGGCGGTTGCTTGCGGAGCGCCGGTGCAGATCGCGGTATCGCCCTGCCTGCCGTATTCGGAGGCCTTCGCTGAACGCTTGCTGGAGACGGGCGCCCAGCGCATCGTCATCGATACCTTCGCCATTGGCGATGGCAGCCGCGGGGCGCGCACCGCCAACAGTCCCTTCGCGGCGCAGGCCGATTATGATTGGCGCGCTGACGATATCGCCATCAGCCTCTATCAGCAATTGAGCGCAAATCACGATAGCGTGGAGTGGAGCGGGCCCGGTTTCGCCGGCATCCCAGCGCGTCAGCGGATCAATTGAACCTTCCTGCGCCGCAAAGGCTCTTTAGAGTGTAGGCAAAATGGAAGGAGCGCATATGGAAGATTTGAGCGGGCTGATTGTGGCAGCGCGCAAAGGTGACAGCGATGCCTTTGAAGAAGTGGTGCGGCGCTTTCAGGATATGGCGGTGGGCTATGCCTACGCGGCACTGGGCGATTGGCAGGAGGCGGAAGACGCGGCGCAGGAGGCCTTCATCGCTGCCTGGTATGGCTTGATTAACCTGCGTGACGCGGCCGCCTTTCCCGGCTGGTTCAGACGGATTGTGTATTCACAGGCCAATCGGCGGCTGCGGGTTGCGGAACCGCTGCTGGTCTCGCTCGAGCAGGTCGGCGAGATAGCCGTGCGCGATCGGGGAAGCGGTATGGAGCGTTCGCCGGCGGCCGACGCTGTTGCCTCCGCGCTTGAGGCATTGCCCGAAGCGCAGCGCACCGTTACCCTGCTGCACTATATGAACGACTACCGACAGCACGAGATCGCGGCCTTTCTGGAAATCCCGATCGGCACGGTCAAATCGCGCCTGTATCATGCGCGCAAATTGATGAAGGAAAGGATGATGGATTTGAGCGACTTATCAACGCAGCGCCCCTCGCGGGACAGTCAATTCACCGAGGATGTCATGCGGCTATTTGATGCCGCGAAAGCGGGCGACAGCGCGGTCGTCAAGCGCATGCTCGCCGAAGACGGCCGCTTGGCGAGTGCCAGCGGGTACGTTCGCACATCGCTCTGGGGTTCGGACGCCCTGGCCTTGCACGTGGCGGTGATGCACGGGCGCAAGGACATCGTCGATCTGCTGCTGGCGCATGGCGCCGATATCAACGCGCGCGACGAGAAATATCGCTTCAACGCCTTGATTCACGCCATCGACCTGGCGGATTTCATGCCAGAATACGCCGCGCTGGGCATGATTGACTTTCTGCTGGAACGAGGCGCCGAGCTCGATGTCTGGGCTTGCGCCTGGCTGGGTGATATGATGGGCGTCAAAGAACGGCTTGATGAAAATCCGGCGCTGGTGAACGAGATCGGGCCAGGCCCCAGCACGCTGCTCTCATTCTGCCGCGATGTGGAGACGATTCAGTTCTACCTGGATTATGGCGCCGATCCATTGCGTCCTTATGAGCGAGCGGGCAAGTATGGGCTTACGACGCCGCTGCGCGATATCGCCTACCGCCGCAATTACGAGGCGACGCGGCATCTCCTGCGGCATCTCAACTGGGAAGTCGATGTCTTCTGGGCGAGCATCATGGGGGATCTGGCGCGGCTGCGAGAATTACTGGCTGAGGATGGCGGGCTGGCACAGGCGGCCACGGCGGACGATCACGTCCTGGGCGCTGGCTTGAGCCCGCTACATCTGGCGGGGCAGGGCGGTCATCTCGCTGTAATGGAAGCCTTGCTGGCCCATGGCGCCGCAGTGAACGCGGGCGCTGCCAATGGCTACACGCCGCTGCATTTTGCCATCTGCTTCGGTCCCAAGGCCTTTATGGATCCGTTGCCTGACCTGAGCGAGGCGGCGCAGGACATCGGCGTTTACCATCTGCTGACTGAGGTGCCGCGCTTCCTCTTGGAACAAGGCGCGGACTTGAGCGCGCGCGAAAGCGAAAACGGACGGACGCCGCTGGAGTTGGCGCAGTCGTATTTCGAGGACGAAACCGACCGCAGCGATGTGATCGCGCTGCTGGAAGCGGCGGAACTGCGCGGATATGAGAGCGACGGGGCAGCCACCAGCTGACCCCTGCGCACATAGGTTTTTGCAAAGCATGCGCGAACGCCCCGACAGGGCGGCCGCGGGCGATCCTTGGTCCCTTCAAGAAAGCGTTTACCTGTTCGTGATGGCTTTAGAGCGCTGGCTTGAGCTTGCGCTTTGGTTTGCTTACGAAGACGTAGAGCCAGAAAAGCGCGGTGCCGATGAAGGAAATGAGCGTCCCCAGCAGGAAGAGATCGCGGAAGGCAAATAGCGACAGAATAAAGCCGCCGCCTAACGCCATCATGGCGAAGCTCATGCCGGCCGCCGCTTCGCCCGTGCCCGCCATCAGCGCCTGGTGCGTTCTGGGCACGAGGTCGAGGATATAGACGATGAAAGCGGTGTAGCGTACGGACATCATGCCAATGGCGCCGATATAACCAAAAGAGGCCGCCAGCCAATGCTCCACCAGCGCCATCGGTATGAGGCAGAGCGTCGCCACCAGGGATGACCCGATGACGACCCTGACGTTGCCCCAGCGCTTTACCAGAGAGGGCGTTAGCAGCGCCGTCGGCACGCCGGTCAAGCGACCGATCGCGGCCATCGCGCCGATCAGCGCGGTCGATACCGTCAGGTGCTGGTCCATATAAACATTGAAGTAGACCATCGCCGTCGCCGAGCCCGCGACCTGGAACAGGCGAATGACGGTCATGATGACGATCAGCATCAGTATCGATGCCGCCCAGCCATTGCCGGCGCCGTTTCGCGCCTGGGCGTACTCGGGGGGTGTCGGCGCGTCTCTCGGCGGCAGCGGACGAATGCGCAGGGCGAGCAAGGCGGACAGCGCCAGGACGACGGTCGCCAGGGCAAAAGTGATGCGGAAGGGCTGCGGATCAGCCAGCGTCCAGCCATTCAGGCCGGCGATCACGCCGGGCAGTATCCCGCCGATGAGGCTGCCGGCGAAACCAGCTAGGGACCAATGCGCCGCTTTTAGGGCGAAGGCGTGATTCTTATAGGCGTTATCGACCACGTTGAGCAGAAAGGGCGCGCCATTGACGAAGAAGAAAGCGAAGCCGCCAAACATCAAGGCGGGCGGCACCACCAGCCCCGCCTCGCGCCAGCCCGGCGGCAGCCACTCCGCCATTGGAAACAGCGCGCCGCCCACAAGGCAGGTGACGGCGCCGAACTTCATCAGCGCGGTGGTGGACATGCGCGAGCCGAGGATGCCGGCCGGCAAGCTGGCCAAGCCGAAGGTCAGCAGGCCGACCGCGTTCACTAGCCCGATGAATTCGGTGCCATAATCCAGGCGCAGCAGATAGAGATTGAGCAGCACGGAATAGAGGCCGTCGGCGACGATTGTCAAGCCGACGATGACGGCGAAGAAAAGACGCGCCTGCGAGTTGAAAGCGCGAATGGGGCTGAGGATGCGTCCGAGCACGATTCTTTCAACCCCTCCCTAAATTCCTCCCCGAAGCATCAGGGAGGGACTTCGCTGTGAAGTCGCGGCGATTTGATCGAAAGGCGAAATCGGCTGGGGCGCCAGGTAGATTACAAATGGTGTTAATCCACGATTTCGAAAATGGCTTCGATTTCGACGGCGAAGCCATTGGGCAGGGAAGCGAAACCGAGGGCGCTGCGGGCATGCAGCTCGCCATCGTAGAGCTCCCAGAACAGCTCGGACGCGCCGTTGATCACCAGATGCTGGTCGGTAAATTCGGGCATGGAGTTGACGGCGCCCAGCAGCTTGCGGAGGCGCAGCTTCTCGACCGAGCCGGTGACGGTGTAAGCGGCTTTGAGCAGATCGATGGCGCAGACGCGGGCGGCTTGTTTGCCCGTCTCCACATCCAGATCGCGGCCGAGCTTGCCGCTGTAACCGGTGGAGACGTGGCCTGAGACGTATACGGTGTTGCCGATGCGCGTCGCCGGCGCCAGCGTGGTCGAGGGACTGAAGTCTTCGATATCGATACCCATCGCTTTGACTTTCTCGTCGAGTGACATGTGGCATCCTCCAGGGGAACTAAACTCCTTTGCGTGACAATGCGAGGATTATAGGCGCGTTGGGGTGAGTGACCATACCCAAAAAGGCGAGCTGATTCACTATGACTGTAGCTGAAATCCTGCGGGTTTGTCGATTTTCTTGCGAATTCATAATCACGCGATATAGCTATCCGCAGCCTCTGTGATCTCATTACCGTGGCGGGCTGCGAGGACATAGTATTTGTATTTGTCCGAAAACTAGAGCGTCTGAGAGGAGGGCTTGTACCGAGATTTCAAGTAACAAAAGCAGTTATTGTAAGAGTCATATTTTGAGGAGATTTGAACATGAGAGGGCCAATTAGTAGACGTGATTTCCTGAAGGCATCGGGCGGTTTGGCCGCCGGTGGTTTGCTCGCTTCCGGCTTGCCCGCCTTCGCCCAGGACGGCGTCACCATTCGTTCACATACTCGCAGCGGCCGGCAGGCTGACGCGCAGAGGTTCTGGGCGGAACGCTTCAATGAGGACATGGCTGGCGAAGCCGAAGTCGTCATCGAAGACTTCCCGGGCTCGGAATACTTCCAGAAAATCAATACGCTGGCGGCCGGCGGCACGATGGGCGATGTGATTTGGATATCGTCCATTGAGGGTTACTTCCGGCTGGCGGCGACCGGCGTCCTCGCGCCGATAGACGATATCGTTGAAAGCCTGGGATATGACCTGGAAGAGCATTATCCGGCGACGATTTCAGCAGCCTACCTGGATGGAAAACTGTACGGGATCCCCATCCTGGCGCATCCCGGGCGCGTCGGCTTGTTCTTCAACAAGACCATCTTTGATGAGGCCGGCGTCGATTACCCGGACGAAACCTGGACGCTGGACGACTTCCTCGCCGCCGCCATCGAGGTGACCGACCCCGATCGGCGCATCTGGGGATTCGTCGATCCGGAGGGCTCCTACTTCACATCGATCGTCTTCATCCGCGCCTGGGGTGGGGATACGCTCAACGCGGACGGCACCGAATCACTGCTGAATTCAGAAGAAGCGATCGCCGCCTTGAAGTTCCAGAGCGCGCTCTATAACGAGCACAAGGTTGCGCCGGCGCCCGGCACAGCGCTTCAGGGACCCTATCAGCTCTTCGCCGCCAATCAACTGGCGATGTTCCA
>JAAXID010000067.1 GCA_012270545.1 Anaerolineae bacterium | reverse complement strand
AGCCACCGGGTCGCGCAAGTCGCGTAGACACTGACCACCGACATAGCAGGTTGCTCGCTCGTAGGAAGATCCGTTTGGTCACCTGTACGAGTGGTCGCCCATAGGGCGTCAGGGGAGTGGTGATGTCATTGATCCAACTCTTGCTCGCCCTGAGCTTGTAGGGGCGATCCTCGGATCGACCGATGCCTGTATTTGCCAATGCGGGCGACTCACAGAGTCGCCCCTACGTCTAGGTTTGCCTGAGACAGAATTATTGGTTGCCATATCCACAATTCACCACTCCCGCGTCAGCATTTGGTTCGTGGGGTTGGCAACAGATGCGGTAAAATATTGTAAAGGCTCACGCATCTCCTGAGGAGATAACCGTCATGGCATCTTTCACCCGCCAGGAAGCGCTCGATTACCACCGCCGCGGCCGACCGGGCAAAATCCAGATCGCGCCGACCAAACCCCTCGATAGCCAACTGCATCTCTCGCTGGCTTACTCGCCCGGCGTGGCCGAAGCGGTGCTCGAAATCGACAAGGACCCGCTGGCAGTCTTCGAGATGACGGCGCGCGCCAATCTGGTCGCCGTCATCTCCAATGGCAGCGCCATCCTGGGCTTGGGCGACCGCGGTCCGCTGGCCTCCAAGCCGGTGATGGAAGGCAAGGGCGTGCTCTTCAAGAAATTCGCTGATGTCGATGTCTTCGATATCGAAATCACCTCGCGCAAGACCGAGGAGATCATCGAGGTATGCAAGGCGCTGGCGCCTACCTTCGGCGGCATTAATCTGGAAGACATCAAAGCACCCGAATGCTTCGAGATTGAGCAGCGGCTCATCGAGGAATTGGACATCCCCGTCTTCCACGACGACCAGCACGGCACCGCCATCATCTCGGGCGCGGCTCTGCTCAATGCGCTGGAAATCACTGGCAAGAAGATGGAAGACATTAAAGTCGTCATCAACGGCGCCGGCGCCAGCGCCATCGCCACGGGCAAGTTCTTCAAATCGCTGGGCGTCGGCCGGGAAAACATCCTCATGCTCGATTCGCGCGGCGTGCTGCACCATCAGCGCGAAGACAATATGAATATATACAAGACCGAATTCGCCATCCCCACCCGCGCGCGCACTTTGCAGGATGCCTTGCAGGGAGCCGATGCGCTTATCGGCTTGTCGATCGCCGGGTCGGTGACGCCGGAGATGATCATGGGCATGGCGCCAGATCCGATGCTTTTCGTGCTGGCCAATCCGACGCCCGAAATCATGCCGGAGCTGGCGCTGGAGGTGCGCCCCGACGCCATCATCGGCACGGGCCGCAGCGATTACGTCAATCAAGTCAACAACGTGTTGGGCTTCCCTTTCATCTTCCGCGGCGCGCTCGATGTCTACGCCACCGGCATCAACGAGGAGATGAAGATGGCGGCCGCGCGCGCGCTGGCGGCACTGGCGCATGAAGATGTGCCCGATAGCGTCTTGCTGGCTTATGGCGAAGAATCGATCAAGTTCGGCAAAGATTATCTGATTCCGAAGCCACTCGATCCGCGCGTGCTACTCTGGGTGGCGCCGGCGGTGGCGGAAGCGGCGATGCAGTCCGGCGTCGCCCGCCGCCAGATTGACCTCGAGGAATACAAGCAGGAGCTGATCAGCCGCCAGGGCAGCGGACGCCAGGTGCGGCAGAACATCGTCAATCGCGCCCGCGCGGGCCAGTTGCAGCGCATCGTCTTCCCCGAAGGCGAAGAGCCGAAGATCATCCGTGCCGCCATGCAAGTGCGCGATGAGGGCATCGGCGAGCCGATCCTGCTGGGCCGCCCGGCGCGCATCCAGCGCACCATCGATAGCCTCGGTTTGAATTACGCGCCCAATTGCTTCGATCATTACGAAGCCGATAATCTGGACGACTACGGCGACCTGCTATACGAATTGCGTCATCGCAAAGGCTTCACCCGGGGCAAGGCGCGCTCGCTCGCCCGCCAGCGCAATTATTACGCCTCGCTGATGGTCAGCAAAGGCGACGCCGATGCCATGGTCAGCGGCCTCGCCTACGAATATCCCGATGTCATCCGGCCGGCGCTGCAAGTCTTCGGCACGCGTGAAGGCGCCACCCGCGCGGCCGGCGTCTATCTGATGATCATCGATGGGCGCAGCTATCTGTTCAGCGACGCCACCGTCAATATCGATCCCGATGCCGACACGCTCTCCGAGATCGCCATCCTCGCCAATGATTTCGCTCTCACGCTCGGTCTCGAGCCACGGGTGGCGATGCTGTCCTTCTCCAACTTCGGCGCTACGCCCCATCCGTTGAGCGACAAGGTGGCGCGGGCCGTTCAGCTCGTGCGAGGCAGGCGCCCTGATATCACGGTCGATGGCGAGATGCAAGCCGATACTGCCGTCGTCATCGATATCATCGAGGAGCGCTATCCCTTCAGCAGCGTCCGCGATGCCAATGTGCTCGTCTTCCCCAACTTGGACGCGGCCAATATCTCCTATAAGTTGCTCTCGCGCCTGACGGAGGCTGAAGCCATCGGTCCCATCTTGCTGGGCATGGGCGCGCCCGTGCACGTCCTGCAAGCCGGCGACGATGTCGAGGATATCGTCGCCATCGCGGCGGTGGCGGCGATGGATGCGCACGCGCGGGAGGGGTAGGGCGGATTCGCTGTAGAGATCGCAAGCAATTTTACGAAGCGATTAATCCCAGCATATGGATGAGCAGACCGGCGATGACGGTGAAACCGATGCCGGTGATCCACTGCAACAGTTGGACTCGGGCAGCTAATGTTGCGATTTCAGTTCTTACGTCAGCCAGATCGGCTTTTGTCGCCACATGTTCATACGCGCCTTCGAGACGCGCAACTGACTTCTCCAGTGGCGGCAGCCGGCTTTCCAAACTCTGTGTCACCATAGTTCCTCCCCTTCGCCCTCAATATATCAAGTAGGCTCAAAGCTGTCAATCTATGCGCTTCCAGGCCAGGGGGGCGAAACCAAAGCGCGTATGACAGACAAAAATGTGGTATCATAAACACAAATATAACTATGGAGGCATACTCATGCGGTACTTCTTACTAACCCTTATTTTGTTCCTATGCTTCGCGCCAGCATACGCGACCGACTACACGCTGGATGAAACCTGCACCCTCGCCGATGCCCTTCGAGCTGCCAACGCCGACGCAGAGCGCGGCGAATGCCCAGCCGGCGACGGCGCTGACCTCATCACGCTCACCGCCGACATCACCCTGACAGGAGAACTGCCGCGCATCATCTCCGACATCACCATTGATGGCGCGGGCTTTACCATCAGCGGGGATGGGGAATGGCGCGTCTTTTATGTCGATATGGGCGGCGCGCTTACCTTGCAAAACATCCATCTGACGGAGGCGCGGGCTCACAACGAGGTCAGCTTCATCAGCGTCTGGGGCTCGACCGACTATAGCAAGAGCGGCGGCGCCATCCTGGTCAACCGCGGCAGCCGGCTGGAACTGATCAACAGCCGTTTCACCGACAATGCGGCGGCGGACTTTGGCGGCGTACTGGATGCCTGGGACAGCGAAGTTATTGTCAGCGACAGCGTATTCAGCGGCAATAAGGCGGAGGATGGCGGCGCGATAGCTTCGGCCTTAAGCGTGGTCACCATCAGCAATAGCACTTTCGAGGGCAACCGTGTGAGGGACGACGGCGGCGCGCTGCAGGTGTTTAACAGCACAGCGTATGTCACCGATTCGCAGTTCATTGGGAATGTAGCAGCGCGTAATGGCGGGGCGATCACCGTCTTTAGGGGCACGGTGGAACAAAGCGGCAATACCTTCAGCGACAACATAGGCGGTGACTGCGCTGGCTGTTGATCAGCGCGCCACATTTCCTATGTTTCGCTAAGCCAATGTAGAGCAATGCAGACCGACGCCGATGGCGCATAGTCACGATCACAGCCACCATCATCACTATCACAGCGGCGACATCCTCGTCAAATTCGGGCAGGCTCTCCACCTGCCCGGTTTCACTCATTATCACAGCCATGCCGATCTCGCCGCCACATGTTCATAGGCGCCTTCGGGACGCGCAACTGATTTCTCCAGCGCCGGCAGCCGATTCTGTAAACTCTCTGCGGCCATGAATCCCCCTGTTCGCTTACAGTATATCATGGAGCTCGATGCGTCAAAGAGCGTTGCAAGGCTGGTGACGATGTCGAGGATATCGCTTCGATAGATGCCAACGTGCGGAGAGATGGGATCGGAACCAAAGCGCGTATGACCGGCAAAAATGTGGTATCATAAACAGATAAATATAACTATGGAGGCTAACCATGCGGTACTTCTTACTAACCCTTATTTTGCTCCTATGCTTCGCGCCAATATACGCGACCGACTACACGCTGGATGAAACCTGCACCCTCGCCGATGCCGTTAGAGCCGCCAACGCTGACGAAGAGCGCGGCGCCTGCCCAGCCGGCGACGGTGCCGACCTCATCACGCTTACCGCCGACATCACCCTGACAGGAGAACTGCCGCGTATCCTCTCCGCCATCACCATTGAAGGCGGGGGTCATAGCATCAGCGGGGACGAGCAGTTCCGCATCTTTTATGTCGATATGGGCGGCGCGCTTACCCTGCAAAACATCCATCTGACGGGGGCGCTGGCCCACAACGAGGTCAGCTTCACCTTCGTCGATGGCACGACCGGCAGGAGCAAGAGCGGTGGCGCCATCTTGGTCAACCGCGGCAGCCGGCTGGAACTGGTTAACAGCCATTTCACGGACAATGTAGCCGAGGCCTATGGCGGCGTACTGGATAGCTGGGACAGCGAAATTATTATCACCGACAGCGTATTCAGCGGCAATATGGCGGCGAACGGCGGCGCGATAGGTTCGGCCTTCAGCGTGGTCAGCGTGAGCAACAGCAGCTTCGATGGCAACACTGCGGAGCAAGGCGGCGGCGCGCTGCAGGTTTTTAACGGCACGGCGCATGTCAGCGATTCGCAGTTCACTGGCAACAAAGCGGCTGAAGACGGAGGCGGGGCGATCACCGTCTTTGCGGGCACAGTGGAACAAAGCGGCAACAGCTTCAGCGACAACGTAGGCGGTGACTGTGTTGGCTGTTGATCAGCGCGCCACGTAGCCACATTCTCGCTAAGCCAGTGTAGACCAATGCAGACCGACGCCGATGGCGCATAGTCACGATCACAGCCACCATCATCACCATCACAGCGGCAACATCCTCGTCAAATTCGGGCAGGCGCTCCACCTGCCCGGCTTCACTCATGACCACGGCCACCATGATCTCGCCGCTGACCGCGCCTTCCTCGATAACCGGCTGGCCGTCCGCACCGTCTGGATCGCCCTCGTCGCCCTCGGTTTGACCACCGCCTTGCAGATCGTCATCTACATCGCCAGCGGCAGCGTCGCCTTGCTCGCCGATACCGTGCACAACTTGGGCGACGCCCTCAATTCGATTCCACTGCTCTTCGCTTTCTATGTCGCCCGCCGCGCCGCTAACAAGCGCTATACCTATGGTTATGGCCGCCTGGAAGACATCGCCGGCGTCTTCATCGTCATCTCCATCGGCTTCAGCGCCGCTTATATCATCTATGAGTCCGTCCAGCGTCTGCTCAATCCGCTGCCATTGGAGAATCTGGAATGGATCGCGCTGGCAGCGTTAGTCGGTTTCATTGGCAACGAGCTGGTCGCGCTGATGCAGATACGCGTCGGCCGGCGCATCGGCTCCGACGCCATGATCGCCGATGGCCAGCACGCTCTCATCGATGGCTTGACCTCGCTGGCCGTGCTCATCGCCGTGGTCGGCACGCTGATCGGCATCCCCATCCTCGATCCTATTGTTGGCGTGGTCATCGGCATCGCCATCGTCGGCATCACCTGGAAGGCGATCAAGGCGATCTGGTATCGCATGATGGACGCGGTCGATCCTCATTTGGTCGAGCACATGGAGGATCACGCGCGCGGCGTCGCCGGCGTCGACGAGGTGCTGACGCTGCGGCTGCGCTGGGTCGGCCATCGCATGTATGGGGTGATGAAAGTCGCCGTGCCCGCCGATACCACGCTGGAAGCGAACGGAGAGATCGTGCGCGCGCTGCAACACGAAGCGCGCCATGTCATCCCGCAGCTGGAGGAGCTCACGATCGAGGTCCTGCAGAGCGATCCCGCCTGATCATAAATGCAGGGGCAGCCCACCGGCGCGCGTAGGTCGCGTAGACACTGACCGTCGGTGCGACTTTTACCACCGAGTACACCGAGGGTTCAGAGGGTACAGAACGGGCGACCCGAGGCTCGCCCCTACAAGGCTTGATTGATATTAGCTGACTGGCGCCCAACCTGTGCTCAATTGCTCCTCTCAAGCCCTGTCGGCGTGGCGTTTCTCTGGCTTAAACTGCGTATTCGCGCGCATTTAGCTGCCTTTCCCTAGCTCGCTGGGATGCTCGCCATA